>NZ_CP050831.1:1541405-1849686 GCF_012113595.1 Bacteroides faecium
GACACAGGCGATAGACTTCACCTGTTGCAGCACGGTGCCGATGTCATGGCTAACGAGAATAATGGCACACTCTTTATTGATTTCAGCGAGTAACTCATAGAGACGTGCTTCAAAACGCTTGTCAATGTATGTGCTGGGTTCATCCAGAATAAGCACTGAAGGGTCGGAGATGATGGCGCGTCCTAAAAGAGCGCGTTGCAACTGTCCGCCGCTTAATTGTCCGATAGCACGGTGTTCAAGCCCTTCGAGCCCCATGCGGGCGATGACTTGTCCACCTTTCTCCTTCTGTTCGGGCGTGAACCGGGATGAAAGTGACTTCTGTATGCTTAGGCCGGAGAGGATCACTTCTTCTACCGAGATGGGAAACTTCCGGTCAATGGTGCTGTATTGGGGCAGATAGCCCAGTGAAGGCTTGCAATTGAATATAATCTCCCCGCCGGTGGGCTTTAGCAACCCCAGGATACATTTTATAAGCGTTGTCTTTCCACCGCCGTTCGGGCCGATAATACCTAGAAAATCCCGTTCGTAGACAGCAAGATTAATGTCATGGAGAACGTTGCGGCCGTCGTATCCGGCAGAAAGATTCTTTATTTCGATAATTGGCTTTGTCATTGGGCTTTCTCTGATATTGTTTTCTAGTCGTTTATTCTTTTGTTTCGGTAGGAGCGAGAGCTTTGGCTACATTCAGCATCTCTTCTTCCCAGTCGTAGCTTAAAGGGTTGATGGGGACAACCTTCGTTCCGGTCTGTTGCGCGATGGTTTCCGCATTGCGTTTGTCAAATTCCGGCTGAACGAAAATTACACGTACATCTTCTTCCTTGCAGAGGTCTATCAGGTCTTTCAGATGGGCGGGAGAAGGCTCTTTGCCGCCTTCCTCGATAGAAATCTGATGCAATCCGTAGTCGCGGGCGAAGTAGGAGAGTGCAGGATGGTAAATCATAAAGGCTTTGGCAGCTTCCGGTGCGGAGAGTTGTTGACGAATCAGGCTGTCGGTATGCTGGATACGCTGACAGAGAGAGTCGTAACGTGCCATATAGTATGCATCGTTGGCTTTATCCAGTTGGCTGAGGGCTTTGTAGGTGTTTCCGGCGATGATTAGTGCATTGGCGGTAGAATTCCATACGTGCGGCTCTACGGCGTGGGTATGGCCGTCATGGGGGCCATGTCCGTGTCCGTGGTCATGGTCGCCGTTGTTCAGGATGAGGTCGATGCCTTTGGAAGTATCGAATACTTGGATATGGGGCGTATTGTTCATCAAACGTTCCATCCAGGTCTGTTCGAAGCCGATGTATCCGATGCGGAAATAAGCTTTGCTATCTCCGAGGGAAACAAGCTGTTGGGGGACAGGGTCGTATGTCTCCGGACTGGAACCTTTGGGAACCATGCTGACTACCTTGAACTTATCTCCTGCGATGGCTTCGGTGAAGTAACGCTGCGGTTCGAGTGTGACGGTAATCACCGGTTTTTCCTCATCGCCGTTATTACTTTTGGACGAGCGTCCTGTGCAGGCTGCCACTAACAGGCAGGAACTAAGGAGAAGGAGCGTTCTTATATCTTTTAGTTGCTTTCTCATGGTTTTTCTTTTATTTCGAGGGTTTCTTTTTATCTTATTCTTGTTTTTACTCTTGTTTACGGGCGCGTAATATCTCCCGTTTGCCGCCCGGGGGGCCCGGAAGACGTTCTACGATGAATCCGGCTGCTTGCAACATTCGTCGTACAATGCCTTTTGCGCAGTAGGTGGTGAGAATACCGTCTTTAGCTAATAAAACATAAAGGCGGTTGAATAGTTCTTGCGACCACATTTCCGGCTGCTTTTCCGGGGCGAAGGCGTCGAAGTAGACGAGATTAAATTGAGAGTTGAGATTAAATGGAGAGTTGAGAGTTGAGAATTGAGAGTTGATTGTACCGTCATTGGTATTGTTCACTCTCAACTCTCCATTCTCCATTCTCAACTTCTTAAAGTCCTCTTGTACTTTCCGTAAGGTGAAGTGCGGGGTCAGTTCTACTTCTTCTTCCCAGGGAGATGTGTGGAGCTGTTTAAACAGTTCGATGGCTGTTTGCTGTTCGCCGTTCACTGTTACTTGTTCATCGTTCGTGACATAGTTCAGTTGCTCTATCATCTGCCATTCCAGAGGATACAGTTCCAGACCTGTATAGTGTACGTTCCGTCCGCTTCTTTCTGCTTCTTCGAGCGTGAGCCAGGCGTTTAGTCCTGTTCCGAAGCCTATCTCAAGGACACGTGGAGAAATGGCGGCAGACGCTTTAAGCCCCATATCAATGAAGATATGTTGAGACTCCGTGCGTGCTCCCTTCGTTGAATGATAATGCTCATTCAATTCCGGAACAAACAGGGTAGCACTCCCGTCTTCGGTTCTCTCAATAATCCTTTTCATCACGCAATCTCTAAAATACTTAATACCTGATACTTAATACTTGAAAAATCCCCTATCCTGCCACTGCGTCCCAGGCGCTTTCGAGCACATACAGAAGAAGGATATAACGTACTAATTTGCCGACAAACATGGAAGCTACGGTAATCCATGTATTGCTCCGCATAAATCCCAGTGCAATGGCTATCACTTCCCCGATGGCGGGAAGGAAGGCAAAGAATGCCATCAATGCTCCTTTTCCTTGCAGGAAGTTCACCATTTTATCTACTTTTTCTTTCTTTACTTTGAAATATTTCTCAATCCAGCTTATTTTGCCCAGACGCCCCATGTAGTAGCACGTCATTCCGCCGACCGTATTGCCTAAAGTGGCGGACAGCAGGCAGGCGACAGGGGGCAGGCCGAGTTTCACCAGTGTCACCAGTACCAGTTCGGAACTGAAGGGCACGATGCTTCCTGCCAGTAAAGCCGAGATGAATAATCCCGGAAGTCCCCACTCTATGAGGAGTTGTACGATTGAATCTATAAAAGCGTCCATATATTAAATGCAAATAAGAGGATGAGACTGACCAGTGAAACAATAAAAAACACATTCGAGCTTTTACTGTTGGTCAGTACAAAAAAGTGCCCGATGAGAATGCTGCAACTTATCATAAGTAGCGGCAACAAATCGCTGCAATAGTTCGGTTGGATGGCTATCAGCAGGAAGAGGAAGATAGTCAGGTCTATCAGGAATTGAAGATAGGCGCGTGTGCGTATCTTGTCTTCAAAGCCGGCGGCAATACAATGAACGGCGCTGACAATGAACAGCACGAGCAAATAGCCGAGCACTGCCAGTTCCCAAGTCTGGAGAATCTGCAAGTTAAAGACGTCGCCGAAAGTTGTCAGTTCGATGAAAGGACGGTAGAACAGTTCCATTTCATTGTAGAAGAAGGCGTGTCCGAACAACATCCAGTAAGGCAGCGTCCATCCGAGCAATGCACCGCAGAAACTACGTGGCGTAAGCGCCTGAAACCGGTAGGCTTCAAGCAACCAAAGCACAGAAAGCACGGTAAGCTGGGGAAAAAGGATGCTTCCCGCCCCGATAAAGAGGAAGGAATAGAACAGATAGCCTGCCGCACGCGATTGCTGATAACTCCTGAATAAGAAATAAATCGAAATAAGGAAAGCCAGGGCAGCAATGTCTCCTGCGTATAACAGATGCATCTCCGGACAGGCGGTGACCAGCAGGAAGTAAATAGCCGTCTGCATCGAAGCCCTCATGCGGATAATGCCGAACTGATTGTTCAGCTCAATCAGGAAATAACCGATAACGGCGTAAACAAGAAAACTGACGATTCGTTCCGCCCAACTCGGGAGCAGAGAGTCACGGGTAGCTTGCCAAAATGAGGGAAGGCTTTCCCGTGTGGTGGAAGTTATGAGGTCGGGAAATAAAAAATAGGTCGACACCCAGCAGAGGGTGCAGATAAAGATAACGGCAGGCAGGGTGAGCCGTCCTGCTGTTATCTGATTTTGTAGTTTTTTATTTCTCATGAATCTATCACTCGTTATCTGTCTACTTTGGATTCTATAGATGCAAATACTTGATGTTCAGAGTGCTAATAGCTTGCCTGAACGGTATTGGCAACTAACTTCTCAGGTGTTAATACTTGAGTTCCCAACTGTTAATACTTCTCGGCTCAACTGTTAATACTTGACGAGTCAACTATTAATAGCCTGCAAACAGGGTGTTAATACTCTGTTTGGACAGTCTACAGTATCTGTTTTCTATTACAAATCGAATCCGATGTCGCGACGGAAGTATTTCTTGTCGAAGTCAATCATATCCGCCACTTTGTAGCTCTGTGCCAGTGCTTCTTCTTTCGTTGCGCCGTAAGAGCAGACCGCAATGACACGTCCGCCGTTTGTGACTATCTGACCGTCTTTCAGGGCTGTTCCGGCATGGAAGATGATACTGTCCGTAGCGGCCGCCTGTTCCAGTCCGTTGATGGGGAATCCTTTTTCGTAGGCTTCGGGATAACCGCCGCTGACGAGGATTACACAACCTGCCGAGCGCGAATCCATTTCCAGTGTTTTCTCGTTCAGGTTGCCTGCGGCTGTGCCTTCAAGCAGTTCGACGAAATCGCTTTGGATGCGTAGCATCACGCTTTCTGTTTCAGGGTCGCCCATGCGGACGTTGTATTCGATAACCATCGGTTCGCCTTTCACTCGGATCAGTCCGAGGAAGATGAAGCCTTTGTAGGTGATGTTTTCTTCTTTCAGTCCGTTGATGGTCGGTTCGATGATGCGGGTACGTACCTTCTCCATATATACTTCATCGGCAAACGGGACAGGGGTTACACTGCCCATACCGCCTGTGTTGAGTCCTTTGTCGCCTTCGCCGATACGTTTGTAGTCTTTGGCTACGGGAAGGACTTTGTAGTTCTCTCCGTCTGTCAGGACGAATACGGAGCATTCGATGCCGCTAAGGAACTCCTCGATAACAACGGTTGCGGATGCGGAACCGAACATTCCGCCCAGCATTTCTTTCAGTTCCTTCTTCGCTTCGTCCAGTGTAGGAAGGATAAGAACGCCTTTTCCGGCGCAAAGACCGTCGGCTTTCAGTACGTAGGGAGCTTCCAGTGTTTCGAGGAAAGCGAGTCCTTCTTCAAGGTTTTCGGCAGTAATGCTTTTGTAGCGGGCTGTCGGGATATTATGGCGCATCATAAAGCCTTTGGCAAATTCCTTGCTTCCTTCCAGTTGCGCTCCTTTTGCCGATGGGCCGATAACGGCGATATGTTTCAGCTCGGGACGGTCTTGGAAATAGTCGTAGATGCCTTCTACCAACGGGTCTTCGGGGCCTACTACTATCATTTCGATGTTTTTCTCCTTTGCGAAGGTACTGATAGCTTCAAAATCAGTTGCTTTGATGTTGACATTCTCGCCTACGGCAGTTGTTCCGGCATTACCCGGGGCAATGTATAGTTTTTCAACTTTCGGACTTTGGGCAATTTTCCATGCCATTGCATGTTCGCGGCCGCCCGAGCCTAGTAATAATATCTTCATCTTTGTACTGTTATAAGTTATACTGTTATTTGTCTGGATATGGATGCGGTTACTTTTTGCAGCTTACAGGTTCTGTTCAAAGTACCGGGTGATTTTCTCGTGCAGATGTACACGGTCGCGGCCTGATACGTTGTGCTTGTGGCACGGGTAAATGAACAGGTCGGGGTAGGTGCGGGCATCTACACAGGCTTTCATGAACGACAGTGTATGCTGTGGCACACATGTGTCGTCGTGGTCGTCATGGATAATCAATAGGTGGCCTTTCAGTTGTCCGGCAAAGTTCTTCAGGTTACATTCTTTGTAGCCTTCGGGATTGCTTTCGGGAGTGTCCATATAGCGTTCGCCGTACATGATTTCATAGTAACCCCAGTCGATTACAGGGCCGCCGGCAACGCCTATTTTGAATATTTCCGGGTAACGGAGTAGCAAGGCGGTGGTCATGTGGCCGCCAAAGCTCCATCCGTGTACGCCGATACGCTCGCCGTCTACGTATGGCAGGGATTTCAGGTATTCTACACCTTTCACCTGGTCTTTGCCTTCTTCGATGCCGAGATGGCGGAAGGTGGCGTTTTCAAATTCCAGTCCGCGGTTACTGCTGCCACGGTTGTCGATGGTGAACATGATGTAGCCTTTGTTGGCCATGTAAGTATCCCATCCGCGTGCGCCGTTCTGCCATCCGCCGGTGACGCATTGTGCGTGAGGGCCGCCGTAGACGTAGACAATGACCGGATATTTTTTGTTCGGGTCGAAGTCTGCCGGTTTCATGAGACGGTAGTGCAGGTCGGTGATGCCGTCGGCTGCTTTGATACTTCCGGTTTCGATGCTTGGCATTTGGTAGCCTTCATAGGGACTTTTGGCAGTCAGCAGGTTGGCAGTTTCTTTAAAACTCTTGGTGTCTACCAGGTTGATGGTGCGTGTCTGGTCTTTCGTCGAATAACGGTCGATAAGATAAGTGCCCGATGCGTTAAGAATACCGCTGTGTTCGCTTTCTTGGCAGCTGCTGAACGGTTGGCTTATCTTTCCGTTGCTGACATTTACTGCAAAGTGCCCGCTCTTCAAGCCTTCGATGGCGGTGAAGATGATTTCTTTGCGTTTGGCATTGAAGCCGAGGATGTCTTTTACCAGCCAATTGCCTTTGGTCAACTGTCGTACCTTGTAGTACTGCTGGTATGTTCCACCTGTTGCAGAGGAATGTATTTCGGGGTACGTCTTGGTGCGTGTATCAAAGAGGTAAAGGTGATTGTAACCATCACGCTGGCTTTGATAGATGAATTTGGTGGCATCCCATGGTAAGAATACGATTGAATTTTGCGGTTCGACGTATTTGGGATGCGTCTCTTCATAAAGAACTTCTATCAGGTTACCTGTCTCTGCATTGTATTGGCAAAGTTTGGCGTGATTCTGGTCGCGATTCACTTCTATGAGGTAGAGACTTTTCTCATCCGGCGACCAACTGATATTTGTGAAGTAACGGTCGGTAGGGTCGCCTGTATTCAGGTAAATGCTTTTTCCGGTTGCAGGATTGTAGATACCTACTTGTACTTTATGGCTGGTCATTCCCGCCATCGGATAGCGGACGTTGTTTACTTTTCCCACACGTGCGGTAATGTCTACAAGCGGGTATTGTGTAACCATGCTTTCATCCATACGGTAGAAAGCGAGCAGGCTGCCTTTCGGACTCCAGAAAGTACCTTTATTGATACCGAACTCGTTGCGATGTACGGATTGTCCGCAAACGATGCCTTCGGGCTCGTTGGTCACTGCTTGTTCGTTTACGTACAGGTTGTTACCTATTGTGTAAGCTACGTTGCCGTTGGCTGCGCAATAGTCCTCATTGTTTGCCTTTTCTCTTAACTTGAGGGTGCTGACAATGCGGTTATTCTTAAAGTCATACGTGATGAACTTTCCTGCTACTGTGAATAGCATCTGTGGTTTGTCCGCCCACGGGAAGCGGATGGAGTACAGGTGTGATAATTTCCCAGCCTCATTTTCAGCAAGTACTTTGTTGATTTGTTCACGGGTGATGACCATCGTCTCTTTTCCCGTTTTAGGCTGAATCGAATAGAGCGTATCCACGCCCGGCTTCATACATTCATCACCCCACCATTGCAGTCCGTACAGGTTTTCTGCATAAAGGTAGCTTTCGCCACCCGGAATCAATTCTTCCAGTGTTGGCTTTTTGGTTTCTTGTGCCATAACATTGAATCCGATTGGTAGTGCCATCAACAACAGGATGGTTCTTTTTCCAATTTTACTCATTGCTCTTTTCTTTATTATTTGTTTTTAAATCCTTCTACTTTTACTCTGTCCAAAGGAGTTTGTCTCGATTGGATAATTGCACTTATTTTTGCAAAAGCATTAAATAGATCATCAAATTGTTTCTCATAACTTTCTCTATCAGAAGTTATGTCTTCTTCAAGATATTCAATACGTTGCTTTAATTCTTCCAACTCCTTTTTGGGTACATTGGATAGAAGATATTGGCGCATACGCACAAAGGCGCGGATTATATTGATGTTCACGTCTATAGCAGTCTTGGATTTGAGAACACTAGATAACATAACTATGCCATATTCAGTAAATGCAAATGGAAGATATTTGATATTATATCCTTGTCCTGTTTTCAAGGTCGCAATTTGCGACCTTGAAATTATAGCTTCCTCTTTAGTTAGTTCAAACATAAATTCAGCGGGAAAACGTTCAATATTACGACGCACTTGTTCTTTGAGTCGTTTGGTTTCAACTCCATACATTTCTGCTAAATCGAAGTCAAGCATCACTTTCTGCCCCCTGATTTCATATATTTTGTTTTCAATAATGGTTATATCATCCATTTTTTCTTTTGCTTAAACTGATCTCAAATTGGGACTAGTCATTTGATTTATGATGTAAACTTGAAATTCCAATTTGGAACTTCAAGTTTCTACTTAGTTACTAAATAGCGACTTATTAGGTAAGTAAATTACCAAAATAGAATGACTATTCCTCTTCCTTCTTCGGAATCCTCGGCTCCCGATTCCCCTTAAACTCTCTCGGCGCTCTTGAATCTCTTCCCCCGCGGAAGTCTCCCCGTGGCTTTCTATCCCTGTCGCCACCTTTAAAATCACCGCCTTCTCTACGTGGTTTGAAATCTCCTTCTCTGCGAGGTCTGGATTCACCCTCTCTGCGTGGCTTGAAGTCCCCTTCGCGTCGTGGTTTAAATTCACCCTCGCGACGTGGCTTGAACTCTTTTCTTTCTCTGAATCTTGGAGCTTGTTCCCCTTCGGAGTCTTTCTTGTCTTCCTCTTCTCCTTCCTGGCTCTTGAATTCTTTGTACTTTCCGTCAAAAATCTCATATTTGCGGAATTCACACTCCAACGGGCCATTGAACAAAGGCACTTTCTGACTGGCTTTCAAACCGATTTGGTCGAAACACTCTTCCCGATAAGACAATACCCACGCTTCATTACCGACAAACGCATGCTTCAGACGCTCACCAATCATTTGATAAAGCCCGAGCAAATCATTGGTAGAAATACGCTCTCCATAAGGCGGGTTCGTGATAATGACTGACTTCTCCTTCGGTTGTTCGAACTGCTGGAACGGTTGCAGTTTCAGCACTATATCCTTCGATACACCCGCGGCTTTTATATTGTGTGTAGCAATCTCATTAGCCTTCGGATTATTATCATATCCATAAATCTTATGAGCAAATTCACGCTCCTGACTGTCGTCATTGTAAATATCATCAAACATATCCGCATCGAAATCCACCCATTTCTCGAAAGCGAATCCTTTGCGGAACACTCCCGGAGCAATATTCTTTGCAATCAGAGCAGCTTCGACAGGAATAGTACCCGAACCGCACATAGGGTCAATCAAGTCACAATCCCCGCGCCATCCCGTCATCAGAATCATCCCTGCCGCCAACACCTCGTTCAGCGGAGCTTCTACTGCTTCCTGGCGATAACCGCGGCGGTGCAACGACTCACCCGAAGAATCCAAAGACAGCGTACAGGTAGTCTGCGCAATATGAATATTCAGCAATACGTCCGGATTATTGATGCGGACAGACGGACGCTTTCCGGTTTTCTCGCGGAAGTAGTCCACAATCGCATCTTTCACTTTATACGAAACAAACTTCGAATGGCGGAATTCATCGCTGAACACCACTGCGTCGATAGCAAAAGTCTTGTTTACATCGAGATATTCTTCCCATGGAATAGCCTGTATCTGATTATAAACCTCGTCAGCATCCTTCGCTGTGAAGTTCTTGATTGGTTTCAGGATGCGGATAGCGGTACGAAGGCAGAAATTGGCCTTATACATCATACGTTTATCTCCGGTGAATGAAACCATCCGGCGTCCTATTTGGATATCGTTGGCTCCTAATGCTGTCAGTTCTTCTGCAAGTATCTCTTCCAGTCCCTGGAAGGTCTTGGCTATCATCTCGAATTGTTCGCTCATATATAGTTATTTGATTTTATTTTTTTGCTTTAGTTTGTACGATTCTCGCTCCTGCGGGCACATTCTCTGTCACCCAAATATTGCCGCCCACGGTCGCATCGCATCCGATAGTGATTCTGCCCAGGATAGTGGCATTGGAATAAACAATCACATTGTCTTCCAGAATCGGGTGGCGGGGGATACCCTTGATAGGCTTTCCGTCCGCATCCAGCGGGAAACTCTTGGCTCCCAGGGTGACACCCTGATACAGTTTGACATTATTGCCGATAATACTTGTTGCACCGATAACGACGCCCGTACCGTGGTCGATAGTGAAATGGCTGCCGATTTTCGCAGCCGGATGGATGTCTATACCCGTCTCGCTGTGCGCCATCTCCGTGATGATACGCGGAATCAGCGGAACACCCAGTTCCAGCAATTCATGCGCGATGCGATAATTGCTGATAGCCTTGATAGCCGGATAGCAGAAGATTACCTCACCATAGCTTTCGGCAGCAGGGTCACCGTTGTAAGCGGCTTCCACGTCGGTTGCCAGTATTCTCCTCATGGCAGGCAACTTACTGATAAACTTCGAGGCAAGGCGTGCGGCTTCTTCCCGCTCCGTGTCGGAGCAGACGCTGCATTTCCCTGCGCTATTGGTTCCGAAACACAATCCCGCCAGGATTTGCTCGCAGAGCAAATCAAACAGTTTCTCAATATTTACACCGATGTGATAATTAATTGTCCGGCTGTTGATAGTAGAATTCCCGTAATATCCGGGGAAGAGAATGGAGCGTGAAAGCTCGATAATTTCATACAAGATTTTAGCAGAGGGCAGTGGTTCGCCATCTTTGTGTTGATGAAACAGTCCTTTGTAAGATTCGCTTTCCGATAGCTCATCGACTGCCTGTGTCAAAATGTGGGTGAAGTTCAGTGGACTCATTAGGTCAGTTGCTCATATTTATATGGGGACAAAGGTATTAAAAAAATAATAAAATTCGTTGGGATTCAGGATAAATAATGTATTTTTGTCACATTCAAAACATGACATGAATAAGGGGCAGATGAATCGAAGGGCTACTATGAAACTGTTTGGGCTGTTGGGGCTGTTGATGTTATTGAGTTGTGGATATACTAATAAACATCATAGCAAGTCTTTATGTGAACTGACTTTTGTTGATTCTTTGGAAACCCGTGTGCAGGATTCTCTGTTTGCCAACGTACTTTATTCCCGTTCACAGATACGTGAAGCACTGGTGCAAGTGCAGGATTCCCAAGTCTACTACCGCCTTCTCGCCCTATATGGGAAAACATTCTTTGTCTCTTCCGATTTCGATTCCATACTTTACTATCACCGTCAGGTGAAAGAATTTGCCCGCAAAGCGAATGACTGTCCGCAATGGAATGACGTACTGTCCGATGTCTACAACATGGCAGGAAACGTATGGATGCAATTGAACCGTCCCGATTCTGCCATCATCGGCTACAAGCAAGCCTATCAATACCGCCTGAAAGGGAACCGGCTCCATATTCTTCCCGATATATGCATCAACACAGCCGATGCCTATCTGCACCGCGGCGACCTGGCGCATACCGCTTCGTACTATCGCCGTGCCCTGTTCCTCTGCGACTCGTTGAACTTGTCCGAACATGCGAAATTCCCCGTCTACTACGGACTGGGGCAAACCTATATGGAACTCCGTGATTTTGAACTGTCGAACCATTACTACGACTTGGCAGGACAATTCTTCGATGAAATGAACGTAGGCGAGAAATGGACATACCTCAACAACCGCGGCAACCACTATTACTACAAAAAAGACTACCGCGAAGCCCTGAAATACATGCGCAGAGCCAATGAACTGGTATCCGCTCATTCGCAAATGGTATTCGAACAGAATTTTGTCAAAGTGAACCTGGGTGAACTCTATGTATTGACCGACAACCTCGACTCTGCACAGATATGCCTGGATGAAAGTTATCGTTTCTTCTCTAAAATACAGCATAACTCGGCAGTACATTACATCGAAACCCAAATGATTGAACTTGCCCTGAAGAAAGGAAACATCGCGCAGGCACAAAAAATGATTGCCCGCACTGCTCCCGTGGGGCATCTCGATGCCAATATGCTGACCATACGCAACCAGTATCTCCAGCATTATTTTGAACGCACCGGTGATTACCGCCGTGCCTATGAATATCTGAAGCGCAATGGTCATTTGGACGACTCCATCCGTAGCGAACGGGTGCAGATGCGTGTTGCCGAACTGGATATGCGCTATCAGCAGGACACGATTGTGCTGCGTAAAGAGATACAAATCCAACAGCAGGCCGGAGAAATGAGAGTCCTGAAACTAAGCGTCTATATTTGGGTACTTGTCTGCCTGCTGCTCATAGCCGGTACGGTAGTCATCATCTGGTATATGCGCAAGAAACGGGAATTCCTTCGCGAGCGTTTTTTCCAACAGATAAACCGTGTCCGCATGGAGAATCTGCGTAGCCGTATTTCCCCTCATTTTACTTTCAATGTGCTGGGACGCGAGATTAATCAGTTCAATGGTTCGGAAGATGTGAAACAAAACTTGATGGGACTGGTGAAATATCTCCGACGAAGTCTCGAACTGACGGAGAAACTGAGTGTACCATTGCAGGACGAACTGGACTTTGTACGCTCCTACATCGACCTGGAGAAAGGACGTGTCGGAGAGGATTTCACCCCGACAGTCACGGTAGAAGACGGGTTGGATGCCACCCGTATCATGATTCCCTCTATGATTGTGCAGATTCCCGTAGAAAACGCCATCAAGCACGGACTGGCAGGAAAGGACGGAGCTAAAGAACTAGCCATATCCGTCTCCCGTCAGGAGAACGGAATCCGCATTACGGTTACCGACAACGGTCGCGGGTATCTTCCGCAGGTGGCTTCCGCGACACGCGGCACCGGTACAGGACTGAAAGTGCTTTACCAAACCATTCAGTTACTAAATACAAAAAATAAAAGTGACAAAATACGTTTTGATATAACCAACAGAAACGATGGACAGACCGGAACGCAAGTCTCGGTATATATCCCGTTTCGTTTTTCTTATGATTTATGATGGAGACAGAAGAAAAGTATAAAGTAGTTATCATTGACGACGAGCGTTCGGCGATTGATGCTTTGCGCCATGAGTTGGCACCCTATCGTGAATTTGAAGTAAAGGGAATTGCAAGCAATGGCACAAAGGGTAAGAAGATGGTTATGGAACTGCGTCCAGATTTACTATTTCTTGACGTAGAGCTTCCGGATATGCTCGGCCTTAACCTGCTGAGTGAAATAAGGGATGATGTATTGTGGGATATGAAAGTGGTATTCTATACTTCTTATGACAAATATCTGCTGCAAGCCCTGCGTGAATCCGCTTTCGACTTCTTGCTGAAGCCCTTCGAACACGAAGATTTAAAAGTGATTATAGACCGTTACCGGAAAGCCATGTCAACCTCTGCGTTGCTTCCGCCGCCTTCCTTCGCGTCTTCTGTCAATGCTCTGCTGCCGCAACATGGCATGTTTATGATTAGCACAGTGACCGGATTCAAATTCTTGCGACTGGAAGAAATCGGTTTCTTCGAATACCTGAAAGAGAAGCGCCAATGGCAGGTCGTACTGTTCAACCAGTCCCGGCTGAACCTGAAACGGAATACGAAAGCCGAAGATATTATCGGTTATTCACAAGCTTTCATACAGATTAGTCAGTCTGCTATTGTAAATGTAAATTATCTGGCTATGATTGACGGAAAGTGCTGTCAGCTTTATCCGCCCTTTCATGACAGGAGCGACCTGATTATCTCCCGTAATTTCCTGAAAGAGCTGCAAGAACGCTTGTACGTATTATAACCTGCCGAGCTTATTATATAATCGGACTTATATATAAATGGGGAGACGCCACTTCTTCATCAGAATCGGCGTCTCTATTTGTTAGAATATTAGAATGAGAGAGAGTTATGTTACATATTTGTATTATCCATCGTGACGGTCATTTCGGGAACCAATACGTAGGTTTGTTTCTTAGCGTTCCATTTATAATAATTGGTAGTGACAGTCTTGCCTTCATAAATGTAATTGATGCGTAAGTCTTTTTGCCATTCATCCTTACTGCTGTTCCATTTCATGGCTTCACTTTCAATCATACGTTTGTTATCATCGTACTTATAATTGTACTTCATATAATTAGCGAGAGTATTACCGTCCATTTTGTAAACGGTTTGTCCTACTGTTACACCATTTTCTTCTACCGGATTATAAATCAATTGACCATCGTAGCTACGTGCAGAAGTAGCAAGCGACACAACAAGAAGAACTGCTGATAAAACGAACATTTTTAAAGATACTTTTGCTTTCATGGCTATTTAAGTTTTTGAGTTATACTTTCATATTTCTACAACTGCATCATTTTTACGCTGCAAACTTACATATTAATTTGGTATTTATGCAATTTAAATGCTGAAAGATTGTCAAAATGTCAAGAGGGGGTAGAGGGTAACAGTTGCTTTTTGCCAATATTGGTGACAAAAAAATATCCGGCAGTCAATCTGCCGGATATAGAATGAATCACTTCGTTGAGAAAGTGTTCCTTTTACTAGCTTTATGGATATCGAGTTAAATAATGTTATTACATCTTTTACTCCCCGGTTTTCTGATATGTACTCTGTCAGTATGACCTGTGTCGCCTCTTATTAATGTGCTTCAAGCCAATTCTTTCCCCATCCGCAATCAGCTTTCAAGGGCACATGCATGCGATATGCCTTCTCCATTTCCTCGATAACGATTTCCTCCACGCGTTCTTTCTCGTTGACGGGAACGCTGAAGTTCAATTCGTCATGCACTTGCAGAATCATCTTCGCCTGTATCCCTTCCGCCTGGAAGCGCTGGTAAATACGGGCCATGGCTACCTTGATAATATCCGCCGCACTCCCCTGGATAGGCGCATTAATGGCATTTCGTTCCGCATATCCGCGTACAACGGCATTTCGTGAATTAATGTCCGGCAAGAAACGCTTCCGGTGGAAAATCGTTTCTACATATCCCTTTTCCTGTGCCACCTGAATACTCTTGTCCATATACGCCTTCACGCCCGGATAAGTCTCGAAATACCCGTCAATCAATTCTTTGGCTTCTTTCCGGTCTACATTCATCCGTTCGGCAAGACCGAATACGGATATACCATATATAATACCGAAATTGGCAGTCTTGGCTTTACGGCGCATATCCGAACCTACATCATTCAAATCAATCTTATAGATTTTCGCAGCCGTAGCAGCATGAATATCGTGATTGCTGAGGAAAGCATCAATCATGTTCTTATCCTCACTGAGATGCGCCATAATGCGCAATTCAATCTGCGAGTAGTCCGCCGAGAAGAAAAGACAACCTTCATCGGGAATAAATGCCTTGCGGATTTCCTTTCCGTTCTCGTCGCGGATAGGGATATTCTGCAAGTTCGGATTGCTCGAACTCAGACGTCCCGTAGCGGTGACCGTCTGGTTGAAAGACGTGTGTACCCGGCCTGTGCGTGGATTGATTAATAAAGGCAGTGCGTCGATATACGTTCCCAACAACTTTTTCAGCCCGCGGTGTTCCAAAATTTTTTCCACTACCGGATGCTTGTGACGAAGACTTTCAAGCACCTCTTCCGAAGTGACATACTGTCCCGTCTTGGTCTTTTTCGCTTTCTCTACAATCTTTAATTTGTCAAACAGCACTTCGCCGACCTGCTTGGGTGAAGCAATATTGAAAGTCTCGCCTGCCAACTCGTAAATTTCCTTCTCGATGTTTTCCATCTGCGCCGTGAAATGGGCAGACGATTGTTTCAATGCTTCCGTATCCAGCAATACCCCGTTCCTTTCTATATTGACCAATACCGGAACAAGTGGCATCTCTATATCGTAGAACAACCCTTTGGCATCATTCTTCTTTAGTTCCTCCTCCAGCACCTTCTTCAACTTCAACGTTACATCCGCATCTTCGCAAGCATAACGATAGACGTCCTTCGGGTCAAGGTCGCGCATATTCTTCTGATTCTTACCTTTCGGTCCGATTAGTTCGTCAATATGAATCGTCTGATAGTGCAGATAAATTTCCGCAAGATAATCCATCCCGTGACGAAGTTCCGGCTGAAGAACGTAATGCGCAATCATTGTATCGAAAAGCGGGCCTTTCACATCCGCGCCATAATTTTTAAGAACAATCATGTCGTACTTGATATTCTGTCCTACCTTCAGCGAATTTTCATTTTCAAAGACCGGACGAAACTCGTTGACGATTTTTAACGCTTCTTCTTGCTCGGCAGGGACAGGAACATAAAATGCTTCATTTTCGGCAATAGAAAAACTCATTCCGACCAATTCTGCGTCCATCGGTTCCGTTCCCGTCGTCTCCGTGTCTAACGAGAGAATTTTCGATGTAAGCAACTTTTGAATAATTTCCTGCCTTTTCTCTTCTGTATCAATGAGTTGGTAGTTATAATCAAGCGATTCTAACGTCTCTAGATTTGATTTTTTTGCTTCGCCCGGCTCGTTGCCCGTGAAATTTGCAAATAAATCGCCTTGCACGGCTCCCCCTTCTTCGGGAAAAAGTGGGAGAGGAGCGGGAGTGCCTTTTCCGGTTGGCGTCTTACTTCCGGCTGGGGACGTCATTCCATTTCCGGTAGTCTCCTTTTTGAGCACGCGGTCAATGAGTGTCCGGAATTCCAATTCCTCAAAAATACTGCGGAGTGAATTTTCATCTGCGTCTTCGCGGATAAGCTTATTCATTTCAAGTTGGATGGGGACGTCGATTTTGATAGTTGCCAGGAACTTCGAGAACGTAATCAATTCCCGGTTCGTTTCCACTTTCGTTTTCAGTGCCCCTTTCAGTTGGTCGGTATGCTCCAGCAGATTCTCGATACTTCCGAACTCGGCAATCAACTTCTGCGCAGTCTTTTCGCCTACACCGGGGCAACCGGGAATATTGTCCGAAGAGTCACCCATCAAACCCAGCATGTCAATCACCTGCGCGGGCGACTGAATATCAAACTTGGCTTTCACCTCTTCGATACCCATTACCTCAAAACCACCCGTATGCTTGGGACGGTACATGAATACCTTGTCGCTCACCAACTGGCCGTAATCCTTGTCGGGCGTCATCATGTACGTCGTAATCCCCTGCTTGCCGGCTTCGGTGGCAAGAGTTCCTATCACGTCGTCGGCCTCGTAGCCCGACACTTCGAGAATAGGAATACGATAAGCCCTTATAATATCCTTTATAATAGGTACGGACAGGCGGATTGCTTCGGGAGTCTCTTCGCGTTGCGCTTTATATTGTTCAAAAGCTTCGTGGCGGAAAGTAGGCCCGGAAGGGTCGAAAGCCACTCCTATATGCGTCGGATTCTCCTTTTTCAGCACCTCTTCGAGCGTGTTGACAAAGCCCAGGATTGCTGAAGTATTGAATCCTTTGGAGTTGATTCTTGGGTTCTTGATAAAGGCGTAATACGCCCGATATATCAGTGCATAAGCGTCTAAAAGAAATAATTTATTATCTGAATCCATAGATTTAATTAATTTTTCATGGTAAAAGTACAAAAAAATACCGTATTAAGCGTTTTATTATTACTTTTGTGCACAAATTACGTATTAATGGACAGTATCTCACTCATCAGGACTCCGATTGAAGCGGAACTGGAGGATTTCAAAAATCTTTTTGATAGTTCTCTTTCCAGTTCGAATGCATTGCTCGACAGCGTCGTATCTCATATACGGCAGAGGAATGGTAAGATGATGCGTCCTATCCTCGTCCTGTTGGTAGCGCGCCTTTACGGTGCTGTCCGCCCTTCCACGCTTCATGCCGCCGTCTCCCTGGAGCTGCTTCACACAGCCAGCCTGGTGCACGATGATGTGGTGGACGAAAGTACCGAACGACGCGGACAACTTTCGGTGAATGCTATCTTTAATAATAAGGTAGCTGTACTGACAGGCGACTACTTGCTGGCTACAAGCCTTGTTCATGCCGAACAGACGCACAGCCACCCTATTATCCAGTTAGTATCTTCATTGGGGCAGGACCTCGCCGACGGCGAATTGCTCCAGCTCTCCAATGTAAGCAATCATAGCTTCTCCGAATCAGTTTATTTCGATGTCATCCGTAAGAAAACCGCCGCTCTCTTTGCAGCCTGCACAAAAGCTGCCGCTTTCTCGGTGGGAGTAGGTGAGGATGAAGCCGAATTTGCCCGCTTGCTGGGCGAATATATAGGTATCTGCTTTCAAATAAAGGACGATATCTTCGATTACTTCGATAGCAAAGAAATCGGCAAGCCGACCGGCAACGATATGCTCGAAGGGAAACTGACACTGCCTGCCCTGTATGTGCTGAACAAAACGAAGGACAGCGCCATGCAAGAGATTGCGTTTAAGGTGAAGGAAGGTACGGCTACCCCTGACGAAATAGCCCGTTTAATCGAGTTTATCAAAGAAAACGGCGGTATCGAATATGCAGTCCGTACGATGAACCTCTATAAGCAGAAAGCCTTTGACCTGCTGGCTTCCCTGCCGGATTCTGAGATTTGTGCAGCACTCCGCGCCTATTTGGAGTATGTAGTAGACCGCGAAAAGTAATTACTTCCTGTACTTGTCCAGCAGCGAATAACAAGTCAGTGACTTGTCCCAATCTTCTATTCTTCCTGATTTCATAGCTCGTCCGAGCAGGTAACTTTTGTCTATCTCTTCCGGCGTGCGAAGATCTGCTGCACACAATGCGCCCGCTTGTCCGATATACTCCCAAGCCTCTTCTTTGGTAATGTATCCACTGCCCAAAGCCGCGCGAACTAACCCGACCAGCAGTCCCATATCCCATCCGACAACCCCTCTTTCCAAGTCATTAATCCATATAATCGGGTCTCTTCTTTCCTCTGTATATTTCACGAAATTGTATAGATTCTTTCCCTGCTGAATGAAGCGTTCAACCCCGAAGAAACGTTTGTGGATGATTTCCTCGAACTCGCAGATGTTGCTTGTCGAGAGCAGATAGGGGAGCATGATTTGATAGGAAACCCTGTCACCTTCGTTGATAAGGAACTGAAATAATCCGGTGACGGACTCGGTATCTGTACAGTGAAAATCTTCCGATAGGAACCTTGATAACTTTTGCGGATGTACGCCGGTGTCTATAGAATTGAGATAGAAGCCATCCAGTACGGCTTCCATATAGCCTATACGGAGCCCTTTCTTTCTCTCATTCCCGAGGAAGAGATTCAGAGGATTGGGATTGAATCGTATCGTTCTTACATGTGTTTCCATCCTTGGTACTTCCATTAAAAATCGCAAAAAGCGTGAGGACTGTTGACATATATTCTCCTGAGGCTTCGGCTAGCCGTTATGATAATACAAGCAACAGTCCCACGCTCCGTTCGCTATATAACAAAAGTATATACATGAAGGTGCGTGAGACCCGTTTGCTTATTACCGTTCATAACTTTGAATTTTGCCGAATTCCAGGAAGTTGGTAATAAATGAAACGTTCTCTAATATAACTAATTAGCTATATTTTCTTCGCTAAATCACTTACAAAGATAAGGAATTTTCCTGATTCCTTAATAACTATCTTTAGTTTTTCTTAAATAAAAAATACCGCGTCGGCTTCCGTCTATACGGAAGCCAGCGCGGTGAGGCATATTTGAATTGCTAATGTAGCCTTTGACTTTCTTAGAAGAATTTGACTTCTTCGCCTTTAATATCCGAGAGCAGGAGATTGGCCAGGCGACTCGTTCCCAAGCGGAACAGTTGGTTGTCCAGCCACTCTTCGCCCAGCAATTCCTTGACGATAGTGTAATAAATAATCGCATCGTTCACCGTGTTGATTCCACCTGCCGGTTTGAAGCCAACTTTGATACCTGTCTTCTGATAATACTCCCTGATGGCTTCGCACATCACGTAAGCAGCTTCGGGGGTAGCGGCAGGCTGTTGCTTTCCTGTAGATGTCTTGATGAAATCTGCGCCCGAATACATGGATAGGATAGAGGCTTTCTTGATGTTGGAAGCACTCTTCAAAGCGCCCGTTTCGAGGATTACTTTGAGGTGATGTTCCTTGCATACTTCCTTCAATTCCTGTATTTCCTCGCACATGTCTTCGTAGTCGCCACTCAAGAATTTGCCGATAGAAATGACAATATCTATCTCGTCCGCACCGTCTGCAATAGCCAGTGCAGTCTCTGCCACTTTCACCTCGATAAAAGTCTGTGAGGAAGGAAAACCGCCCGACACACAAGCGATATTGACGCCATCCACTTCCAGCGTATTCTTCACGATAGCGGCAAAGTTTGGATATACACAGATAGCAGCCACGTTCTTCAAGTCGGGATATTCGTCGTCGAACTTATTGACCTTTTCCGTGAAATGCATCACGCTTTCATCGCTGTCCGTACTGTTCAAAGTAGTCAGGTCGATGCAGTTGAACAGGAATTTCTTAATATCTTCCGTATTATTTTCCGGTACTTTTTTCTCAATCAGTTCAGCTACGCGAGCCTGAATATCTGCATCGTTCAGATGTGTATTATACTTTGCCAATGCGGCATCATACTTGTTAGGCTGTGAGTTATTCTCTTCCATGCTCTTTCAGTTTTGGGTTATTGATATGTCTTTGATTATCTCGTTTCGTTTTCTTGTCCATGCTCTTCTGAAGGGCGGTGGTGAGGTTTACACCCGTCTGGTTGGCGATGCAGAGAAGCACCCAAAGTACGTCTGCTATCTCCTCGTCGAGATTGTCTTTCTCTCCCTCTTTAAAGGACTGGTCGCCGTATTTGCGTGCCATTACACGTGCCAGTTCGCCTACCTCTTCCGTCAGAACCGCCATATTTGTCAGTTCGCTGAAGTAGCGGACACCGTATGTCTTGACCCATTGGTCTACCTGTTTTTGAGCTTCTTCTAAAGTCATTTTTTACTCCTTATTTTTAGTATCCATGCATATAGTAACAGGACCGTCGTTCAAAAGTTCGACCTTCATATCCGCTCCGAAGATGCCCGTGCCAATTTCTTTTCCCAATGCATAGCTCAAATCCTTGCAAAATCGCTCGTAGAGTGGGATAGAGACTTCCGGCTTTGCCGCCTTGATATATGAGGGTCGGTTTCCTTTCTTCGTCGAAGCATGCAGTGTAAACTGACTGATGACCAAAATTTCGCCCCCGTCCTCTAAAATGGACTTATTCATCACCCCGTTTTCATCGTCGAAAATACGTAGATTTACTATCTTTTTGCAGAGCCAGTCGATGTCTTCCTGTCCGTCCGCTTCCTCGATGCCGACCAATATCAGCATCCCTTTTCCGATGGCAGACTTGCAGTTCCCTTCAATGGTCACTGACGCATGACTTACCCGTTGTATAACTGTTCGCATTACTATTTATTCTATTTCGTGATTATGAAAGGCAAATTTACAAAATTAGAAAGAGAAAACAGTACGTTGAAAGAAAAATATTATTCATTGTTCAGCCCTTCTTTTACAGTCTTTGCTTTCGCTTCCCCAACGATAGCGCCAATCTCCTCTAGAGAGGCTTCTTTGATTCGTTTTACGCTCTTAAACTCCTTCAAAAGGGCTGTCTTAGTCTTTTCACCGATTCCCTTGATACTATCCAGCGCAGACGCCACCTGCCGTTTACTCCGTTTGTCACGGTGAAAACTGATAGCGAAGCGATGCACCTCATCCTGAATCTGTGTCAGTAAGCGGAACAACGGACTATGCTGCTTGATACCGATAGTTTGCGGCGGAAAACCAAAAAGCAGTTCCGATGTGCGGTGGCGATTATCCTTAGCCAATCCCGCAATCGGAATATTAAGATTCAACTCATCCTCAATAACTTCCCTGACGACTTCCATTTGCCCTTTTCCACCGTCAGTAATAATCAGGTCGGGTAGTGGAGAACTCTCCTCGATAGCGCGCTGATAACGCCTTCTTACGACCTCTTTCATCGACGCGTAATCATCCGGCCCTACAACCGTCTTTATATTGTATTTCCGGTAATCCTTCTTCGATGGCTTGGCCTTTTTGAATACGACACAGGCAGCCACGGCATCAGACCCCTGTATATTCGAGTTATCGAAACATTCAATCTGCAAAGGCGGTCTTTCCAAATGCAATTCCTGCTGTATCTCCTTCATCAAACGCATACTTCTCTGCTCAGGATTCAACTTCTCCGCCTGCTTCAGCCGGTCAGCCTTATATTGCTTCACGTTTAAGATAGAAAGGTCTAGCAACTTCTTCTTGTCTCCCCTCTGCGGAACGGTGAAAACGACATTATTCAATTCCAAATCGAGCTCGAAAGGAACGATAATCTCTTTCGACATACTTTTATAACGCTCCCGCATCTCAATAATACCAAGCGTCAAAAGCTCCTCTTTCGACTCATTCAGCTTCTTCTTATACTCGAAAGTGAATGCCTGGTTGATAGCCCCATTCGTAATATGCAGATAATTGATAAAAGCCGAATTGGCTTCATCTTCTTCAATGGAGAATACATCAATATTATGCAGAACAGAACTTACCACCTCAGACTTCGAACGGTAATTCTCTATCAGCAGATACTTCTCCTTTATCTTCTGCGCTTCTTCAAACTTCATCTCAGCCGCCAATACCTGCATCTTCTCCAATAACATCCGGCCGATCTCCTGTGTATTTCCTTTCAGAATCTCCTTGATTTCATCGATGTTTTTAAGATAATCTTCCTGCGATTGCAGTCCGATGCAGGGCCCTGCGCAGTTTTTAATATGATACTCCAGGCATACATTGAACTTCCCGGCACGTATATTCTCCGGCGTCAGATTCAAATTGCAGGTGCGCAACGGATACAAATGCTTAATCAAATCCAGCAGTGCATACATCGACGGAATATGACTATACGGCCCGTAATAAGAAGAACCGTTCCTGATAATCTTCCTGGTTCTGAAAATCCGCGGAAAGTACTCGTTCTGCACGCAGATGGAAGGATACGTCTTGTCGTCCTTCAGCATCACATTGTAACGCGGCTTATACTTCTTAATCAGATTGTTCTCCAGCAGCAAAGCATCCTCTTCCGTATTGACCACAATATAGCGAATATCGGCAATCTTGCTGACGAGCACCCGGGTCTTCCCCGGTTCATGCTCCTTGCTGAAATAGGAATAGACCCTTTTCCTTAAATTTTTCGCCTTTCCAACGTATATAATTGTCCCTTCCGTGTTCAGGTATTGATAGATACCCGGCTTGTCGGGAAGGTTGGCTACGATTCCTTTCAAATATTCATTGGTTTTGCTTTCCGGTTCTGTATTCATAATCGTTAGGGATGAGAGACTACTAATGAGAAACTGCTAAAATAAAAAGGGCGTAGTTCAACTACGCCCTGCAAATATAATCAAATCCTTTATAAAGACAATACGGATTCCACTTCTACATCATCTCCGAATACAGATTTTCCATTCAGGTCTTTCAATTCGATGATGAAGTTAACATATACTTTCTTTGGCTTTAGCTTTTTTACCAGTGCACAGGCTGCTTTCATTGTTCCGCCCGTTGCCAGTAAATCATCGTGCAGCAGCACTACGTCGTTTTCGTCCAACGCGTCTTTGTGAATCTGCACGGTGTCTTGCCCGTATTCCTTGTCGTAGCTTTCTTCAAGTGTTTCTGCCGGAAGTTTGCCGGGCTTGCGGATGGGGATGAATCCTGCGTTCAAACGGGTAGCCAGAATAGGCCCCATGATGAAACCTCTTGATTCTATTCCTACTACTTTAGTGATGCCTTTCTCCTTATACATCTCAAACATAACGTTCGATAATTCCTGTAGACACCATGGGTCTTTGAATAAAGTGGTAACATCGTAAAACAGGATTCCGGGAATTGGAAAATCCGGTATTTCCCGAATGCTTTTAATTAGCGTTTCTTTGCTCATAATCATTGAATTATATCATTTCTTTAAATGCTTTGTTTCACGTGAAACGTTGCCGCCTAGCGTCCCGAAAGTACCAGTAATACGTTGATGTCGCTCGGTGATACTCCTGGGATTCTGCTTGCTTGGGCAATTGTTTCCGGGTCTATCTTTATTAGTTTCTGACGGGCTTCCGTCGATAACGATTGAATGGAAGCATAATCAAATTTACCTTTGATTTTAATACTTTCCAGTCTCGCCAGCTTTTCCGCTATCATTCGCTCCCTGTCAATATATCCTTGATATTTGATTAGGATTTCGGCAGCTTCAAGAATCTCTTCTTTCCGGTCTTGATTGGCACTGGTTGCTTTATCCAGTTCCCGTTGAAATGCCGGAACGTATTCCGCTATGTTTCCAATCGTCACTTGCGGACGGTTCAGTATTTCTATCAGTTTACATCCCTGGCGTAGGGGAGTTGTTCCTATATTTTCGAGTGCGTCGTTAATTAATGCCGGTTTCATCGAGTAGTTGTGTGCGAAAGACACAATCTGATCTACCGCCTCTTTCTTGCTCTTCATTAATTGATAACGTTCTTCCGTTGCCAGTCCGAGTTTGTAAGCCCGTTCGGTCAGGCGCATGTCGGCATCATCCATGCGAAGCAGGATACGATATTCTGCGCGTGAAGTAAACATACGGTAAGGCTCGTCCACACCTTTAGTTACCAAATCGTCGATTAATACGCCGATATATGCTTCGTCGCGTGCCAATGTGAAAGGCTCTCCGCCGTGGCAATTGATGTGCGCATTGATTCCGGCTACCAATCCTTGTCCGCCTGCTTCCTCATATCCGGTAGTGCCGTTTACTTGTCCGGCAAAGAACAGGTTGCCGATAATCTTCGATTCCAACGTATGCTTTAACTGCGTCGGGTCGAAATAATCGTATTCGATAGCATATCCCGGACGGTAAATCACTAAATCCTTGAAAGCGGGAACTTTCTTTAATGCGGCAATTTGTATGTCCATCGGAAGCGAAGAAGAGAATCCGTTAAGATACAACTCTTGTGTGGTTTCTCCTTCCGGTTCAAGGAACAACTGATGCTGTGTTTTATCGGGGAAGGTCACTATCTTTGTTTCGATGCTTGGGCAATAACGTGGACCGATGCTTTGAATCTGTCCGTTGAATAGGGGAGAATCCGGCAAACCTTCATGCAGAATCTGATGTACCTCTTCATTGGTGTAGCAAGTCCAGCATTGCAGTTGCTTCAGGTGGCGTACGCTCGTATTCATAAAAGAGAACTTGTGAAAGTCACATTCTCCATCCTGCGTTTCCATCAGGTCGAAATGAACGCTGCGCGCGTCGATTCGTACCGGAGTTCCGGTTTTCATTCTGCCGTAAGTGATACCGTGGCGAGCGATGGATTCCGTCAATTGATAAGAAGCCGGTTCGGCCATTCTTCCGCCCGGCAACTGGTGGCGTCCTACGTGCATCAGTCCGTTGAGGAAAGTTCCTGCGGTGAGCACGATACATTTTGCTGTAAGAGTAACGCCCCACACAGTGACCACTCCGGTCACTTCACCGTCTTCAACGAGAAGTTCGCATACGGTATCTTGCCAGATATGAAGATTGGGTGTGTTCTCCAGTCTCTCCCGCCACGACCAGATAAATTTGGCACGGTCGCATTGGGCGCGGGGACTCCACATGGCGGGACCTTTCGAACGGTTCAGTATTCGGAACTGGATAGCTGTCTCGTCTGTCACCAATCCCATCTGTCCACCCAGTGCATCTATTTCACGTACTATTTGTCCTTTGGCAATTCCACCTACAGCCGGGTTGCAACTCATCTGCCCGATTTTGTTCATGTCCATCGTAATGAGACAAGTCTTCGAACCTAAATTTGCAGCAGCGGCTGCCGCTTCACAACCAGCATGTCCGGCACCAATAACAATTACATCGTACTTAAAATCCATTCCTATCTTATTTATTATCAAACGCTGCAAAGTTACGGAAAAGTTGCGAGAAATATATCTCCATGTTCTTTTTGCTTCCGAAAATTCGGGGAGCTGCCCGGCTTCATTGAAAAAATCGCAATGATTTTGGCTTAGAAATTTGCAGATTGTTCGTGGATTGCGGACTGTTTTGCCTCTGCTCAACTCCATATCCTTTCAAAATGCTTGTTTTCTGCTTTAAGATACCGGATTATGCTAACTTTTTGCTAGTTTCAAATCGACCGAAATACGAATGGAACTAGAGAGGAATATGTTAATTTCGCCCGATGTCTTGACATAAATCAAAAAAACAGGCTGAAATTTGATTTTTTGTATAATGGCTTTTGTCATTTTCCAAAACAACTTTACCTTTGCAGTGTAGTTGTGAAACTACTGAAATTTTTAGGTATTAGAAAAAGGTAATATATAAAGGTATTAGTTTATAAAATTAAGGTATTAGATTTTAAGATTAGTTTTTAGGAAAAAGATTGTTTTGATTAGGTATTAGTAAAAAGTAGTTTTCAGATAACTAGTAAATGAAAGATGAAGAAAAAGAAGAATCCCATTAAGGGGGATTCTTTAAGGTGGGGCGGAATGATTCGCTCTTTTTTTGTGCCTTGTCGGGAGATACGTAGTGCTCTTTTTTTAAAGAGACTTTCTGAGAAAAGAAAAAGTCCCGAAGAAAACTTCCGGGACTCTTTCGTGCAGTAATGAATGAGTATTCCTGTTATTTCAAGACCTCGTTCAATTTCTTTTCAATTTCCTCACCTCTGAGATTTTTTCCTATAATCATGCCGTTCGGGTCTACTAACAGAGTGGCAGGAATAGCTCTTATGCCATAGACGGCAGCTCCTTCGCACTTCCAACCTTTTAAGTCGGACATCTGCGGCCATGTGATGCCCAAATCCTTTATTCCCTTCATCCATGCTTCTTTCTTACTATCCAAAGAGATGCCGACAACTTCAAATCCTTTGGGAGCAAACTTTTCGTAAGCTGCCTTCACGTGTGGCATTTCTCCGCGGCAAGGACCGCACCATGAAGCCCAGAAATCAATCAATACATATTTCCCTTTTCCTATATAGTCTGATAAAGCAACTTCCTGACCGTTTACATCTTTCATTTTGACATCTGTATATTTCTGCCCAACTTCAGCGCGTTTCATGGCAACCTGATGCTTGATTACGGCTTGAGTATATCCGTTTTCTTTCATAACGGGAGAAGCAGCGGCAAGAATTTTTGTAACTTCCTCGCTTGACAGGCTGCTTTCAAACCTGCGGAGTAACTGCGCCCCGACGATATTATTCAGATTTTGGTTGATACATTCTTTTACTACTGCCGTTTGCCTGTTGCTTACGTCTTCCCACTTCTTTTCCAGTTCCAACATTTTTGCTTTATCCTCCTCTTTCAATTCAGAAGCCTGTTGCCTTAATGCCTTGTATTCGCTGTTGAATGCATTAATCTTCTCATTGCAAGCTTCGAGAATGTCATTTGTGGGTGTTCCTGTTGCTTTTCCCGGACTATTAAGTGAGACATTGACCGTTCCGTCCTCAAGGATCAAAGTTGTCCTGGCTCTGCCCGCTGATACGGTGGCAAAACAAACTTTAGGCTGTGTTCCTTTGAATGTAAAAGCATTATTGCTGATAATTACACTATCCATTGCGGTAGTCTGGCTGTTTTCTGCATCATTAAGATAAACTGTCTGACCATCCATTCCGCTAGCAGTACCTTTTATGGTATAATTTACTTGTGCAGATGCTGCGAGTGACATGCATAATGCACATGTCGTGATACTAATTCTGTTCATAATTCGAATATTAAAGTTTTATTGTATGTTCAAGCTATCCGTTTATTTCTTTCCGAGCGGGTCATATGGACGGTTATCTACTTCCAATCCCCATTGCGGATTCTTTTCAATGATAGAATTCGATTTCGGCAGCGTGTAATATTCATTATCAACCGGAGCCGAATAGGTCTTGCTTCCTATCATATGCGTGATTGTTGTCTGACACCAGGGCTTTCCTGTGTCATACACAAAACGTTTGATGTCAAAGGTACGCTGATAAGATGAAATAGGCAATTCCCGGCGGCGTTCTTTTAGTATTTCATAAAGTAATTCATCTTCATTTAATGAACTTCCGTTCGGTAAGTCGGTATTATCACCGGAATAGCGATACTTACGCAACAAGTTCAGGTCTTTCAACGCATTTGTCTTGTCGGACGTGCGGGCTTCCGCTTCTGCCTTCATTAATAGAAGTTGAGGATATGTGATACCCTGATTGGTTAGCATTTTGGAACTGCGGCAATACGTCCTTTTTATGCCATCCTCGTATTTAACGTCGCCTACAGTCGTTGAATATCCTAATATTCTCAAGGCAAATAGCTGGTATCGCCTGTCGGTATCAGGATCGAACAGGGCAAGGAAGTCGTCCGACGGGTAATAAGTGGATTGCCCGTTCGTGGTGGCGCAACCGGCAGGAGCTGTCCTGTAAAACAGGTTTTCCCGGTGAATGCTTTGGTTGAACAGCAAGTCCTGTCCGCGTAAGTCGAGCGACAGTTCTTTATCTGTTCCTTCTGCCGGATCGGCATTGGGGTCGTCGTCATAATAACACTGGTTGAAGTCATAAATCATATTATCAACACTTCCTTTCAGCGCGACAGAGCGGTTCCACGCTTCCGACGCTTCTTTCAGCATGTTCGTCCAGTCCCTCATATACATGAAATATTCTGCCCGCAAAGCATGCACAGCCGCTTTGTTGGCTCTGCAAGGATTCACTACATTTTCGGGAGCATCCAGTGCATCGTCCAAATCTTTCTTCACAAGCTGCATCAACTCCGCCGTTGTAACCAGGTCGGGATTAGGCACAGTAGGGTCGCCCGAAGTGCGGTAAGGAATTGTTTTTGTGCTGTTGTCCCCATTAGGGTTATACATCGGGCCATAGCCCAATCCGCCGACCATGTAAGACCAGGCGCGCCCGGCTTTGGCTTGTGCGATTACAGCTTTGCCGTTTTCCGTTTCGGCAGCGCCGTCCAGACCTTCAATGCCTTCGATGACGTTGTTAAACAATCCGGCCGCCCGGTATATTCCCCATTCCCATGTGTATTGAGGCTTGATAGGACTTTCGTAAGGAACATTAAACGTATAGGCTGCATATACATCTTTATTGACATAAGAGCTTATGTATTTATATTTATCCAGGTTCTCGCTTATGGATAAATTATCTGCCAGCATAGAATAAAAAGAGGTATTGTTGTTATCCATGAAATGGTACTTGATGGTACTTTCATTGTTTAAAAGATTCTCAAATTCCTCTATCTCTGTCGGTATTAATTTTCCAATGGGCTTCACGTCCAGGAAATCACTGCAAGATGAACAAACGATTGGGATTAAAAATAAGTATTTTAGTTTCATGATCTATTCAATTAAAATGAGAATGACAAACCGATATAAAACTCAGGGCGTAAAGGCAACGAGGTATATCCCTGGTCGTAAGTAGGGCCGGAATAACCGGTTTCATTGACTTCTGCGATTTCAGGGTCTATGTCGACTCCTTTGGCGGTAATCCTGAATAAATTGCGCATCTGGAAATAGACTCTTGCATTATTCAGATGAATTTTGCTGATGAGTGATCGGTCAAAAGTGTAAGCCAGCGTGACATCCCGCAATTTCATATAACTGGCGTTCCCAACCAATATATCCAAATACGGGAAATCGAATAAATCCATATTCCAGCTTTTCAGTACCGGATAAATCGCCGTCTTTTCGTCTCCCGGCTTTTGCCATCTTTCGCCTACATGACGGTTGGAATAGTTGGAGCCGCTAAAGGCATCCTTGCGGTATTTATGACCTAATTTGGCGATTAGCATAAATGATAAATCCCAGTTCTTATAACTAAAACTCTGAGTCATGGACATATCGAATTTGGGACGTAAGCTTCCCTGACAATAAACATCTTCTATCTCGGCATCACCAATCAAGATTTTGTCTCCTTTTGAGTTATAAATCATAGTAGCACCTTCCTCATTCAAACCTGCGAATTTATATCCCCAGATAGAATTGGCAGGGTATCCGGCAACTGTGACAGAACCTGTGCTCGGTGTGTAACTGCTTGCGTAACTACGGGTTACGTTATATTCTTTCACTTTGTTGTGGTTGTATGCGAAATTGTAATTGATATTCCATTTGAAATTACGCGTCACAATAGCGTCGGCATCTACCGTTATTTCTATACCGTTATTGACAATCCTGCCTACATTCTTTGTCAGAGAAGCAAAGCCCGTAGTGGGGTCTATCGCGTCTTTCGCCAGCAGGTCGGAACTGTTTTTGGTGTAATAATCAAAACTAAAGTTCAAGCGGCTGTCCAGGAAAGAGAGGTCCAGACCGATGTTAGTAGTCTTTGTCTTTTCCCATCTTAGCTGGTTGTTGGGCGGAGAAGCCACTTTGTAGGATACGCCGCCGGTCGTCTGATTGTAATCTCCCGCTTCCAGAATTAGGAACGGGCCTTCATCCAAAGCGATGTTACCGTTTATACCGTAAGACGCACGGATATTCAGCCTGTTAATCCACGGTACATCGAAAAACTCTTCATTGGCGAGCTTATATGTTCCACCCACAGACCAAAGCGGTTTGTGGCGATATTTAGGGTCTGTGCCGAAGAAATTGGTTAAATCCATACGTACACTGCCGCTTACGATAAACTTATTGTTGTACTCATAAGAGCCGTTGCCATACCAGGACACGAAACGGTTGTCGCGATAAGTGTATTCCCCGTTTGTAAATGTCTTATATAACGGGGGACTCCATGGAGAGCCGAACAACATATCCGCATAGTTTACATTGCCGACAAAATCTTTTAAATTCATTGGGATAAACGAGCCGGCTACTTCATTATATCCCGCACGGGTTGCCATGGTGTTATAATCATACGTAGAACGGCGCACTTCGTTACCGGCAAGGATTGTGACGCGGTGTTTATCATTCAGGAATGAACGGTTGTAATTGATTTGGGTACGCACTGTCCAATCCTCGCTTACATTTCTTTTTTCGTTGATAACAGCACCGTCGGGCAAATAATGGTTTACGGTATTTGTCTTGGATGTCGCGTCGTTATAGGCGATGCGTACAGCGTAAGAATCCGCCTGGCGCAGTTGTTTGTATTGGTAATTGCCCCTTTGCCACACTCCGCCGACCTCGATATTCAGCCCTTTCATAATATCCAGACGCAGTTTGCCGCTGATTCTTGTGCTGAAGTTCGTAGTGCTTATTGCGTCTTTATAAACATCCTCGATCGGATTATACGTCCAGTCTTTCATGCCGGGCGTATTCTGGTAAGTTTTCACTTTATATTGGCTGAGTCCCCATACATTACATGGCTTCCCGTTTTCGTCCACAATGGCAGTATAAGGCTGCAAATCGGAGCCGCTGCTATATCCGGTCAGGGCCGAATAGGTCGTATTGGGCTCATTGGTACGGTTGTATAAGATATTTGCCCCTAAGTCTATGGTTAAGAACTTATAAGGTTTCCATTGGTTGTTGAAGTCCAGAATCAGCCTGTCCTCATTCGTATTGATGAAGCTGCCCCTTTTGTAATTATAATTGGCTGCTACATTGTACATATAGTTATTTTCACCACCGGAAATGGCTACATTGTGCTGGTGGCTCAACTGGTTGCGGAACATGTACTTCTCAATCTGTTTCAAGCCGTTTACCTGGCGAAGTTGGTTTATTTCCGCCATCGCTTCGCTCTGTGTTATCTTATTATTATGTGCCTGCATCAACAGATAACTCACTCTGCTCATATTACCCTCATCCAGAGGGTCGTAACTGTCCGGTGACTGATTGAACAAGTCAATCTCGGCATCAATATAATCCGACGAAGATGCCCTGTTCAATTTGCTTAAATCAGGTTTTAGCGTGACGTTGAATGAGCCTTTGTAAGAGACTACCGCCTTTCCTTTCTGGCCGCGCTTCGTTGTGATGACGATAACCCCGTTGGCTGCCCGCGAACCGTAGATAGAGGCGGCTACACCATCCTTGAGCACCGTGATATTCTGGATATTGTCAGGGTTCAAGTCTTCCAGTTTTCCTTCGATAGGATAGCCGTCGACTACAAGTAGCGGGGTTTTCTCGGCATTGAAAGTAGAAACGCCCCGGATTTCAATATTTCCTTTCTTGTCTATCACGATACCGGCAGCCTGTCCTTCCAGTAAAGATTTCAAGTCGGGTTGCAGTTTGGTTTCCAGTTTGCTGGAAGAAATAAGCCCGAATGCCCCTGTCACCCTTTCTTTGGATAAGGTCTGATAACCGGTCACTACCACTTCGCTCAATGCTGAAGTGGCAGGCAATAACTTCACGCTTATAGCTTTGGTGGTGGGAGTGACCTTTATCATTTGGTCTGCCATGCCTACAAAAGTAAAAGTCAGTACTTCGCCCGGTGCGGCTTTGATTGAAAAGTGTCCGTTGGCATCCGTGATGGTACCGTTGTTGCTCTTCGGGACAAAGACGCTTACACCTACCAGCCCGTCCCCGTTTTCGTCTACGACAGTGCCCGAAATATTTACAGGAGCGTATTTCTTGTCACCGCCTGTCGCTTCTTTTTCCGGATAAAGAAGAATCAGATTCCTTTTAATCTCGTAACGCAACGAAGTCTGTTTGCAGAAATCCTGAAGAACTTTTGGCAAAGAGGCGTTTTGATAACTCAATGTCACTGTCTGTCCCGGATGAATGGTCGTTTCTTCGTACACAAAATGCAAATTCGTTTCCCTTTGCAATTGATTCAGCACTACCCTGACCAGAGTGTTTTGAACATTTATGCTAATCTTCTTGTCGGCTTGGGCAAACGCTTGTGTGCCAACTGTTAAAGAGAAGAGCATAAAAGTTATAAAACATCTAATCATTAAATTCTTACGAAGAAAAATTTCGTTTAAAACTTTTTTTCCCATAACTTTGTTTTGATTAAATGATGTGAAATTTCCTGTCTTACAGGATTTTGATTGTTTATTTATAGCGGGAAGGCTCCACCCTTTCCGCTATTCTGTTATATATATTTGATTGTTTTCTCTGATAAATTTCACGTTCGACACTTTCTCGATTACTTCGATGGCGAAACTTAGTTCGTTGTTGCGGAATATAACTCCGGCAAAGCGTTTGTGTTTCAGCTTTTCATCATTGAAGCGGATGTCCACGTTGTACCAGCGTGAAAGTTGCGCGGCGATGTCTCCAAGCTCTGTCTTGCGGAACTCATACATTCCTTGCGACCACGATGTGAAGAGGCTTGCATCCACATTTTCTACCTTGATATCCCCTGTCCCGTGCATTGCCGCTTGTTGGTTCGGGAGTAGGGTGACCGAAGTTTCCTGATTATATATCTTTACTTTCCCTTCTGCTAGCGTCGTATAGATTTTATTTTCCGGATATGCTGAGACATTAAACTTCGTGCCCAGTACCTCTACTTTATTGTCGGATATGCTGACTATGAAAGGATGTTTGCTGTCTTTGGCAACTTCAAAATAGGCTTCACCTGTCAAAGTAACTTCACGTTTGTCTGCGAAACTGACCGGATAACGCAGGCTGCTTTCAGAATTTAACCACACCTTTGTCCCGTCTGCCAGAACCAGCAGGTACTCGCCGCCACGGGGAACGGTTAGCGTATTATATTTGAGAGTCTTGGGCGTCTCCTTTTTCGTGTCTTGGTAAACAAGTGCTTCATTGGGCTTGCTGACGGCAATTGTGCCTTCCGTGCTCTCTATATTTCCTTCTTTTGTACCTAAATCTATTTCTTTTCCATCATCAAGGATTAGAGTAGCCTTTCTGCTGCCCATCTCCGGAAAAGAATCGGTTGTGGCGGAAAGGACTGTTTCTTTATTCAGGAAATTATAAGATAAAGAAGTGTAAGCCAGCGTGAAAATAAGCAGGAAAGATGCTGCGACAGCAACCGATGTGTAGGTCACACGGCGTATTTGTCTCCGGCTTTTCTTTCTCTGAAGGCGTTTCCATGCCTGTGCGGCATCATACTGCTCGATGAAATCGAGGCAACGTCTGATTCTATGATGTTCAAACCATGTCTTTGCCGCTTTCTTATGTTCGCTCAGGTTATCGAACTGCTCATGAGGTTTTTTCATATCTTTGCTCATTTTATCAATCCTTTATAATAAGGAGTATAAAAGTTGCAAAATGGGTGACATAAGAAGAAAAAAATATAAAATTAATTATTTTATAGCCATAAAAGTATTAGGTTATTATCCTTGCGCAGGCGCTTCAAAGCACGTGAGAGATGCGTTTTCAAGGTATTTACGGATATATTCAGTTCTTCGGCGGCTTCCTTGTATTTTTTATTTTCGAGGATGACGGCTTGCACGGCGGAGAGTTCTTGTTTAGGCAGCTTTTCCAGTTCTTCCATAATTTTCTTTTCCCTTTCTCTCAGTTCTTCCTCATCGGTGATGGATTCGGTAATATCTATTTCCGTATCGAAAAGTTCTTCCATTGAGACGAGGTTGTTCTTCCTTAACGATAAGTAAGAGTTGTTTCGTATGGAATAAAAGAGGTAGCTACGCAACTTGACAGCAATATTCAGGTACGTTTTTTTCTCCCAAAAGGAGATGAAAAAGTCTTGTACGATATCTTCCGCCATGACAAAAGAGTCTGTCAACTGCACGGCATAAAGGCAAAGAGGCATGTAATAGGTATCAAACATCAATTTGAACGCACTTTGGGGATTGGTGCGATACAGTTTCAATATGAGCTTGTCTTTTTCGTCGTAATATTTTTGTTTCTCTTGAAATCTGTTCATTACCTACTGCTTTTAGTTTTGCAAAGAAACGAAAAAAAAACTTTCAAGGAACATTTTGATAATTATTAATAGTAGATATTGGTAACTCAGCGAGCAGATAATTTCATACTCATCAATATACCTTAATAATGATGCGTGTTAATGATTTCAGTCATTATTTTCTTTTGCTTTCCATTTTAGTTTTTATTTAATTGTTTGTTCATTCTCTTCACATTGAGATAACTCTCAATTTATCAGTCATTTTATGTGATTCGTTGATTGAAAACACCTCTTTCACATCCTTCACAGCCGTCACCGTGAAGGATGCTCCGCATCTCTCGACACCCCATAATAACCGGGAGCAGGCACATACATCGGCTGGTTACGCAAGCCGATATTCACCAGCTTTCCTTCTCCACGCAGACGGACCAAATGCGCTTTTGCCGTCGTACGGGCCAAGCCGCATATCTCTTGAAAATCACGACGGGTCATCATCTTATGTCCGGCAAAATATTCTTTCAACAGCATATCAATCTCCACTTCCGAAACTTTCTCCGAATGGCGGACGTACTTGGACTGACTGGCACGGACGCCAACAAAATGTCCTTTCAGATTAGTGTCAGGACGGAAACGGACTGTTTTAAAAGTTACCTTATTGGTCTTGTGCGGAGTACTGCGGGTCACTTTCCCCGTAGCCGCCAAAGTGGGGAAAAAATAACCGATTCCCTCGATATGCACTTCTTTCCCCTCACTCAACGACTCGCCGAGAATCTTCGACAGGTTGTCGAGCACATTCTTCACATCGCCCACAGTCAACGAACTGTAATCATGAATCCTGTAACAAAGTGTTTCCGTATCCACCTTACCATTCATAAAGATACGCGGATGCAACGCTGCCTCTTCTTCTTCCGAAGATGCATTAGGATTTTCATACCAATCAAATACAATAGACATTACTTCTTATCGATTAAAATATTAAACTTCATCATAGGCCGACTGTAATCGGCTGTTCGGACAACTGGAGCCGACTGATTAGCCAACTCTAGTCGACAAATCAGCCGACTCCAGTCGGCTTTTATTAAAAAGACACTAAAGATACGACAAAGTAACGACATATCAGCATAAGAAAGCTTGTTTTTCATTTCAGTAGAAAATAAATATTTTCTTTGTTAAATGCTTGCAAACCCCATGTTCCATGTTATACCTTAGCAGCATCAACCGGTCGAAAAAACAACATTTATTCATTTAAAAAGAAGAAAAATATGAAGACATTAGAATATAACTCAAAACGTTTGGCGAAAAGAATACGGGTATTGATGAAAGAAGTATCAAACGGCACCGTTTCGGCGAACGTCTCAAAGAACAAACCGCCAATTCAAGATATACATGAGCAGGAAATACATAATAGGCAAGAAGTACATAAACAGCCCGTCCTTCTGACGCAACAAGTGATTGACTTTTTGAAAGTGCGGTATGACTTCCGCTACAACTTGCTTACCGAAGAAACCGAATTCCGTCCATCCGGTCAACGGGATATCTCTTTCTGTCGTATAGACAAGCGGGAACTGAACACTTTCTGTCTGGAAGCTCACAAAGAGGGTATCAACTGTTGGGATAAAGACCTTCAAAGATATATCTACTCCACCCAAGTGGAAAGTTACCATCCTTTCCGGCTCTACATGAACGAACTGCCCGCATGGGACGGAACAGAGCGGTTGAAGCCTTTAGCGAAGCGAGTATCCGACGCTCCGTTATGGATAAAAAGTTTCCACACTTGGATGCTCGGACTTGCCGCCCAATGGTTGGGAACGAATCAAGTACAGGCCAACAGCGTAGCCCCGATACTTATCAGCGAAGAGCAAGGGCGGCATAAATCCACTTTCTGCCGCATGCTGATGCCGCCGCAACTGGCCCGTTATTACTCAGATAATCTGAAGCTAACTGCGCAAGGCAATCCCGAACGTCTTTTGGCCGAAATGGGGTTGCTCAACATGGACGAATTTGATAAATACGGAGCGCAAAAGATGCCGTTATTGAAAAACTTGATGCAAATGTCGAACCTCAATATTTGCAAAGCCTACCAGAAGAATTTTCGGCCGCTTCCTCGCATTGCCTCTTTCATCGGAACCAGTAATCGTACGGATCTGCTTTACGACCCTACAGGCAGCCGTAGATTCATGTGCGTTGAAGTAGAGCATGATATTGACTGTATCGGAATAGAGCATGCACAAATTTATGCTCAACTGAAAGCGGAACTGCTCGCCGGCGCCCGCCACTGGTTTAGTAAAGAAGAGGAACGTGCTTTGCAATGCCACAACATGGCGTACTATCACGTCAACCCTATAGAAGACATTGTGCGCAATACATACACACCTGCTACGTATGGCGAACCGGATTGCTTGTCGCTCTCTTCGGCCATCATTCATCAGGAACTGGCAAAGAAGTTTCCGGCTGCACTGCGTAACTGTACCCCCATCCAATTGGCACAGATACTAACCGCAGCAGGTATCGGCAGGCAGCATACAAGGTTGGGGAATGTGTATTTGGTGAAGAAGGTGAAGAGTTGTGAAGGCTAGAAATTTCGGCATCTATTCACAGGAAGTATCTGATAATGAGCAGTTATGTGCTCTGTGAAGAATGTGAAGAAAGGAAATGTGTGAAGTTGTGGTAGTCAGTTTTGTATGCTTTCATAACAGTGTTTTTTATTATTCTGTAAATTAGTTTTTTTAGTCACTACTAATTCTTTCCCTATTTCCAATTGATTATTAGAAAAATCATCTATCTTTGTCACGCACTTTCAGCCCATCGGCGTGATGAAATTGGAGGAAAGTGTTTTTTATTTCCTTTATGGAGTAAATAACGTATTGTCTCTCTTATCAGAAAATAGCAAACTTTTATGTACTGAGAGGTGATACAACAGATACTCCACGTGGACGGCTGTATATCAACATATCCGTAAGAGATGTGTTATATATAAACTATTGGCGTGGATGTCTGTTGTTCTCATTATCTGGTACAAGGGTATTGCTAGCCTCTGATAAGGATAATGGTGCAACAGCATCTGCGCCTTTCTTGTGTCCGGACGGTTTCTTTCGCGTCCTTGCATATACCCTAATTAGTCCCCACCCACCGGATTATAGAAAGCGTAGATGCCCGTTGTACTAATATAATGAAAAAGAGATTTTTCCCTCTTTAATTGTATCACACATAAAAAACGAACACTATGTCAGAATGGATTAGTATAAAAGAGGCGGCTAAAAGACATAATCTTGATGAAGAACATATCCAACTTTGGGTGGACATGAAAGCAGTCACTGCCTACGTCAAAGATTGCAATACTGTCGTAAACGATGAAAGTCTCCGGGCTTTTCTAAAGTTTAAAGAGCAGGGTGTTAGCTTGGCATATGTTGAAATATTAGAGCGGCTTTGCATCGGCAAGTCCGAAACGTGTGTAACGTATGCCATCCTTTTGGGTGCACGTGATAAGGAACTGCTGTTATATAAAGAAGCAAAATCCGAGCGCGACACATTCCGAAGAATGTGGCTGGAACAGAACGACCGGATACGGGATTTGGAAATAGAGCTTGTATTAGAGCAGACTAGTTGTTGTCAATGCAGGTTTAAGAAGCTGTGTCTGAGGTTACAAAAACTGAAATTTTATAGCTATTCTCGAATGAAATTCTCGGCTATATTCAAAAAGAAATGGCTGAAATCAGGGCGATAAACCGGTGGTAGGTGATAGAGATGCAGTGATAGGTTGCCAACAACCTGTCACGATGCCTGAAAGTACTATGGATAAACGGTTTCAGGAAGCCCGGTAATCGGTGAAAGAGAAACGTGCGAAAAACGATATGAATGAGGGAGAGCTTTTTTATTTTCTATTTTGTAGGTTGGTTCCGCTCGCTTTTTTGAAAAAAACAATATATTTGCATTCGTAAATATCGCAAAAGTAAGTAGTTACGGTGATTTTTATGAATTCTGTTTTCTTTTTTCGCAGGTAATGTGACAGTATGGACGATAAAATTGACACTATAGTAGCAGGAGTCAACCGAAAGGATGAGAGGATGTGGGGCGATTTCTACGATCGTTTTTATGCTGCTCTATGTGTTTATGTCTCCAAGATATTGCCGGTTCCCGATGCGGTGGAAGATTTGGTACAGGAAGTCTTTATTTCTGTATGGGAGGGCAAGCGAACCTTTTCCGATATTAAAGAGCTTGCCAATTATCTTTATCGTGCCTGCTATAATAACACCTTATTATATATACGCAATAATCAAATCCATGATACCATTTTGAGTTCTTTAGCCGAAGAAGAAGGTGTAGAGGACGAAGATATGATTTATGCATTGACGGTAAAAGAGGAAATTATCCGCCAACTGTATTGTCATATTGAAGAGCTTCCTGCCGAACAACGCCGGATTATCCTAATGAGAATCGAGGGACATACGTGGGAAGAGATAGCGGAACGCCTGGAGATAAGCATTAATACCGTTAAAACTCAAAAGACCCGCAGCTATAAATTTCTCCGCGAAAGGTTGGGAGATTCCATGAATTCCATAATTCTTTGCTTATTTCTCTAAAATAAATAAAAAGTCAATTTGATACTTCTTTATCTTTTTATTGAATGATTAAGATTTGTTTTCTTTGTTAAAACGGACGTTTTCTCTCTCGAATTATGTCATAATGCTATATTTCTTTTCCTAAAATCCTATTATTCATATTCTTATCTCAAAAAAATATATTCTTTTTGTCACCCCTTTCTATGAGTTATGTATATCTATAATAAAGATGAATTAAACAAATGTTTAATTAAAAAGTTAGCAATAAGATGAATAAGTTCGAAAATGTATATCAAGATGCCGCTTTGATGAGAAAGGTTCTTTTGGGAGAAGCTAATGAAGTGGAGCAACAGGACCTTGAAAAACGGCTGGCGGAATGTCCGGACTTACAAAAAGTATATGGGCAACTTCAGAACGGGGAGACATTGAGAGTCGCCTTTGGAGAATATCAGAATTATTCGTCGAAGAAAGCCTATCAATCTTTTCTTCAGAAAATCGGGCGGATGGAGCCGGAGACGCAGAAGCGTCGTTCTCTCCGGGTTTGGTGGTACGCTGCTGCGGCTGTCGTTACTTTAGTCGTCGCCCTTTCTTTCTACATGTCGAATTATATCTCACCGGAAGAAGTGGGAAAAGCCCTGATTCAGCCGGGAACCCAACAGGCACAACTGACTTTGCCCGATGGCAGCGTGATTGATGTGCATAAAAAAGAAGTAAGCGTAATAGTGGACGGTGTTCAAGTAAAATATAAGAAAGGGGTGCTGTCTTATCAACCTGCCGTTGCAACACAACACGAGGAAAAAAACGTCGAAGAGCAACCAGCTAAATCAAATGAACTGGTTATACCGCGTGGGGGTGAAAACACCGTAATCCTCGCAGATGGAACTACGGTTCATTTGAATGCCGGTTCCAAATTGACTTATCCGGTACGTTTTGCCGGTAAACGCAGAATTGTACGTTTGGAAGGTGAAGCCTATTTTGATGTTGTGGCGGATGAAGAGCATCCGTTTGTTGTGCAGACGCATCTTGGGGACGTAACCGTACTGGGTACTGCATTCAATGTAAATGCTTATGCCGATGCGGTTGTTTGCTACACGACTTTGGTACGTGGTAAAGTGAAATTCTCCGCACCGAATGCGGAAACGATTACTCTTTCACCGGGAGAGCAGGCTGTCGTATTTGCCAATAGTTCGACAAAACGTGTGGTGAACTTGGAAGAATATGTTGGTTGGGTAGATGGCATGTACATTTTTAATGACCGTCCCTTGGGAGATATAATGAAAACATTCGAACGCTGGTACGACATACAGGTTTATTATGAAACCCCGAACTTGCGCGACATTACTTATAGTGGCAGCTTGAAACGCTACGGAACGATAAATTCCTTCCTGGATGCACTGGAATTGACAGGGGATCTGACTTACAAAATCAGTGGGCGGAGTATATTGATATATGACAAAGCGGATGAACAGGAATGAAAGGATAGAATATTAGAATAATTAGAATATTAGGTACACAAAAGTTTAATCATTAATTTATGAGAGAAAAACGATGGCTGCTATGTTTTCTAGTGGCAATGTGCTGCACGTTTAGTGCATGGGCTTTACCGTCACAAGACAAGACGGTAACTTTGAAACTGCACAATGTCTCTATCGAGACTGTTCTGGATGCAGTGAAGAAACAAACAGGCGTGAATATGTTGTATAATTCACAAATGTTCAAAGGCGTTCCCCCTGTGTCGATTAATGCGAAGAATGAGAAATGGGAGATTGCGCTTAAATTGATTCTTAATCCGCAGGGATTTGATTATGCAGTGAAAGACGGTATTGTGGTGATTCGCAAAATGCAGGCGGAAAAACGGGAAAACCGTATCCGTGGTATGGTGACAGATTCGAATAAAGAACCGATACCGGGAGCTAGTATTATCGTTAAAGGTACTCGTTCTGGTACTTCTACAAACATTGAAGGTGAGTTTACGCTGGACGTGAAAAGTGATAAAGTGACTTTGGAAGTCTCTTTTATCGGTATGAAGAAGCAAACTATTCAGGTGGATGCTACCCGCAAGAAGATGCTTGAAATTACTATGGTAGATGATGTGAAGACACTGGATGATGTTGTCATCAACGGATATAGTAATGTTCGTAAGTCTAGTTTTACAGGTAGTTCAACACAGATTTCAGGTAATGATTTGCGTAAAGTATCACAGACAAATGTAATCGGAGCTTTGCAGACATTTGACCCCTCTTTCCGCTTGGTTAGCAATACACAGTTTGGCTCTGACCCTAATGCACTACCTGAGATGTATATTCGTGGTCGTTCTGGTTTTGGCGTGAAGGAATTGGATAAAGACCAGCTTTCTAAATCGAATCTTGAAAATAATCCGAATCTTCCTACTTTTATTATGGATGGTTTTGAAGTAAGTATCGAAAAAATATACGACTTAGATCCTACCCGTATCGAGAGCATGACTATCTTGAAAGATGCTGCTGCTACTGCCATTTACGGCTCCCGTGCTGCAAATGGTGTGGTTGTGATTACCACTGTTGCTCCGAAGCCGGGTGAAGTTCGTGTTTCTTATAATTTTACCGGTACATTGGAAATGCCCGACTTGCGTGACTATAATTTGGCGAACGCTTCGGAAAAGTTGGAAATTGAACGACTTGCCGGATTGTATGATAAAGGAAATAATGGTAATAGTGACACGGCTACCGGTATGAATAAGTATTATGAAAGATATAGCTTGATTCAGAAGGGGATAGATACAGACTGGTTGTCTCTGCCACTGCGTAATGCTTTCAATCATAAACACAGTGTTTATATTGAAGGTGGTACTCCGAACTTGCGTTATGGTGTTGATGCGTCATACAATGGAACTGAGGGTGTCATGAAAGGTTCGGGACGTGACCGTTATAGTATAGGTTTCTCTTTGGATTATCGTGTGAAGAAATTGCAGGTAAAGAATACGGTTACTTTTGGGCATACTAAGTCAAAGGAATCTCCTTATGGATCTTTTAGTGACTATACAACCTTGATGCCTTATGATACCCCTTATTTAAATGGAGATTTAGTAAAGAGGTTACCATATTCCAGTATGGTGTCCACTGTAAATAATCCTCTTTATGAGGCTACACTGAATAATTATGAATGGAGTGCTTATGATGAAGTGGTAGATAATTTGAGCGCTAATTGGTATTTGAACGATTATTTGACTCTTAAGGGACAGTTTAGTATAACCAGGCAATATACAAGCAGTGAGCGTTTCTATGATCCTTTGTCCTCTAAAGTATCAGTATTAGGTACAAAAGATTCCAATTTGCAGGGTGATTTGTATACAGGAAATGGTGGCAGTCTTTCTTGGAATGCCAATGCTTTTTTATACTATACCCGTAGTTTCGGAAAGCATAATTTTAACTTTTCCGGTGGTTGGGAAGCTTCCGCTTCTACTACAGATAACACTTCTGCTCACTACCGTGGTTTCCCTTCCGGTCAGTTTAGTTCATTGAATTATGCTGCTGAAGTGTATGGAAAACCGACACGTACGGAAAATACTACACGTCTTGTCAGTACGCTTGCTACCTTGAACTATACTTGGAATGATATCTATCTTGCTGATGCATCCGTACGTTTCGACGGCTCTTCGGAATTTGGGGCTAATCAGAAGTGGGCTCCTTTCTTTTCTGGTGGTGTCGGTTTGAATATTCACAATTATAACTTCTTGAAAGGAAACAAGAATATCAATAAACTGAAGGCTCGTCTTTCTTACGGACGTACCGGTAAGGTGAATTTTCCTGCTTATGCGGCAACTACGATGTATGAGTCTTTGTTTGATGAATGGTATATTACCGGTTATGGAGCTGTATTAAAGGCTTTAGGTAATAAGGAACTTTCATGGGAAAAGACGGATAAATTTAACTTTGGTATTGAAACCCAGTTCTTTAACCAACGTCTGACGCTTGATTTTGATTATTATTATGAAAAGACCATCGATTTGATTAACGATGTAACTTTATCGCAGACTTCCGGCTTTTCTACCTATAAGAATAACATGGGTGAGGTGGAAAACAAAGGTTTTGAAATGCAGTTACGTGCCGATATTTATAGAGATCGTAACTGGGCAATTGCTTTATGGGGGAATATGGCACACAATAAGAATAAAATCCTGAAAATTTCCGAATCTCAGAAGGCGTATAATGAACGTGTGGCTAACTTCTATAAAAAGGAATTGGAATATCAGGAACTTTACCATACTTCTCAGAAAGATGCTAACTATGCAATACCTATTCCTCAATATCAGGAAGGTCAGTCGCTGACCTCTATTTGGGCTGTTCGTTCTTTGGGTATTGATCCTACTACGGGAAAAGAGCTGTTTTTGAATAGAGATGGTTCTGTGACTGATAAATGGGATGCTGCTCAAGAGGTGGTAGTTGGTAATACGGAACCTAAGTTGAATGGTTCAATAGGTTTAAACGCTACCTATAAGAATTGGAGTCTATTTGCTGCTTTTCAGTATGAATTTGGTGGACAAGAGTATAACCAAACGTTGGTAGACCGTGTTGAGAATGCAGATATTGCCAATCGCAATGTCGATTTGCGTGTGCTGACTCAACGTTGGCAGAAGCCGGGGGATGTGGCAGAATTTAAAAACATTGCAGACAGCAAACTTACCACTTTGCCTTCGTCACGCTTTGTGCAAGATAATAAATATATCCGTCTAAGTGCCGTAACATTGAGTTACGATTTTGACCGTGAGTGGATTAAAAAGCATCTGCACATGAATATGTTACGTCTGGAAATGAGTTCCAGCGATTTCATTAATTGGCATTCTATTCGTCAGGAACGTGGTTTGAGTTATCCTAAATCCTGGAAGATAGATTTCTCGTTAAAAGCACAATTCTGATAATTAAGGAGAATAAAGAATATGAAAAGAATATATAGAACGATTGTTTTGTTAGGGGCGATGGTCACTCTAGGAACATCATGCAGTGATTGGTTGAACGTATATCCGTCCGATCAGATAAAAGAAGAGTTTTTGTTTGAAACAGGAGACGGATATCGTGCGGCATTAAATGGCATTTACCGTAAGATGGCTTCTTGGAGTATTTACGGTAGTAATTTGAAATGGGGACTTATAGATGCTTGGGGGCAGGTGTATGATATGGAACTGGCACCGATTGATGAGGGTGGACAGGCTATGAAACAAATAGAAAATCTGAAATTTACAGACCAACAGTTAACACCCACCACGGACAAAATGTGGAGTGACGCATGGAATGTGGTAGCCAACTGTAATGAATTGGCACAGCAGGCGGAACTGGCAGACAGTGCACTTTTTTACAGCGGGGAACTGGAGCGTAAGATGATTTTGGGAGAGGCAATAGGCTTGCGTGCATATATACAGTTCGACTTGTTGCGTGTATATACTCCTTCTCCTGCAATGAATCCGGGCAATCAGACTTTTATTCCTTATATAAATACCTATCCGGCTTATGTTAGTAATCGCGAGACGGTTTCTTATTGCTTGGAACAGATCATTAAAGATTTGAAAAGAGCGCAGGAGTTGTTGTGGGAAGTGGATAAAAGCGCCAATTGGAGGGATCGTTTCGAGGAAGGTAAAAATGATGAAACGTTATTTTGGGCATCTCGTGGGTTTCGTTTGAACTATTATGCCGTTACTGCCGAACTGGCTCGTGTATATTTGTATGCGGGTATGCCGGATGAGGCTTACAAGCAGGCTGAAATTATTATTCAACAAAACAGTCTTTTTGCTGCACTAACGGATGAAAAAGTTGCGTTGGAGGCACTAAGAGAAGGTAATGTGAAAATGTATGATGATATTATATTTGCTCTTTATTCTCCTAAAGATTTGATAGAATGGGATCGTTTGATAAATCACAAAAATGACAAGTCTGAGGGTAGTGATAAAAAGAGTTATTTTCTAGGTATAACTTCTGCTATTGCCAACGAACGTTATGGTAGTGATTTGAATACGGATTGGCGAATCCGTTACCAAATGGAGAAAAAAAATTATAACGATTATTGTTCAATGAAATATTATCAGCAGCCTGATAGTTATAAATATTCAGAAATAAATAATGTGATTGTTCCTATGTTCCGTATGTCGGAAGTTTATTATATTGCAGCTGAGGCTATCTATCAGACAGATTTGGATAAAGCAAAAGAGTATCTGAGAACTGTGAAAAAGAGTAGGGGAATTGATGCCGATTTGGAAAAAGTGACTGCATCTCAATTTATGACCATGCTTGTGAATGACGCTCAGAGAGAATTTTTTGGAGAAGGACAGACTTTCTTTATGTTCAAGCGATTGATGCGAACTATGAAAGGGAGAAAAGAGGTGCTGGCTACAAGAGAGAATATGGTATTGCCGTTACCCGAATCTGAAAGTGCAATTTAATTTTTAAAAGAGTTAGAAACCTATGAAAATGAAAAATATATTGTTGACGGGAATGATGGCATGCATAGGCATATCGCTGTTTTTCTCTTGTCAGGAGGAAGGACTTGTTCTCAATGGGAATGATGTTTCTTATATTAATTTTAATAAAGACTTGACGAAAGATACGACTCGAATCAGTTTTGAATTTTATCCTTTGGGAGAAGGTATGGATGTGAAAATTGCCGAAGTACCAATTGAAGTGGCTATCTTCGGTAAGATTCAAGATAAAGATTTGGAGTTTACCATTGCTATAGATGAGAAGATGTCTACTTTTCCTGCATCTCAATGTATTCTCCCTGAGAAGTGCGTCTTTAAAAGTGGACAATTATTAGATACTATTTATGTAAAACTGAAAAACTTTCCTGACTTAAAAACTACTACTAAATTTGTTGCTTTGAGAATAAATGCAGGAGACGAAGTTGGCGAAGGTATAGCCAACTATTCCAGAGCAATAATCGCAGTGACAGACCGTCTTGTAAAACCTGACTGGTGGGATTATAAAGACATCGAATATTATGGTGAGTATTATAGCTCAGTCGACTGGTATTATTTAGGTGACTATTCAGACACAAAATTCCGTATGTTTTTAGAAGTACTGCAAGAAAATGATGATGAACTGTTTGATGGCAAAGATAGAGTGAAGCTACGTAAATACTCTTTGTCGTTAAAGTATAAAGTAGCGGAAGAAAATGCGCGAAGAGGTCCTGACAATCCTTTGAGAGATGAGAAAGGCGTAATTATAGAAGTGCCTGTTGCCGGATAATTAAAAACTAAAGATAGTTATGAAGAAGATATTGACATATATATTCATTGGAGCAACCATGGCAAGTTTGTCCGGTTGCTTGGATAATGATAACAACTATAATTATAGTGAGGTTAATGAATTGGAGAAAAAGATAGGGATTACCGGAATGAAAGCAGAATATTTGCTTGCTTTTCAAGAAGAGGTAACTATAACTCCTTCCTTTGAGCTTACAATTGATAAAGAGAATCCCGATGTCTCTTATGAATGGAGGCTGGATGGTATATTATTGCCGGATGAAACGAATCCTTCTTGCACATTTAGCTTTGAACGTGGTGGTATGCACGAAGTTACTTATACGGTGATAGATAATAAAACCGGAATAAAATTCTCCAAAAGTTGTACGTTGAGAGTGCGTTCACCGTTTGCACGTGGTTGGTTGGTATTGAGTGAGGATGGTGCACGGAATTCCAGACTCTCTTTTGTTGGTGCTAGTTCTATTAATTATAAATTGACTGTGACTGATGGCACTACAGTGGCTGAAATTGATCGTGACTCACTTGTATATAATCAAGTTGTAGAGGATGTAATATCTGGATTAGGCTCTCATCCCAAGGGGCTACTTTTGAATGCCGGTTATCTGGGTGCTTATGGCGAGGTTCTTGAAATACCGGACGAAGTGATTGTGATGCAAGATCGTTGGGCAGAGTTAAATGGTATTACATTGGAACGTGAGGTTTACACTGATGAAGAGTTTAGAGGAGATTTGCCACAAAATTTTGATCCGGTGTCAGCTGCCATGACTTACTCTGCTAAGGCCTTATTAAATTCCGATGGATACATTTATTGGGCGAATATGGTTACTCACAAAGACTTTCATTCTTGTGGTTATACTTCTTTTCCGGTGGGTAAGAATAAAAAATTCAAAGGACTTTATCAGAGTTATAAAGTTAATAAATATCATGGAGCTATGCCTGTTCTCACGGAGGATAATGAGATTGCAGGTCTCATCGATGATGCAATTCCTGAATATGGGAATCCTGACGTACTGGAGATATCTGATTATAGTAGCCTAGTATATAGTGTACAAACAGGAGAAGACAAGGAGACACCTGTAGATGAAAGATATAAATTGGAAGATGGTTGGAAAATACTGGCTATGATGCCGGCGTCTTCAAATGATGCGGGCTATCAAGAAACCAGACCAGGCTGGGTAGCAATCATAAATAATGGTCCTCAGTATAAGTTATTATATTTTCAATGGAAATTGGCAAACCCTCGTTATTCTAGTAAGATTTCTACTATATCCTTTGAAGAATATGAACTCGATGGCTTGACCGGATTCACGGATATGGCAGTATTTAACAATAAAAAGTATGTGGTGATAGCTAATGGCAATGATTTGTATTATTTCCAGTATGGAGCAGGAAGTGAAGCCGTGTTGAAGAAGTTCCATACATTCAATTCTTCTGTGAAGTCATTGGCTGCGAATGATATTTATGTTTTTTATAATCGTTCATATCCTGTGGGCTGGCAACCGGAACATAACGGACAGTTGGGAGTAGCTTTGGAAGATAATACTTTTAGTATTTATGAAGTTTGGGAGACGGAAGATAGTAAAGCGGTGGCTACGGATGTCAAGATCGATCAACTTTTTCCGGATCCGGCAAATCCTGTAACTAATAACTTTGGTAAAATTGTGGATATTCATTATAAATATGGTTCTGTAGGAGAATTTCTTGAATTTAAATATTAGGAAAAGAATTACCAAAATACAACATGGGATATAAAATTGGAATACTTTTGGCCTTGTTTGTCGGAGGTTTGGTTACTGTAGCCAAACCTCAGCAATTGGCTAATTATGAACTTGTGGAGAAATTCAATGCTTTTACTGCGGGAGGAAAACTCTCTGAAAACAGTTTTGGGCTTCATCCCCGCGAGATTAACGATACAGATAATTTTTGGTTTGATTATCGGACGTCAGCTGGAAGATTTTATTATTATGTGACTCCAGATAAAGGAAAACAAGAATTGCTGTTCGACAACGATGAGATGGCAATGGCACTATCGGAATTGACGAGAGAGAGAGTCGATCCAAAGGGGCTAAGATTTTATGATTTCAAATTCTCTAAAGACCAGAAATCGTTTACCTTTGAACATGGAAACAAGGCCTATGAGTATAACCGCATCACCCGCAAATTGAAAGAAGTTGAGAAGGAGAATAAGAAAACAATGGATGAGTATGATTACCTCTATATGAATTACTCTCCCGATAAAAAGTATATCCTGTTTGCCAAGAATCATAATTTGTATGTGAAAGGAAACAAGGAATTGGGAGTGGACACTACCGAGGTGCAACTCACTTTTGACGGAATGCCTCTGTATACTTATGCGGATGAGAGAGATGGCTTTTATCCCGATAGGGAAATGTCTACCAATGCACGTTGGTGTAAAGACAGCCGCCATGTATATTTTGTGATGGAGGACGAACGGAAATTACAAGACTTTTGGGTAATTAATTCTCTCTCTGATAAGCCGGAACTTGTGAAATATAAATATGAATATCCTGGTGACAAGCACGTGACACAGAACGAACTGGTCATCATTGACGTAGTGGAGAAGACAGCCCGTAAAGCGAATGTTGGCAAGTGGCCCGACCAATACATAATGGTGTTTTCCACTTCTTCCAAAGGGGATTTGATTTTTTTTGAACGTACGAAGCGTACATGGGATGAAGTGGATGTATGCTCCGTGAATACTTCTACATTAGAAGTCAAAGAATTGATTCACGAAGTAGACAAGCCTTACCGTGATGTGCATGCTCGCAACGTGGAAGTGCTGAACGACGGAAAAGATATCCTGTTCCGTTCTGAGCGTACGGGTTGGGGACATTATTATCATTATGACGGAAATGGGAATTTGAAAAATACCATTACTTCCGGAGCTTGGGTGAGCGGGCATATTGTTGCTATCGACACATTAAAGCGTGAGATTTATTTCTATGGATATGGGGGTGATCCGAAGATGGATCCTTGTTATTATCAATTGTATAAATCTCATATAGACCGTGAAGGAGTCACTCGGATAACTAAGGAAGATGCTCAGCATCAAGTACACTTTTTAAAATCTCGACGCTATTTTATTGACTCGTTTTCGAGGGTGGATATGGAGCCACGGACACTACTGAAAGATAATACTGGCAAAGTGATTCTGGAGTTTCCCAAACCTGATTTGGCACAGGTATATGCTGAAGGTTGGAGAAAGCCCGAACGTTTTGTAGTGAAGGCTGCTGATAATGTTACAGACTTGTATGGGGTGATGTGGAAACCGTCAAACTTTGATCCGGAGAAGAAATATCCGATTGTCTCAATTGTTTATCCTGGTCCTTACTATGGTTTTGTGCCTACCAATTTCACTTTGGACAATAGTTATTGTACCCGTATGGCGCAACTTGGTTTTATTGTCATTACTGTAGGTCACAGAGGAGACACTCCTATGCGTGGAAAAGTATATCACCGTTATGGTTATAATCATATGCGAGACTATCCGCTTGCGGATGATAAATATGCTATTGAGCAACTAGCGCAATGTCATTCGTTTATTGATATTGATAGAGTAGGTATCTACGGGCACTCTGGCGGTGGACTTATGGCTGCGGCAGCTATTTGCACATATCCTGACTTTTACAAAGCAGCTGTTTCTTGTTCTGGAAATCATGATAACAATATCTATAATCGTGGATGGGGAGAATGCTACAACGGCGTGAAAGAAGTGGAAAAAGTAGTAAAAGATAGTTTGGGCAATGAGACAAAAGAGTATGAATACAAGTTCAGTGTGAAGTCGAATGCAGAGATTGCCAAGAATCTGAAAGGACACTTGATGCTTGTCACCGGAGATATGGATAAGAATGTGAATCCTGCACATACATATCGTATGGCTCAGGCTTTGATTGAAGCCGGAAAGGATTTTGATATGCTGGTGATTCCGGGTGCCGGTCATGGATATGGTTCTGCTGATAAGTATTTTGAAAAGAAAATGTACCGTTTCTTCGCTAAACATTTGCTGGGTGATACTCGTGCGGATTATTGGGGAGATATTAATCGCAACAAATAAGACAATAGATAAGATTTTATGAAAAACTCTCTCTTTAAATACATATGTCCGGTAGTTGTGTTATTTGTATGCAGCCTTGCCGGTGCACAGCAGAAAGCGAATTATAAGTTAGCGGAGAAATTCCGTTTGTTGGAACAAAATCCTATAATAAAGTATTCTACAGAAGTCAAGCCGACGTTTATCAATGATACGGACTGTTTCTATTATTCGTTTACTACACGTGAAGGAAAGAAGTATTATTATGTAAATCCGAAGAAAAAGGAAAAACGTCTGCTGTTTGATACGGATGAATTATTGAGCAAAATTGCGACATATACCAAGAAAGCTTATTCTTCGGCAGATCCATATCTGTCTTTCACTTTCATGAAGGATAATGAAACGATTCGTATTGATTTTGACCGTGGACTTTATACGTACAACATTCATACCAAGGTGTTGAAGCAACTTGATGAAAAATCATCCTACAGAAATAGTGATCCGTATTGGATGAAGTATTCTCCAGATAGTCTCTATTTTCTCTATGCAAGCAAGGATAACTTGTACTTCGTTGGAAATCAAAAGAAAGGGCAAGATACCATCCCTGTACAACTGACAATGGATGGTGAGCCGAACTATACATTTAACCGTGAAGACGAGGGTATGCTGAAAGGACGCTTCGGAGCTGAATCCGCTCATTGGATTCCGGGTAGCCATCGTTTTTATGCTGTTCGTGAGGATAACAGGAAAGTGCGTGATCTATGGTTAATCAATTCGTTGTCTACTCCATATCCGACACTGAAAACTTATAAAGCTGAACTGGCGGGAGATAAACATGTCACCCAATATGAATTATTAATTGGAGATATTGATACCCGTGAAGTGAAGAAAGTTGATATTAATCGCTGGCCTGATCAGTATATCGACGTATTATATATCTCGAAAGACGGGAAGCGTTTGTATTTCCAACGCTATAACCGTCCGTGGAACCAGTCGGATATCTGCGAAGTAGACACAGAAACCGGAAAAGTACGCGTAGTGATTCATGAAGAAAACAAACCGTATCTTGATTATCAGATGCGTAATGTCTCTTTCCTAAATGACGGAAAGGAAATCCTGTTCCGTTCCGAACGTAACGGTTGGGGACACTATTACCTGTATGACACGGCAACGGGAAATCTGAAGAACCAACTGACTGATGGAACATGGGTAGCCGGTCCGGTCACCAAGATTGATACTATCGGACGTAAGATGTATTTCTATGGTTATGGTCGTGAGAAAGGTATTGATCCTTATTACTACATTCTTTATGAAGCTCAACTGGATCGTCCGAATGCAGTCCGTTTGTTGACGCCGGAGAATGCGTCGCATGATGTCAGTATCTCTCCGTCTTACCGATATATGGTAGATTCTTATTCTACCGTTTCGCAGGAACCGGTGAATGTGGTTCGTAACCGGAATGGAAAGGTAATCATGACGTTGGAAAAGCCCGATTTGCAGCCTATCTATGAGATGGGATGGAAAGCACCGGAACGCTTTAAGGTAAAAGCCGCCGATGGAGTGACCGACTTGTATGGCGTGATGTGGAAACCTGCCGATTTTGACTCGACAAAGGTGTATCCTATCATTTCGAATGTTTATCCGGGACCGTTCTTTGAGTATGTGCCGACACGTTTCACGATTAACGATGTTTATAACACCCGCCTGGCTCAACTGGGATTCATTGTAATAACCGTAGGACATAGAGGTGGTACTCCGATGCGCGGAAAGGCTTATCATACCTACGGATACAACAATATGCGTGATTATCCGTTGGCGGATGATAAATATGCTATCGAGCAACTGGCTGCCCGTTATCCGTTTATTGATGCCACTAAAGTAGGTATTTACGGACATTCCGGTGGGGGATTTATGTCGGCTGCCGCCATTTGCACTTATCCTGATTTCTATTCGGCTGCCGTTTCATCGGCTGGTAATCATGACAACCGCATTTACAATAAAGGATTTGTAGAGATTCATTTCGGTGTGGATGAGAAGGTGAAAACGACTAAAGACAGTTTGGGAGTAGAAAGCACGACGTATGATTATAGTGTCCGCGTACGTCCGAATCAGGAGTTGGCAAAGAATTATAAGCACGGCTTGCTGCTGTTTACCGGTGCGATGGATAAGACTGTGAATCCGGCTAACACATTGCGTTTGGTGGATGCATTGATTAAGGCAGACAAGGATTTCGAGATGTTTGTATTGCCGAAATGTACACATGGATTCTTCGGTGAGTCCGAGGACTTCTTCGAACATAAGATGTGGCGTCATTTTGCCCGCTTGCTGTTGCATGACAACTCGGCGGATTCTGATGTCGATTTGAATAAGGATATGATTAAAGATGACAGGAGAAGATAAGATGAACCGGATATTTGTACATATAGGGATTATAGCGGGCTTGTTGCTGGGTGGAAGCCTGTCTGTTGAAGCTCAAAAGAGGCCGTTGGATATAGAAGCGTGTACATCTTGGAAACGTATTGATGCGCCGGATATTTCACCGACAGGCAGGTGGGTGACTTACCGTATATCGTTGATGGAATATAATCCGGATAGCAAGGAAGAAAAACCTCTGCATTTATTCGATTCCCGTACACGGAAGGAAATATTGCTGAATGGTAATATAGAGCGTCTGGAGTTTTATAATAACGATGAGGGAGCTTTTTATCGGCAGGCGGACTCAGCGGGAGTAATGAAGACGTTCTTGTTGTCATTGCCTTCGGGAGTAAAGGCCGAATGGAAACATAAAGAGGCTTTTCGCCCTGTAGAAGGGACTCCTTACTCAATCTCTGTAACTAACGTGCCGAAAGATACGGTGAATCATGTCCCGGCTTTTAACAGGCTGGTGGTACGTCATTTAAAGACAGAAGTTGCTTTTCATATTGACAGTATCGGCTATCATACATTGTATGACGGAGGACGTTCTATTCTTTTCATTCGTAAAAAATCAGACGGGAACGAGCTATGTTATGGTCCTTTAGCCGGTCCATATAAGACTCTTTATCAGAGTTCTGTAAAGAGTGAACCCTCTTCTTATAGTTTTAATGAAAAAGAGATGACCGGGGAGTTTAGCGTAAACGATTCTTTGTGGTATGCTTTCTCATTAAAGAAGCCGGGTTGTAACTTGCTTTTTGACCGGAAAGAGATTGTTTTGCCTGATGGCATGGCTGTCGGACGCGTTGACTTGTCTAAAAGCCATAATTTTCTGATGCTTGAGCTTCGGGACTCACAGCAGGTTTCCCGTAGAAAGGAAGAACCGGAGAAGAAACCGGACAAGAGCTTTGAATTGGAGTTGTGGACATGGAACGAAATGGAAGTTCCGACTTTACAAAGGGGCGGACGTTATAGGCAGGATAAGTCGGTGACGTATATTTATGATATTTCTTCTAAGAAGCTGACTGAAATTGCTCCATCTACCGTAGATTTACTCTTACCATCGGGAGCAGAGAATTTGGACTATGTGCTTTACACGGACGAATCTCCTTATAAGATGCAGCGTGAGTGGTTGGATCGGTTGCCGTTCGATGTATATTCGGTGAATGTGCATACGGGTGCAAAACAGTTGATCGGACGCAGTTATCGTACAGCCCCGAAATGGTCGGTGAATAGCAAGTGGGCGGTAATGTATGATCCGATAGCCCAAGTCTGGAATAAGTTTGCTGGAGCTACCGGTAAGGTTGTGAATATATCCGATGCTATCGGATATCCGATGTTCGTGGAAAGTTATGATAAACCGGCTCCTGCTCCCGCTTATGGAATAGCAGGGTGGACGGCTGACGGGAATAATGTGTTTCTTTACGATGCATATGACTGGTGGAAGGTTGATTTGACAGGAGAACGTCAGCCGGAGTGTCTGACTAAAGGGTATGGCCGTAAACATGGCAAATCTATTCGTAAAATGACGAGCAATATAGATAAGGATGTTTTTCAGAAAGACGAAACAGTTATGGTTAGCCTTTGGGATAAAGATACGATGGATGAGGGTGTCTATCAGCTTGACATGAAAGGACGTCTGAAGAAGCTGATGGAAGGGAATTATGTATATGCCATACACCGTTTCTCTGACAATCATAAGTATTGTGTTTGGAATCGTCAGAATATATCGGAATTTCGGGATTTGTGGTGGAGCAAGGCTGACTTTTCAAATCCGGTCAGAGTAACGAATGCCAACCCTCAACAAGCGGATTATAAATGGGGTACAGTCAAACTGGTGAAGTGGACTAATTACCAGAATAAGGAAAATAAGGGATTGCTTTACTTGCCTGAAGATTATGACTCCCAAAAAGAATATCCGGTGCTGGTGCAGTTTTATGAAACCCATTCCGGTGAGTTGAATATTTATCATGCACCCTTACTGAGCAGTGCGTTAGGAGATCCTGTATATTTTGCCAGCAATGGTTATATTGTGTTTATGCCGGACGTGCATTTCACGGTTGGGACTCCCGGCCAGAGTTGTTATGATGCTGTGGTTAGCGGAACAAAGTATCTGATAGAGCAGGGGATAGCGCATCCCGGGAAAATTGGTTTGCAGGGGCATAGCTGGTCTGGTTATCAAACATCATATTTGGTGACAAAGACTGATATTTTCACCTGTGCTAATATTGCGGCTCCCATCACCGATATGGTTACCGGCTATTTGGGAATCCGTAACGGAAGTGGATTGCCACGGTATTTTATGTACGAAGAGACACAGAGCCGGATGGGAAAGACTTTATGGGAAGCGAAAGATAAGTATTTGGCTAGTTCTGCAATCCTGGAAGCTGACAAGATACATACGCCTTTGTTGATATTACATAATGATCAGGATGAGGCCGTAGCGTATGAACAGGGACGTGCCTTGTATTTAGCAATGCGTCGTTTGCAGCGCCCGGCATGGTTGTTGAATTACAAAGGTGAAGGACATTTTGTGATGGGTAGAGGTGCTCAGAAAGACTGGACTATCCGGATGATGCAGTTCTTCGATTATTACCTGAAAGGAACCAAAGAGCCGCGTTGGATGAAAGAGGGCATTCATCTGAGAGAACGTGGCATTGACCAGAAATATGATTTACTAGAAAAATAAATAAAATGAAGAAACTATTAATTGCAGCTATGGTTCTGTCTTGCTTTGCATTCAGCAGCTACGGACAGGGTAAAGCGAAGAAACAAATTATTGGTAAATGGTGTAATCCTTATACCTATAAATCTACAGGTGAACTGAAAGGATTTGAGTTTAAAAAAAAGGGAAAATGCTCAGCTGTCAATATCCCTTCTTTGGATTTAAAAACCTGGAAGATTGATAAAGATGGTTATTTGATTATCGAAGGATTCAGCAAGGAAGATAATGGAGAAGTGGTGGCATATAAGACACGTGAATATATCGGAAAACTGACCACCGATTCATTGGAACTGGTCGTACGGGAAGGATATCCGCGATTGGCCTTTCTGTATCTGAATGCCAAATCAATCAAGAAACTGGTTACTCCGGAAGTAGCACCAAAAGAAAAGTAATAAATCTCTCTCTTAAATAATTTAGTGTTAATATTAGCATTACGTTGCTAATGAAAGCGCCCCGTCGTAGTGATTACGATGGGGCGTCTTTTCATTATACTATCATAGTATATCTGAATGAGTCGTCAGCAGAATATGGTTTATGACTGCCGCATTGCCAACGCCTTATTCTCCGCCACTTCCATAATCTCCCGCTCTCCGGGACCTTTGTCGTTTATACCGCAAAGGTGGAGTATCCCATGAATAATGACGCGATGCAGTTCATCATCATAGGATGCACCGAATTGCTCAGCATTGGTGCGTATCGTATCCAGGCTGATGAACAAATCGCCTGATAAACGGTCGCCCTCGCAATAGTCGAAGGTGATGATATCCGTATAATAGTCGTGTTGCAGATATTGGCGGTTTACTTCCAGAATCTTTTCATCGGAACAAAAGATATAAGCGATTTCACCGAGTCTTTTTCCATAGGAAGCGGCTACAGCTTTTATCCATTCCGTAGTCTCACGTTTCTTTATTTCAGGCATTTTGACGCCTTCTGTTTGATAAGTTACAGCCATAATTGAATGTTATGATTTAAAAGAAAAATAAATAACTGATTAAGATAGCGGCTATGATACCTGAGAAGTCTGCTATCAAGCCACAGGTAACTGCATTGCGGGTTTTACTGATACCTACGCTACCGAAATACACAGCCAAAATATAGAAAGTAGTATCCGAAGCTCCACGTACCACGCAACTCATACGTCCTACAAATGAATCCGGGCCTAACTCTTTCATTGTATCAATCATCAAACCGTTTGCACCGCTTCCACTAAGTGATTTCATCAATGCCGTAGGCAATGCTCCTACAAAGCTGGTATCCACTCCACACAATCCTACTAAATAACCGATTCCACCCACTAAGTAGTCCATCGCTCCCGAAGTGCGGAATACAGCAATACCTACAAGGAAAGCCACCAAATAGGGAATGATACGTACAGCCGTGGTAAAACCTTCTTTAGCCCCTTCCACAAAGGAATCATAGACATTGATTTTCTTTCTGATTCCTGTCAGAATAAACAAAATAATAACCCCGAACAGAATGATGTTGGCTATTAACGTGGAATAAGTACCCATTTCCTCACGGGAGACACTGATAAACAAATAAATCAACCCGGAAAAGAAGAGGCAGACCACACCCATCAATATCAGAATCGGCTTATTGATTAAGTTTATCTTCTGGGCAATGCTGACGGCTATAACTCCCACCAAAGTAGAAATGAAAGTACTTAGCAAAATAGGGATAAACACATCTGTCGGTTGTGCAGCCCCCATTTGTGCACGATATACCATAATGCTGATAGGAATAAGGATAAGTCCCGAAGTATTGATGACTAAGAACATAATCATCGGATTGGAAGCCGTATCTTTCTTTGGGTTCAGTTCCTGCAATTCCTTCATCGCTTTCAATCCCATCGGTGTGGCGGCATTGTCCAATCCGAGCATATTGGCGGACATATTCATAAAGATGGAGCCCAGCACAGGATGCCCTTTAGGAATATCCGGGAACAAACGACAGAGTACCGGACTCAGGAAGCGTGCCAAGGCACTGATTAACCCGCTGTTTTCGCCGATTTTCATAATCCCCAGCCAAAGGGCTAATACTCCTGTAAGCCCCAGGGAGATTTCAAATGCCGTCTTTGAGGAGTCGAATGTCGAGTTCATGATGGCAGTGAATATCTCCGTATCTCCCAGGAAAATCACTTTTACGAGGGCGATAACGAAGGCTATAAGGAAGAAAGCTATCCAGATATAATTTAGAACCATAGTTGATTGCGTGTATATAGATAGTGCAAAAGTAATATTTTATAGTTGCTTTTCATGCTACCGGGCTTTTTTTATTCATCTTTCTTATACCGAAAATAAATGTATTTCTCTATCTTTGTCTCCTACTTTCGAGAAATAAATGGAACAAGAAGATTTTAACATACGCGAACAGCAGCTGACTTCAAAGGAACGGGATTTTGAGAATGCACTCCGCCCGTTGAGCTTTGAGGACTTTAGCGGACAGGATAAGGTGGTGGAGAACCTTCGCATTTTTGTGAAGGCGGCACGCTTGCGTGGCGAGGCGCTCGACCATGTCCTGCTTCACGGCCCTCCCGGCTTGGGAAAAACAACTCTTTCAAATATCATCGCCAATGAACTGAACGTCGGCTTTAAAGTGACTTCCGGTCCGGTACTCGACAAACCGGGTGACTTGGCAGGTGTGCTGACCAGCCTCGAATCGAATGATGTGCTCTTTATTGATGAAATCCATCGTCTATCGCCTGTGGTGGAAGAGTATCTTTACTCTGCCATGGAAGATTACCGCATTGATATTATGATTGATAAGGGACCTTCGGCACGTAGCATTCAGATTGATTTGAATCCTTTTACGTTGGTGGGGGCTACTACACGTAGCGGTCTGCTGACAGCCCCGCTTCGTGCACGTTTCGGTATAAACCTGCATTTGGAATATTACGATGATGATATCTTGAGTAACATTATCCGCCGTTCTGCATCTATCCTGGATGTACCTTGCTCGGTGCGTGCGGCATCGGAGATTGCTTCCCGCAGTCGTGGGACGCCGCGTATTGCCAATGCTTTGCTTCGCCGTGTACGCGATTTTGCGCAGGTGAAAGGTTCCGGCTCTATCGATACGGAAATCTCCCAGTTTGCGTTGGAAGCATTGAATATTGACAAATATGGCTTGGACGAGATAGATAACAAGATACTTTGCACCATCATAGACAAGTTCAAAGGCGGTCCTGTGGGACTGACAACCATTGCAACCGCTTTGGGAGAAGACGCGGGGACGATTGAGGAAGTTTATGAACCTTTTCTGATTAAAGAAGGATTCATGAAGCGTACCCCTCGTGGTCGTGAGGTGACGGAACTTGCTTATAAGCATCTCGGGAGAAGTCTTTATAACAGTCAGAAGACGCTGTTTAACGACTAACTAGGGTAGTATAAGCGATATAAAAAAGGACACTATAAAGATAGTTGGATTATGAAGCAATGGAGTACTTTACTTGTTTTTCTCTTTTTGAGCTTGTCGTTATCTGCTCAAAAAGGTTATGAGAAGGATGTCTTTGTATCTTCCAAAGGAGATTCTTTGCGTTATCGGATGATTCACCCGGAGTCTGTGAAGCCGGGAGAGAAGTTTCCGTTGGTATTGTTTCTGCATGGAGCCGGTGAACGGGGAAACGACAACGAGAAACAGTTGGCGAATGGCGGACAAATGTTCCTCAATCCGGTCAATCAGGAGAAGTTTCCGGCTTTTGTCCTTGTTCCTCAATGTCCGGTAGATAAATATTGGGCTTATCCGGAACGTCCGAAATCCTTTGTTCCTGCCGATATGCCCGTGGGACAGGAGATTACTCCTATTTTTCAGACGCTGAAACAGTTGCTTGACTCTTATCTGGCCATGCCCGAGGTGGATAAGCAACGTGTCTATATTATCGGACTTTCTATGGGTGCGATGGGGACATATGATTTAGTTGCGCGTTATCCTGAGATATTTGCTGCCGCCATTCCTATTTGCGGTACGGTAAATCCAAGCCGTTTGGCAACTGCCAAAGACGTGAAGTTCCGTATATTTCATGGGGATGCGGATAATATAGTGCCGGTGGAAGGATCGCGCGAAGCATACAAGGCGCTGAAGGCTGCCGGAGCCGATGTGGAATATATTGAATTTCCCGGCTGTAATCACGGCAGTTGGAATCCGGCTTTCAATTATCCCGGATTTATGGATTGGTTATTCAAACAGAAAAAGAAACGCTGATCCGAACGACAAATTAATCACTAATAAGACATGGCTGGACTAAAATCATTAGCAAAAGATACTGCAATTTACGGGCTGAGTAGCATTGTCGGACGATTCCTTAACTATATGCTGGTGCCGTTGTACACGGCTGTTTTACCGGCTTCTACAGGTGGGTATGGAGTCGTATCGAATGTTTATGCATTCACTGCCTTGATGCTTGTACTGCTTACGTTCGGTATGGAAACCGGATTCTTCCGGTTTGCCAATAAATCGGGAGAAGAACCGATGAAAGTATATGCCAACTCTCTGCTTTCGGTAGGCGGGGTATCGTTGATCTTCGTTCTTCTCTGTCTGCTGTTTCTACAACCGATCTCCAATCTGCTGGACTATGGCAATCATCCGGAATTTATAGCGATGATGGCTGTTGTGGTGGCCTTAGACTCTTTTCAGTGTATTCCTTTCGCTTATCTACGCTATAAAAAACGACCGATAAAGTTTGCGGCTATCAAACTGCTTTCCATTGTTGGCGGAATTGGGCTGAACCTGTTTTTCTTACTGTTATGCCCCTGGCTGAATATACATTATCCGGAAACTATCTCATGGTTCTATGATCCCGATTATCTGATAGGCTATATCTTTATCAGTAACCTGATAGTCTCCGTTGGTCAGATGTTCTTCTTTATCCCTGAGCTGAGAGGTTTTGCCTACAAACTGGATAGGGCACTGCTGAAACGTATGGTTGTTTATTCCTTCCCGGTATTGATTCTCGGCTTGGTCGGTATTCTGAACCAGACGGTGGATAAGATGATTTATCCGTTCCTTTTCGAAGACCGTCAGGAAGGATTGGTGCAACTAGGTATTTATGCAGCTACCAGTAAAATAGCCATGGTGATGGCTATGTTTACACAAGCTTTCCGCTATGCTTACGAACCGTTTGTATTTGGCAAGGATCGTGAAGGGGACAACCGGAAAATGTATGCGGCTGCGATGAAATATTTTCTCATATTCTCGTTACTGGCTTTCCTTGCTGTGATGTTCTATCTCGATTTGCTGCGCTATCTGGTGGCAAGAGGATATTGGGAAGGGCTGGGAGTCGTGGCTATTGTGATGCTTGCGGAAATCTGCAAAGGTGTCTATTTCAATCTCTCTTTCTGGTATAAACTGACGGATGAAACACGATGGGGAGCTTATTTCTCTCTGATAGGTTGTGCCATTATTGTAATAATGAATATTCTGTTGGTTCCTACTTACGGCTATATTGCTTCTGCCTGGGCTTCCGTTGCCGGATATGGAACCATCATGCTGTTATCTTACTGGATGGGACAGAAGAAATATCCGATTCACTATGATTTGAAAAGTATCGGGCTTTATGTGCTGCTTGCCGCGGTTCTCTATGTGCTTGGTGAACAAGTGCCTATCTCGAATCTTGTACTCCGGCTTGCTTTCCGTACCGTACTCCTATTGTTATTTGTAAGCTATATTATCAAGCGGGACCTGCCTTTGAGCCAGATTCCTGTTATTAACCGATTTATAAAGAAGAAATAATCATGAAGACAGATGATCGTAATAAATTTGCCATCAAGTCCTTTTTGAACGAATATCTGGACTTGAGAAAGGATAAGGATAACGAACTGGCAACAGTCGATTCCATCCGCAAAGGAGTAGAGTTCAAAGGAGCTAACCTATGGATTCTTATCTTCGCCATCTTTATGGCATCACTTGGATTGAATGTGAACTCTACTGCCGTCATCATTGGTGCCATGTTGATCTCTCCACTGATGGGGCCTATCATGGGTGTGGGCTTGTCTGTCGGGCTGAATGACTTCGAACTGATGAAACGCTCTTTGAAGAGCTTCCTTATTACGACAGCTTTCAGTGTGACAACGGCAACCATTTTCTTCCTTCTTGCGCCTATTGCCGGTTCACAATCAGAATTGCTGGCACGCACATCGCCTACTATTTATGACGTATTCATCGCATTATTCGGTGGTTTGGCGGGTGTTGTAGCCCTTTCCACCAAAGAAAAGGGGAACGTGATTCCCGGTGTTGCCATCGCTACTGCATTGATGCCACCGCTTTGTACGGCGGGATACGGATTGGCGTCAGGTAATCTGATCTATTTCCTCGGAGCTTTCTATCTGTATTTTATTAACTCTGTATTCATCAGTCTGGCTACCTTTCTCGGAGTTCGCGTGATGCATTTCCAACGGAAAGAGTTTGTAGATAAGACCCGTGAGAAGACAGTACGTAAATATATCATCCTGATTGTGATCCTGACGATGTGCCCGGCCGTTTATCTGACGTATGGTATCATTAAAAGTACCTTCTACGAAGCGGCAGCCAATCGGTTCGTTACCGAACAGCTTGGATTTGAGAATACGCAGGTACTTGACAAAAAGATCAGTTATGAACATAAGGAAATCCGTGTTGTTCTGATTGGGTCTGAAGTACCGGATGCTTCCATTTCCATCGCCCGTAGCAAGCTGAAAGAGTATAAGATGGAAGATACGAAACTAATCGTATTGCAAGGTATGAACAATGAAGCGGTAGACGTCTCTTCCATTCGTGCCATGGTGATGGAGGATTTCTATAAGAACAGCGAACAGCGACTCCAGGAGCAGAAAGTGAAAATATCCCAACTGGAAACAACGCTCGAACAATACAGGACATATGATGCGATGAGCCGTACATTAGTGCCCGAATTGAAGGTGCTTTATCCTACTGTTACTACACTTTCTATCGCTCATTCGCTCGAAGTACGGGTAGATTCAATGAAAACAGATACAGTGACACTGGCTGTTCTGAAATTTACCAAACATCCGTCCACAACAGAAAAAGAAAAAATCAGTGAATGGCTGAAAGCCCGTGTAGGAGCCAAGCAGTTGCGACTGATTACAGAATAATGAATCTAAAAATAATAGCATGAAATTCAGACTAACCGCCATCGTACTTCTCTCTATCTGTCTCTCGAAAGCTTTTGCCGACGAGGGAATGTGGTTGTTGGGAAATCTCAATAAGAACAAACAGACAGAACAAGTAATGAAACAACTTGGCTTGCAGATGCCTGTAAAAAAACTATATAATCCGAAGAAGCCTTGTCTTGCAGATGCTGTAGTGAGCTTCGGAGGCTTTTGTTCGGGGGTGGTTGTTTCCGAAGACGGTTTGGTGTTTACCAACCATCATTGCGGATTCAGCAGCATCCAGCAACATTCTTCGGTGGAACACGATTATCTGAAAGATGGCTTTGTGGCGCGTAGTCTTGAAGAAGAACTGCCGAATCCGGAGTTGTATGTCCGTTTCCTGCTTCGTACGGAAAATGTGACCAAACGGGTATTGTCTGCCGCCAAACATGCTAAAACGGAATCGGAACGCCGGGTAGCTGTCGATTCAGTCATGAATGTAATCGGTATGGAGATTTCGGAAAAGGACTCTACATTGACCGGGATTGTGGATGCTTATTATGCTGGAAATGAGTTTTGGCTTTCCGTTTATCGTGATTATAATGATGTCCGCCTGGTATTTGCTCCCCCTTCTTCCGTCGGAAAGTTCGGGTGGGACACGGATAACTGGATGTGGCCGCGCCATACGGGCGATTTCAGCGTATTTCGCATCTATGCTAATAGCAAGAACGGTCCGGCGGATTATTCTCCGGAAAATGTCCCGTATCACCCCGAATATGTAGCGCCTATCTCTTTGGACGGATATAAGGAAGGCTCGTTCTGCATGACTCTTGGCTATCCGGGAAGTACAGAGCGTTATCTTTCCTCGTATGGCATTGAGGAAATGATGAATGGTATCAATCAGGCTATGATTGATGTGCGTGGGGTAAAACAGGCCGTTTGGAAACGGGAAATGGACCGCCGTCCGGATATCCGTATCAAATATGCTTCCAAATATGATGAAAGCTCCAATTATTGGAAGAATAGTATTGGAACAAATAAAGCTATCAAGCATCTCAAAGTCTTGGAAAAGAAACGGGCTGCTGAGGCTGCGCTCCGTGAATGGATTCAGTCGCATCCCGAAGAGCGGGAAAAACTGCTTCGCCTGTTCTCCTCTTTGGAATTGAATTATAGTAATCGTCGCGAAACAAATCGTGCCTTGGCTTATTTCGGTGAAGCATTTATCAATGGTCCCGAACTGGTTCAGCTTGCGCTTGAGATTCTGAACTTCGACTTTGAGGCGGAAGAGAAGCAGGTGGTAAGCCGCATGAAGAAACTGCTGGAGAAATATGATAATCTGGATACGGCTATTGATAAGGAAGTCTTTGCAGCCATGCTGAAAGAGTACCAAGGGAAAGTGGACAAGAAATATCTTCCTGCCATGTATCAGAAGATAGATACGCTTTACAACGGGAATATCCAGACCTATGTCGATTCTTTGTACGCAACATCCCAAATAACTTCACCAAAGGGGTTGAAACGCTTTCTGGAACGGGATACGACCTATAATCTGATTGAAGACCCTGCCGTAGCTTTAAGCCTCGATCTGATTGTGAAATATTACGAGATGAACCAAAGCATCTCCGAAGCTTCCGAGCAGATAGAGCAAGGTGAACGCTTATTCAACGCCGCTATGCGTCGTATGTATGCCGACCGTAATTTCTATCCCGACGCCAACTCTACCATGCGTCTGAGCTTTGGAACAGTGGATGGTTACTCACCTTTTGACGGAGCTACCTATGACTATTACACGACCGTGAAGGGTATTTTCGAAAAGGTGAAAGAACATGCCGGGGATATTGACTTTGCTGTCCAACCGGAGTTGCTGAATCTGCTTTCTTCCGGTGACTTCGGCAGATATGCCAATGAACAAGGTGATATGAGTGTTTGCTTCATTTCTAATAATGATATTACAGGCGGAAACTCCGGCAGTGCAATGTTCAACAGCAAAGGAGAATTGCTCGGTTTGGCTTTCGATGGAAACTGGGAAGCCATGAGCAGTGATATTGTTTTTGAACCGGATTTGCAGCGTTGTATCGGAGTGGATGTCCGGTATATGCTTTTCATTATGGAAAAATACGGTAAAGCAGGAAATTTGGTACAAGAACTGAAAATAGCCCGATAAGATAGCTCATGTAGTCTTACATATGCATTTACTGGAATTATGCCCAGGGGAGAACGACCGTATGCCCCGGGCTAATAAAAATAGGCCCAGGGTTCACATGAGATGAACCCTGGGCTAAACTTTGGTAATCCCCGGGCTGAATGGAAATCATTCCGGGAGATATATTAGTTAGAATTTTACTTCTTCGGTTTTCTGCGTGCCCATCCTTCTTCGCTGAAGTCAGGTTCCTTATCTTTGAAGAACTCCTGCCAGTCATCTTTCTTTTTAGGTCCGCGGGCATCTGAATATCCCCGTTCCGCACGGCTCGGTTTTTCTTTCTTTCCGGGTTTTGAACCTTTGGCAGACGCATCCTTAGATTTTCTGTCTTTATTCTCATAGCGTGGCGCACGTTCTTCTCCTTTACCGAATCGTTTACCGCCTTTGCGTTCACCCGAACCGTTTTCACGTCCTTTTCCGCCTTCCTCACTGGATACTTCTACTACAACTTTACGGCCATTCCATTTGGCGCGGCTTAGAGCTTTTACGACATTGACAGCCTCATTCTCAGGAACTTCGAAGAAAGAGAAGTTCTGCATTAGGTCAATACGTCCCAATTCGATGCGTCCGCGTGTATTACTGTTCAACAAGCCGATAAGGTCGCTGGGGAAGAAATTGTCTGTTTTACCCAGATTGATAAACAGGCGGTTGAAGCCCGGAGCAGCTTTCCGGCTTCTCTTTTCGAAGCCGCCCTCTTTGCGGTCACCTCTTCCGGCACGTTCACCACGGCTTTCACTTGTCGGTTGTTCTATTTCCGGGCGGTGACGGTAATACTCTGCGAAACGGTTGAATTCGTGCGAAACCATTCGTTTTATCAAGTCTTCCTTACTCAACCATTCCAGTTTACGATAGATTTCCGGCATGAAGTCCGCGATTTCTTCTTCGTTTACTTTTACTTTTTCAAGGTCATCAATAACCTTAATCAACTGCTTCTGGCAAATGCCTGCCGCAGTCGGCATCTCTCCGGCAATGAATTTCTTGCCGATGATTCGTTCTATTTCTCTTAACTTACCTCTTTCGCGGAGATTGATGATAGCGATAGAAGTACCGGTCTTTCCGGCACGTCCTGTACGTCCGCTACGGTGAGTGTAGCTTTCCGTATCATCAGGCAAGCCGTAATTGATAACGTGAGTCAAATCGTCCACGTCCAGACCGCGGGCAGCTACGTCCGTAGCAACGAGCAGTTGCAGATTACGGATGCGAAATTTCTGCATAACAGCGTCCCGCTGTGCTTGTGAAAGTTCGCCATGCAGCGAGTCGGCATTGTAGCCTTCCTGCATTAATTTGTCGGCGATTTCCTGGGTTTCCTTACGGGTACGGCAGAAAATGATACCGTATATTTGCGGGTAGTAATCGACGATACGTTTTAGCGCTTCGTATTTATCTTTAGCCTGTACAGTGTAGACAACGTGTTTTACGTTGTTGGTACTTTCGTTCTTACGGCCGATAGTGATTTCTTTGGCATCACGCAGGTAGTTCTTTGAAATACGCGCAATTTCCGGGCTCATAGTAGCCGAGAAAAGCAATGTATTACGTTCCTGCGGCACATCAGCCAGAATAGCGTTGATGCTATCCGTAAATCCCATGTTCAGCATCTCGTCCGCTTCGTCCATTACGACGTTGCGGATGGTAGCCAGGGAAACAGTCTTGCGTTCCATCAAGTCCAGCAAGCGTCCGGGAGTGGCTACGATGATATGTACCCCCCGTTTCAGGCTGCGTATCTGGCTGTCAATGGAAGAACCGCCATATACAGGCAATACTTTCAGTCCGTCAATGTATTTGGAATAATCATTCAAATCTCCCGCTATCTGGAGACAAAGCTCGCGTGTAGGGCAGAGGATAAGCGATTGTGGAATTCTGTTCTTTACGTCAATCTGTTGGAGCAAGGGCAGACCGAATGCGGCTGTTTTACCTGTTCCTGTCTGTGCAAGAGCTACTACATCATTATTTTCTCCTAAAAGGTACGGAATCACTTCCTCTTGTACCGGCATGGGATTCTCGTATCCCATTTCTTCAATTGCTCTACGTATCTCCGGAGAAACGCCAAGCTCTTCAAATGTCTTCATTAAATCTCTGTATATCTTTTATTTCGGATGCAAAGATAGAGAATAATTACGAATTACGAATTACGAATTACGATTTATTCCAGCAGGATGCTGCGCAACTGTTCTATTTCTTCTGCGGAAAGTCCGATTCCTTTCTTCAAGTAAGCTTGTACGCTTCCATACTCAGACTCAATCTGTTCCTTTGCGGCATTCAGGAAATCTTCCTTGGCGGAATAGATTGTGGTTATCGCTTCCTGCGAATTTACCGGCAATTCGTAAGCGTATTTTGAAGCCTTGGGAATATTGAAATAATCATTACTCAGCCGGTAGTCCGACATTATCACGTCTTCATTGACACCTAGCGCCGCAAGCAGTAAGGCGGAAACGATTCCTGTGCGCCCTTTGCCGGATGTACAATGAATCACAGCCGGATAAGAGTCACGGTTGAGCAGGACAGAGAATAATTCTTTGAATTCTTTCCGGTAGTTTGTCACCAGTTCGCGGTTCATCCGCTCCACCAGGCGATAAATGGTATCGCTTTTTATTTTCTCTTCCTGGATTCCTTGCAGGATTTTATCCATATTTCCTGTAGGGATGGGAATGTGCACAATCTTAAATTCACCATCATGGAGCTGTGGATAGTTGTGGCGTTCTCCTTCGGAACGCAAGTCTATGATAGTCCGTATGCCTATATTCTTCAGCTCCCGGCGCGAACAGGATGGAATACTGTCTATCTGCGCAGAGCGGTAGAGCATTCCCCAACTGACAGATTTCCCTGTATCGACGGATTTGTATCCGCCTAAATCACGGAAATTCTGGATGCCGGGGATATTAACGTTGCGGGTAGCCACTTTGACCCGGTATTTATTATCGAACACCATCAGATAATAATAGCGTCGGGACGGGTCGTCGGTAACGATGGTCATCTTACCGCTGGATATTTTGCTCATCGCTACGGGAGAATCTTCGGGAATCAACTCGGGGGAAGTAGACGCGTATACTTTTACCTGTCCTTTCAGTACCGGAGCCGTTTCCCATTTAATCACGCAGTTTCCCACGTTGTTTTCTTCACATACCACCGATATGGTCGGTGGAGTGCCGGAGCAGGACGGGAGCACTAACAAAATGGTAAGCCAGCTAAACAGGTTCTTGTACATAGTTTCTTTGTCTGAGTGAATCATATACGCAAAGATAGGAATTACCGGAAGATATGGTAATTCCTTTGCGATAATTAGCCAAAGTTAATAGTAATTTACGAGCGGGGCCTTGTTTGTGACATGCCATATAGGTCTTATGAGATTAGGATAAATCGGTTATTGTGTATATATTTGCAAAATATTGGCTAAAAAGATAATCGCATACAAATGATTCAAAGAATAGTGTTTTTCATTATTACTTCGGCTGTTTATCCAGCGTTGTTTTATGTTATCGTTCCGTGGAGTAACTCATTCAAGGATTTTAGCGAATCAACGGATCCTGCCGGTGGGGGTATGGCGGCTGGTTTTTCATTCTATTACGGGTGCCTGTTTTCATTCATTATCTGGTTCGTGCTTTCAACCATACTCGCTCATTGGTGTGTGCGGGCATGGTGGATAGGTGTTTTCGCATTGATAGTGGGTGGTGTTGCCATTCCGGTAATAGAAGCTCATAAGAAGAATCAAGCAGACAATTTACTCTGCCCCTATAAAAGGTGCTATGAAAACGGCATAATTCGCGAAAAAGGATATTATATAGGACAAAGGAGTTCTGAGAATAAGCACGGCAAAATTACCGAATACTATCCGGATGGAACGGTAAAGTCTGTCAACACCTACGAAAGAGGTGTGCCGTCAGGTCCTTGCGAATCATACTACCTTGACGGCAAACTGATGGTAAAAGGTGGATATAAAGGTGGTGAGTGGGATAATGGAGAACTAATCGGAATCCAGGACGGAGACTGGATATACTATCGTAAAGACGGCAGTGTGGACGATGAACGTACCTACGCCGAAGGTAAACTGGTTAGTTCTAAAAACTATACTCTTTGCTTTGATTCGACAGGGGTGGTTTGTGTGATTGCCACAGGCAAACCGTTTACGGGGCAACTCGATAAGACCGGAATTGTTGATAAATATCTTTTCCCAAATCTGTATAGCGTATTAGTAAACGATGGCCGGTTTGATGGAGATTTCTGCTCTTATTACACCACAGGGGATGATTTGACCGTCGCTGCAACGGCAACCTACGTCGATGGAGAACTTAATGGTCAACTCAAGATGTATAATCCTGACGGTCAGTTGATGAAAAGTGCGGTATATGTCAATGGAAAAATCGAAGGTAACTAAGTTATCACTTTATTGCAATTGCTTCGATTTCTCCACAGTGCTGATAGTTGTTATATCGGCATGTACCTTTCTGCAAACTCCACCGAAACTGAATTGCTGAAACTACGGCAAACCTCGGCTGCGAAGTCTTTTCCGCACCGGATAATTTTATCCCATACTTCTTCGCTCAGATTATCCAGGTCGCGGTAGCGGACATCATATTTTAATAGTCCGTAAATCAGTCCTGCGTTAAAATTGTCACCTGCTCCGATGGTGCTGACAGCTTCCAGCGGCTCTATCGGATAATCTTTGTTGACCAGGTTGGTGCGCAGCGACACTTTCTCCCCGCCTGCGGTACAGACAAACCGGGGGCAGTAGAATTTGATTTTGTCCTTGTATATCTTATCCGCGTCCTGCATGCCGTACATATAGAGGAAGTCTTCCAGTGAACCGCGCACAATGTCCGCATACTCCAGGTTTTCGATGATGGTCGGTGCCAGTTTCATCGCTTCGTTCTTGTGTGAAGAGCGGAAGTTGGGGTCATAGTAGATAATGGCTTTCTTCTCACGTGCCTGGTCGAGCAGTTCGAGAATCTTTTCCCGCAATACCGGATTCAGGGCGTAGTAGGAGCCTACCATGACAATATCGTCCTCTTCCAGTTTGGGGAACAGGACATCGAGACGTTGCTTGGGGTAATCCTTGTAGAAGATGTATTCGGCATCACTTTGCTCATTGAGAAAAGCCAGGGATACCGGTGATTTCCCGTCGGGGAATACATTTACGTGGTCGGTCGGGATATTGTTGTCACGCATGAATTGCAGGATGATGTTTCCTACACGGTCATTGCCGGTTTCGCTGATGAAACCGACGTTTATTCCCATCCGTCCTAAGGATACGATGCCGTTGAACACAGAGCCTCCCGGTACGGCTGCGGAAGGCTGGTCACCTCGAAAGATGATGTCGAGGATAGTTTCTCCGATACCGATTACTTTTCGCATAGTGACCTTGATTTTTCGCCCAGATAACCGCCATGATGACGTTTTGAATATTCTTCTATCGTGAATTGGGTTGTTTTCATGGTCTGTACCACCAGGATATCACCGATAACGGTCATAGCGGTAGTCGAGGTAGTAGGCGTCATGCCTAAGGTGCAGACCTCGGCCGGTTTGCCGGTACTCAGGCAGACATCCGATTCATGTGCCAGCGGACTGTCGGGGTTTCCGGTAATAACGATAAACTTCAAGTCCGGATCCAGATTATGGGCAAGGCGTGTTAATTCAACGATTTCGCGCGTTTTGCCGGAGTTGGAGATAAGCAGGAGCAAATCGTTTTTCTGCAAGATACCCAAGTCTCCGTGTTGTGCCTCACTGGGATGCAGGAAAACGGACGGGATACCGGTGGAACAGAAAGTGGTAGCGATGTTCATGGCTATTTGTCCGGCTTTTCCCATACCGGAAGTTACCAGTTTTCCCTTTTTCTGGTGTATTTGTTCTACAATCAGTTGTACGGCTTTCTCATAAGCGTCTGTTACAGGGATATTGAGCACGGCTTGTGCTTCCTGTTGCAAGAGTTGTTTGATGGAGTCTATCATATAATCAGTTTATTTTTTCTTTTAATTCTTCCAGAGTGTTTGTTATTTCGTAATAAGTAGAAAAGGGTTGGCGGGCAAACCCTTTGTCTTCTAATGTCTTGAGAGCTTTCAACAGTTCGTCGTAGAAACCGTATTCGTTGTAAAATACGACCTTTTTCTGATGGTATCCGATAGAAGCGGCGGCTATCACATGGAATATTTCATCGAATGTGCCTACACCACCCGGCAATGCTACCAGTATATCCGATTTCTCGGTCATGATGTCCTTCCGGTCGCTCAGATTGTGAGTATGAATCACTTCGTCCAGACAGGTGCTTACACTGCCTTTCTCTTCCAGTTTGGCAGGGACTACCCCGATGACCTTTCCGCCGTTTTCTTTCACGGCACGGGCTACGCATTCCATCAGTCCGAGGTTGGCTCCTCCGTAAATCAACGTTTTGCCTGTCTGTCCTATCCATTCGCCGATTCGGCAGGCGCTTTCGAAGTACATTTTGTCAATGTTTTCTGAGGCAGAACAGAATATTCCTATCTTTTCCATATACGTTGTAACTGTTATAGTCCACAAATATCTGCAATTTTCTATAAACCGCAATAAGTTTTATTGTATTTTTGTAGCATAATTCAATAAGGAACTAGAAAACAATGCAATCTAACGAATATAGACTCCCCAATGGTTTGCGTATTATCCATGAACCGACTCTCTCAAAAGTAGCTTATTGTGGTTTTGCCATTGATGCCGGAACGCGTGATGAGGCGGAGAACGAGCAGGGGATGGCTCACTTCGTGGAGCATCTCATTTTTAAAGGGACGGAGAAACGGAAAGCCTGGCATATCCTCAACCGGATGGAGAATGTAGGCGGTGACCTGAATGCTTACACCAATAAGGAAGAGACGGTAGTCTATTCCGCTTTCCTGACCGAACATTTGGAGCGGGCTCTCGAATTATTGGGGGATATTGTATTTCATTCTACCTTTCCCCAGCATGAGATAGAGAAAGAGACGGAAGTCATTATTGATGAAATCCAGTCGTATGAAGATACTCCTTCGGAACTGATATTCGACGATTTTGAGGATATGATATTCCGCAATCATCCGTTGGGAAGGAATATCCTGGGCAAACCGGAACTGTTGCGGAGTTTCCGCACCGAAGACGTCCTTTCGTTTACCCGCCGGTTTTATCAGCCGGGGAATATGGTGTTCTTCATCCAGGGGCAATATGACTTTAAGAAGATAATCCGTCTGGCGGAGAAATATCTGTCGGATATTCCCGCAGTGGAAGTAACCAACCGTCGTGTTCCCCCGCCGCTTTATGTTCCCGAACATTTGACGATAGCCAAGGATACGCATCAGGCACACGTGATGATTGGCAGCCGTGGGTATAATGCCTATGACGACAAGCGTACGGCTCTCTATCTATTGAATAATATCCTCGGTGGCCCCGGCATGAACAGCAAACTGAATGTAGCTCTTCGTGAGCGTAGGGGGCTGGTTTATAATGTTGAATCCAACCTGACCTCTTATACTGATACAGGGGCTTTCTGCATCTACTTCGGAACCGATGTTGAAGATATGGACACTTGCCTGAAACTGACTTATAAAGAACTAAAACGAATGCGGGACACGAAGATGACCTCTTCCCAATTGGCCGCAGCCAAGAAACAACTTATCGGGCAAATAGGGGTGGCATCCGATAATTTCGAGAATAATGCGCTGGGGATGGCAAAGACATACCTGCACTATCACAAGTACGAATCATCCGAATTGGTCTTCAAGCGCATAGACGCATTGACGGCAGAACAATTACTGGAAGTTGCCAATGAAATGTTTGCAGAAGAGTATTTGTCTACGTTGGTATATAAGTAACCTCTTGAGGCCTATGAACTAACAGATTCACTAATAAACCGCTAATATTTAATTGACCATGAAAAACTTAACACGGAAAGTCCGGATTTGCTTGGGTTTGTTGATGCTTCCCCTTGCCGTGGCCGGACAACAGAAAAACAATTTTACCTATACGCCGGCTCAAGAACTCCTGCTGGTAGGTAAGGCAACATCAGAAGGTGAATATTTCCATCGGGTAGACACCGCGAAGTATCACTCAATGCCACCCAAAGTGAAGAAACTTTTCACGAACTCTGCCGGACTGGCAATCTCTTTTACTACGAACAGTCCGGTGATAAAAGCCAAATGGACTGTTCCGGATAACCCACAGCTACCCAATCTGACACGTATTGCTCAGAAAGGACTGGACTTGTATATCAAGCGGGATGGAAAATGGCAGTTTGCCGGAGTAGGAATGCCGGGTGGCATGACTACGGAAAGGGTGCTTGTCGATAATATGGGTTCCGGAGAAAAAGAATGCCTGCTGTACCTGCCTTTGTACGATGAACTGAAAAGTCTTGAAATAGGAGTGCCTGCCGATTCGTATATACGTAAAGGGCAGAACCCTTTCAAAGAGAAAATCGTAGTGTACGGGTCGAGCATTTTGCAGGGAGCGTCTGCCAGTCGTCCCGGTATGGCTTATCCGGCACGCCTGTCCCGTAGCAGCGGATATAATTTCATCAATTTGGGATTGAGTGGCAACGGAAAGATGGAGAAAGAAGTTGCTGAAATGCTGGCGAATATTGACGCAGATGCCTTTATACTGGACTGTATCCCTAATCCTTCACCGAAAGAGATAACCGAGCGTGCCGTTGATTTTATAATGACATTGCGGAAGAAGCATCCGAATACTCCTATTATCGTGATACAGACATTGATACGCGAAACTGGAAACTTCAATCTGAAAGCCCGTGAGAATGTAAAACGGCAGAATGAAGCCATTGCCGAACAGGTAGAAGTACTCCGTAAGAAAGGTGTGAAGAACCTGTATTTCATAAAAGAAGACCGTTTCCTGGGGACAGACCATGAAGGAACGATTGACGGAACCCATCCCAATGATTTGGGATTCGACCGGATGTTGAAGAAGTATAAACCGGCTATCAGCAAGATTCTGAAGATTAAGTTCAAGGATGAATAAGTATATCATATAGGCATAGACAAATGTACTGCTATGAATGGAAATATAGTATCAGATTAATAACCGGAAACTGTTTCAGTTTTCGGCAAAACAAAGAAAAAAGCACGAGAAAACTGCAATCAGTTTCATAAAACAACAATGCAACATGGATAAATTTTCTATTCAGTCTCTTATTGATGAGACTGCGCAAAAAGAAGAGAAAAATGGGCTCTTTGAGTTGGAAAATCCGTATACCCTTGAGATAAATCTCAAGAATCAGCGGGTGATGATGAAAAAGGGTGCAATGGTGGCGTATGCCGGTGATGTAAAGTTCGAGCGTGAAGGACTTCTCAGCAAAGGATTGGGGAATATACTGAAAAAGGCAGTTAGCGGCGAAGGTACTTCCATGATGAAGGCAGAAGGAATAGGGCGTGTGTACGCGGCAGATAACGGAAAAAGAATACGTTTGCTGCATTTGGAAAACGAATCAATCAACGTAAATGGTAATGATGTGCTGGCGCATGAAGAAGCCGTCGCATCGAATATTAAGTTGATGAAGAGCGTAGCAGGAGTGATGGGTGGCGGATTGTTTCAAGTCAATCTGAGCGGAACGGGCTATATCGCTGTCACTACTCACGGGACGCCATTGACGTTGCTCGTTAAACCCGGACAGCCGGTATTTACAGATCCGAACGCTACCGTAGCGTGGTCGGGGAACTTAACCCCGTCGATAAAAACCGATATCTCGTTGAAGACTCTGATTGGCAGAGGTAGTGGCGAAAGTTTCCAAATGAAGTTTGAAGGTGACGGCTGGGTGATTATACAGCCTTATGAAGAGAGCTATGTTGTAAGAGAATAAACGGATAGAAAGATAGAATAATCTGATTTTTTTTGAATCATATTTAATTAATCATGCGAATCAGTATTTGATTCCTTAGTTAAAAATTAGAGTAATCAATGCGATGGCAATTTTTCCCATCGTATGTACCAGAAGCCCAGATGTAGATCTGACTTTCATCGCTCCTTGAATATTTGTTTTTTCATTCAACCAGTTGAATAATGATTCAATCGGTTGTCTGCCTTTTGAGACTGCCGTTGAAAACAAGTCTCTTGCCGCTTTCTCCCTTTTTGTTATTTCAGGTGATTCTCCTTTGATAGCTTTTACAGGAGTAAATAGCTCGAGTTTTTTGCATTCTTTCGTCTCTTTATAGAATGGTATATCCGAATATATTTTATCGGCATATATTTCTCTATTGTTCAGATTTCCCACACATTCTCTTTTGAATACAGTTGAGTCATTTTCATCAGCAGCGGAAAGTATGAGCATTTCAGGAAAAGGTATAGTTCCTTCTCTACGGAAAGCCACTGCATGGAGTTTTAGTCCGAAGTAATACATGTTCTTTGTCGAACAATATCCTTTGGAAGTAATCTCAGTGGCGACCTTTCCTAATTGGTTCTTTCCCGCGCAAGTAATGATAGGCATTGAGTCAACTAATGATTTCATACTGTCACAATCTTGAGGTTTGAATGAATGGATTAACTGCCTGACAAATTCGCTGATTGCTTCCGGCATCAAATTCAATCTATAATTGAATGTTTGGTAAGAAGGCAAGTCAGGGAATCATGAAAACAGGTATTCCTTGGTAAAAGTGTGTATGTCTTTGATTTTAAAGTATTGCTGATAAGCTCCGCAGAACAGATATACAGTAAGCAGTTCCTGATCGGTAAAGATTGGATGATTGTTATTACTGAACCTCTGGCAGTAGAACTTGAGTGAAGACTCGTAAACATCGCAGATATACATATATATTTTTATAAGTTTTAATTCTTTCTCCTTGGGAATCATAATTAGAACAATAAGTGGTTTTATTCTTCTAATATACTGATTTTCAAGGAGATTAGAAAATTAATTAATGAGATAATTAACTGAATAATAACATTTTAACAAGCGAAAAAGTCGATGACTATCAACTGCTGATTCGCATAAATTATTATAGATAGTAAGTTATTAACCTCGAGATAAAAAAGAATCTTGCTTTTATATTGTATTTTTGCACGCAGAAATGATCGTGAAATAAAAATCATGAAAAAGATGACAAAACAATTATTCAGATATCCTCAGGGGTTTAGTGGGATAGAGCTATTGCAATCCAAAAATGAAGATGAAACAGAATTTGCCGCATGGATTAGTAATCCGACTGGGCCGGGTGGTTATGCACTATTAGGATTAGTCCGACCTGAGGATTGGGATGAATTTCAGGACGATTTTGATACTCTGATGTCTAAATATATTGTCCCTCTAAATGAAGCATGATTGTGATTGGAGGTCTATAGAAGCAATGAAAGAGTAGGAGAGAAGGACCTGATGATTCTCCCAATATAGTTAAACTATTGATTTGTATAAAACGCAAGGTACTTTTCTAAGTTCGATTTTATGTAAGCCATATTGTGGTGCCCTTCAAAAAGGTGGTTTTGCACATTGACTTTTCGACATTTTAATATCTTATAAAGTTCAAGACAGCCATTGTAAAATTCTCCTTCGTCTTTATTGCCTGCATCAAGATATAGTTGCATATCAGAGGGGATAGCACATTCTTTGGCAATATATAGAGGATTATGTTTTTTCCAGATATCTATTGTACTGAAATAAGGAATATCTTCTTGGTCTAATTGTAATTCTAATGCGGGCATGTGTCCTCCTACTTTAGAAAATAGCTCAGGATAACGTAAACCATAATTGAGAGCTGCATATCCTCCCGCCGAAGCACCACCGACAAATCGACCTTCCCTGCTGGTAATTGTTTTATAGTTTGTATCGATAAAAGGTATAACTTCTTTAATGAAATAATCCTCATATCTTCCTAAGTTAATTGTTCGCCCGTTAAAATTAGAGGATGTTACTTCTCGGGTAGTCATTGATGAATTTACCCCACGGCTATTATCAATTCTGGGACAGACAATTATTAGAGGTTTTATTATTTTCTGCTGGATAAGTAAATCTGCAGTCTTAAGGATGTCAAGTTCAAATAATATGTTCTCATTCCCACTTCTTCCGTGTAGGAAATAAAGTACAGGAAGGTGAGAGAGGCAATCGTAATTATGTGGAAGATATAAAGATATTCCCATCTCTTTTTTAAGAATCTCACTATATATTTTTGTTTGTTCAGCTTTTGAAGTATTTATCTTATCATTCTCTTTATTTTCTGGCATTGTATATTAAGTGTTTGGGGTACGTTGCTTACATTTTGCTGCGCAAAGATACATTAAAAAAACAATTTTTTCTGTATCCATTATATTAATTGTGTATCTGCTTGCTTAAACAGTACTGTGTGTATATACATTGACTTATATGGACTTTCAATGTATTATACTATGCCAGTAATCCTAACTTCTTGGCATAATTTATTGCTTCGGATAAATTATTCACGTTCATTTTCTCCAGGATATTTTGGCGATGCCTGTTTACTGTATGAATGCTAATATACAGCTTGTCTGAGATTTCCTTGCTCATTAAGCCTTCATCGACCATTTTGAGCACTTCCACTTCACGTTTGGTCAGTGAAACATCGGGATTATCAATGATAGGTATGTTGACAATGTTCCCTGTTTTGAAGTTAACCAACCGAAACTTTACTGGAGCTTTTAAATCCTGATCTGGAGAAATATCAACTACTCCAAGTAATAAAACAGGGTCTTCCGTTTCTAATAGTTGGTATTGACAAATAACCCGTATATATTGGCCGGAAATACCTAACACACGGAAATCAAATACATGTTTGTAATTAGCCTGTTCGCTATGTGGTAGGTTAAAAACATAGTCAAGCGTTCTCTTCTGTAGATTGAGTAGAATAGGCAGATCGTCTGGATGTATGTACTCTTCCAGCAGGTCATTCTCCAGATTCATATCGGCGTCAACAGATAAACCGAGCAGGGTTTTGAAATTCTGTGAGATGAATAAGTATTTAACATGGAGAAGACTGACGAATACAAAGCTATTATTTACCTGGGACAAAAGCTCAATGTAAGGCTGATGCTTTTCCCATGCCAGTTCTTGATTGTTTAAATTCATATTACTATCCGAAAATTGGTTATCAGTAACCATTGTGCGCAAATCTGCCTTTCTCTAATTTTGCGGCAAATATAACAATAATATAAAGATAAGGATTCAAAACATGAAAAAGATATTAGCGGTCATAGCATATAAAAGTGCGTACGGGTTTATTTATTCAGTAAGTCTGTTACCTATGCGTTTTCTATATGGATTTTCCTTTATTCTGTATGTTCTTGCATATTATGTAATAGGTTATCGGAAATTGATTGTCATACAGAATCTTTCCCGGGCATTTCCAGATAAAAAGTATGATGAAGTTCGTGATGTAGCAAAAAGCTTCTATGCTTCTTTCACCTCCTATTTTGCAGAAATTATAAAAAGTCTATCAGTGTCATCTAATGAGCTTGACGGGAAACTAATACTTGTTAATTCGGAACTTATTGAAGAAAATATTCAGAGAGGGAAGGATGTCATAGTATGTCTTGGCCATTGTGGTAATTGGGAGATATTGAATATATTACCCAATAAACTCGCATGTGATATGTATGCTGTTTATAAACCCTTGCAGTCTCCGATTTTCAATCGGCTGATGATAAAGTTGCGTTCCCGATTTGGAATGAAGTTGATTCAAGATCAATCTGTTACTCGCCATATCTTGACAAATAAATCATCTCATTCAGTATATCTTTTCTTAGCGGACCAATGCCCGCGTATTAAAGAAGAAAAATACAGGTTTGATTTGTTGAATCAGACTACTTATCATTTTTCCGGAATGGAAAAACTGGCACGTATCACTCAGTCGGCAGTTGTGTATCTTCATATAAAACAGATCTCGAAAGGAAGATACGCAATCATCTGTAAATCTATTTGTGAAGAAGCAGGAGTGACGGATTTAGGGTTCATTACCAAAAAATTTGTGGATTTGTTAAATGAGAATATACAAGAAGAACCACACGGTTGGTTGTGGAGTCATAAACGTTTTAAAAAATAGGAATATGGTTTATATAGTTTCAATCTTTGTAGGAATAGTAATAATAGGGATTATTTGTTTTATCGGTTTCTTATATTCTGTATTGAAAGCTCTTCTTGAGGAAGAATTTGATATGTGTGATAAAACATGACTTTAAAGAAAATGATATCTACAAAACAGTACGATGAAAGAATATTAATTCTTTCATCGTACTACTTAACTTAATTACTATAGTTTTAATTATTCCGTAAACATTTATAGGATTTTGTACAATGAGTATACAAGAAGACAGCAAAATAGAGTATATGTCCAGGATTAATCAGGTGGTGGACTATATTGAGAAGAATCTTGACCAACCTTTAAAATTAAATGATATTGCGTCAATTGCAAATTTTTCACCTTATCACTTTCACCGGATATTCACATCTTTGGTAGGAGAAACTCCCTTTGATTACATCCAGCGTTTAAGAATGGAAAAAGCAGTATGGAAATTGCAAAATGAGCCAAAGATGTCAATTGTCGCAATTGCGGACTATTGTGGTTTTGGTAGTGCAGCATTGTTCAATAAGGCTTTTAAGAAATATTTTGGAATTTGTATAACACAATTCAGGAAAAGCGATAGGGCATTTACTATTCCCGAAGGAAAGCCACTGAGAAAAATAGGAAAAGTAGAATAGTCATATATAAATGCATCCCCTTAAAAATGTTGCGTTTACTGTCCTTATCCCTTATCTGTAATAGTGTAATGCTTCCAAATTTGCAGGAAGAGATATCAGGATAATAATCACTGTGAATATAATGATATTCTTTACAAAGCGAACTGAATTAATTAATAGCCGAATACTGACTGGCTATTAATGCGAATCAGCAGTTGATAGTCATCTACTTTTTCGCTTGTTAAAATGTTATTATTCAGTTGATTATCTCATTAATTAATTTCCCAGTCTTCTTAAAAATCAGTATATTAGAAGAATAAAACCACTCATTGTTCTAATTATGATTCCCAAGGAGAAAGAATTAAAACTTATAAAAATATATATGTATATCTGCGATGTTTACGAGTCTTCACTCAAGTTCTACTGCCAGAGGTTCAGTAATCATTCAAACCTCAAGATTGTGACAGTATGAAATCATTAGTTGACTCAATGCCTATCATTACTTGCGCGGGAAAGAACCAATTAGGAAAGGTCGCCACTGAGATTACTTCCAAAGGATATTGTTCGACAAAGAACATGTATTACTTCGGACTAAAACTCCATGCAGTGGCTTTCCGTAGAGAAGGAACTATACCTTTTCCTGAAATGCTCATACTTTCAGCTGCTGATGAAAATGACTCAACTGTATTCAAAAGAGAATGTGTGGGAAATCTGAACAATAGAGAAATATATGCCGATAAAATATATTCGGATATACCATTCTATAAAGAGACGAAAGAATGCAAAAAACTCGAGCTATTTACTCCTGTAAAAGCTATCAAAGGAGAATCACCTGAAATAACAAAAAGGGAGAAAGCGGCAAGAGACTTGTTTTCAACGGCAGTCTCAAAAGGCAGACAACCGATTGAATCATTATTCAACTGGTTGAATGAAAAAACAAATATTCAAGGAGCGATGAAAGTCAGATCTACATCTGGGCTTCTGGTACATACGATGGGAAAAATTGCCGTCGCATTGATTACTCTAATTTTTAATTAAGGAATCAAATACTGATTCGCATTAATCACTAATTTATATTTATACAATGAGACATATGTATCAGTTTCAACTAATGCTTTTGGGCATAGTATTGATGTTTTCTTCCTGTGGTGGACAATCGGAAAAGCGAGTTATTGAAGATGAAAGGCTTGCCAGCTATATGCTTGCCGGAATATATACCTTAACTGGCTACGAAGGAGAGGTAGAAGGGGTAACGGGGCTATTCGAAAGTAATTTGCCGGATACACTTGCATCCGATTTCCTTTCTCAAATGCAAGAGGGATATACCGATTTGCTCATTTTCCCCTTTAAAGAAGGAACTCCCAAATCTAGTATCCTGCGTGAACTTAAAAACTCTTGGGGAATAAACAATAAAGAAGAGCTATTGGCTACTCTGGAAGAATTGAAGAACGGCTTACATCAGGCTAGATTTGAAAAATGCCTTCAGGCTGTCAAGGAAAACGGTGGTGACAATGCTGATATCAATGCGATTGATTGTGCAAAATATGGCATAGACAAAGAAGATGTAGCATTCGTTATCAAGAACTTCGACAAGATTTCTGCTACCGGTATCAAAGCGTGGGATTACGCACGTTATGCCAATAACGTCAACATGGCGCAGGGAGCCGGACTACTGACTGATGTTGAATGTGACGAGCTGATGAAAAGCCTGTTGGCTACTGCACGTGCCAGCTACAGTGACTGGAAGACTTACTTCTCCGATTTTGATATGGGTCGCCGCTTCTGGGGCGGTGACGAAAGTAATGCGGAAATGTTCAGCCGTAACGCTGCGTTGTTAGGTTCGGATAATGCTTATCTCATCTATAAATACATTCCGCTCCAGGTGACAGAATAGTTTATTGTATGTGTATCGGCTAACTTTAAAAGAAGAGGCACTGTTCCATTTTGAGTGGACAGTGCCTTTTGTTATAAAGCCGGTTGTTCGTATAGAATCTTCCATTGGTCTTCAATAACTTTCAGATTTACTATTGCTTTATTATACCTACTCTTGCTTTTCGCTGATTAATTTTGTATCTTTACAGATTCTTGCCTTTTCAGATGCAGATGGTCACCTTACCCAGTGACAAATGTCATCTTGTAAGGTGACATTTATCCGCTTATAAGGTGACCATTGTCACCTTGCAACGGGACAACTACCCGAGTGCATAAACAGGGCAGACGCATTATATTTATTACTGTATTATTATTTGTTGTTTCTCTGTTATCTTATTGTATATTAGTATATTATTTCTTGTTTATGTCGGTTATTTTTCTTATATTTATAAGATATTTTAAAACATAAACTAACATGAAAATTGGCATAATTGACCTTTGTAAACAAATAGAAGATCCTAGGATGAACCGCAAAAAAGTACATAAAATGGAAACCATTATCTATATATCCATTGCTGCTGTAATCTGTGGCGCCCAATCCTGGAATGAGATTGAGGAATTTGGCAATGCGAAAATTGCTTTTTTCAAAAGTCGCATACCTGACCTGGAGTTCATCCCCAGTCATGATACTTTTAATAGATTCTTCAGTATAATAAAGCCCGAGTATTTTGAGTTGATCTTTCGCAATTGGGTAAAACAAGTCTGTCAAGAGGTGAAAGGCGTTGTAGCTATAGATGGCAAGCTCATGCGTGGTCCAAGCCAATGTGATGGAGAGCATACTACGGGAAAAGAAGGATTCAAATTATGGATGGTTTCGGCCTGGTCTGCCGCTAATGGAATTTCTTTAGGTCAGGTAAAAGTAGATGATAAAAGCAATGAGATTACAGCTGTTCCATTGTTGATTAACTCTTTGGAACTAAGTGGTTGTATTGTTACAATTGACGCGATGGGATGCCAGAAAGATATAACCCAGACCATTATTGAGCGTGATGCAAATTATATTATAGCTATAAAGGAGAATAAGAAAAAAAATTATCAACTAGCTAAACAAATCATTGACGATTATTGGGATAGAGATGAAATAATCAATAGAGTCACCAGGCATGTGTCGGAAAATACCGGACATGGAAGAGTTGAGAAAAGAACCTGTACTGTAGTTAGTTATGGTTCTATAATGGAGAAAATGTTTAAGAAGAAACTTGTGGGGTTGAAGTCTATTGTAGGGATAAAGTCGGAGAGAACAATAGTATCAACAGGAGAATATACTCAAGAGGTCAGATACTATGTAACTTCACTTGATAATACCAAACCGGAGGAGATTGCATCTGCCATTAGGCAGCATTGGTCTATTGAGAATAATCTTCATTGGCAACTGGATGTTACCTTTCGAGAAGACTACAGTAAAAAGGTAAAAAATGCAGCAAGAAACTTTTCGACCGCAACAAAGATGGCACTTACCATACTAAAGAATGATAAAACAACCAAAGGGAGTATGAATCTGAAAAGACTAAAAGCGGGATGGGATGAAAACTATTTGTCACAACTTTTACAGGAAAATAATTTTTAATGCGTCTGCCCTGAGTGCATAAACTATTATAGTTTACTGCACTCAAAATTCTTATTCGCTGCACTGAAAACTCTTAAATAGAACTATAAGATTATGGCTTATTACAATTTAAAAAAGAAACCTGCCTTGACTACCGAGGAAGGGGAAACAGAAACGATGTATGCCGACATCGTCTACAACGGAACGATTTCGGCCGAACGATTGATTCATATGGTTGCCAAGAGAACCGGATTTAAAGAAGGAGTGATAGACGGCATCCTCACGGAATTGAAAGATGACGTGTTGCAGTACTTGGGCGAAGGATACCGTGTCGAACTGGGAGAGTTCGGCTTCTTTTCCGCCAAGGTGAAAGCTTCCCGTCTGGTGACAAACAAAAATGATCTTCGTTCCAACTCGGTTACTTTCAATGGAGTGAACTTCCGTGCTTCCAAGAGCTTCCGGGAAGGTCTTCGCGGGGATTTGGAACGTAAGAAGTCCGTTGATTTCAGAGCCTCACTTGAATGGGACAAGGAAATCTTAAAGAAGATTGTCCTGCAACATATCAGGCAACACGGCTTCATTACACGGTCTACTTATACACAATTGACGGGGCGGTTGAAGAATACTGCACTTGCCGACCTCAAATCTTTTGCGGACGAAGGTGTCATCAAAAGGGTAGGGCACGGCAATCAGATGCATTTTATTATACCGCCTGCTGAATAGGAATATCCAGTAAATATTCAGTCTTGATATTCAATGAAGAGTAACTTTCCTTTTCTGCTGAAATTTGCTCTTCATTGATCCTTAAATTACTTCATGCTAAATGTATTAAAAGAATGTCCTTGTACAGTAACATCCAAATATTTATTTCTTATTTGTACAGTTAGCTGTCGTGGGGTATCGTTAAAGTTTCCGGCTACTATCAAGAACTTATTGTCCGGAGTAAGAAATACCATAACAGGTAGTTTGTCTTCACCTTTCTCTTTATATTGCAAAATCTTCGTACCGGAAACAACCCGGTTGCTGAAATGCCTTACAGCATAATATTCCGGAGTATAAATAACGGAACTAGTATTAGAATCTACTCGAACTAATGCATTCTGTTTCCATCCCCAACCGCTGGTTCCTTCATCACATAAGATAGCATTCCAAAAAGTGTATTCTTCACATCCACTGCCCAAATAATGATTAATCAAATTAAAAGTGTGTTCGGCTGCTTTCCAATCAAAAGTTCCCGAACCACATTCACTTTCAGTCTGCATGTATTTATAGTTTGGATATTTTTTGCGGATCTTCGGCAGAATCTGTCCTCCCCACCATTGGAAACCAATGCCCTCCACCGCATCCTTCATACGGGGATCGGAGAGAATCTTGTCTACCAATTCGATACGGTTTGTATTCAGAGTGCCCAGATAGAGTTGCACTTCCGGTAACTGTTTTTTCAAAGTCGGAGCTAAATATTCTACATTGAAACGAATAATACCTTCAGGAGTCCATGCGCAAGCGGGGTAAATAGAATAAGCCCACGGTTCATTTTGGAACATCACACGGTTCACTGGAATCTTTTCTTTCTGATAAGCTGATACAAATTTACAGAAATAGTCAGCATAAGATTGTAAGTAGCGCGGATCTTGGATGAAATAGTCGTTTTCTGTCACCTGCTTTGGATAGAATTTTTTATCTACATTTTCAATCCTTTCATAAAGAGCTATTTCTGCTTGAGTAGGTAATTGATTCACCCCTGCTTTACTTTTCACTGAATAATAATGATTCACTTTCATCCACGATGGAGGTGACCAGGGAGAAATCCAAAATGTCATATTAGGATTCACCTTTAGCGCACGTTTCACGTAAGGTATAAGGGTTTGTTTATCACGGTCGATAGTAAAGTAATTTAGTTTAAAGTCACCCGGTACTTCATTACAGCTATACCAGTTGCGTGCATAGTCATTGGCATTCATCGGAATACGTCCCATAGAGAACTTTAGTTCGCCGTCGGGAGCAAAAAAATTGTTTAGCACTACCTTCTGGTCATCTATTGATAGCATGTTTAGTGCATCCCAACCCAATTCATTGAAACAGGTTCCCCATTTTTTGAAAGTTTGGATACTTTCATTGGCATCCGCTTTTAAAACAGGTGCTTGATTACTCTTTGTTTGAAGTTTTACTTCAGCTTCTTTCCAAACATTTCCTTCCGTGCTGCTGATCCATGTAAAGGATTGGGCATACATACCGGTCAGGCTTATTGTAAGCCCACCCAGCATTAATATTCTTTTTAGATTCATCATTGAAATAATTTAATTTACAATTGCACCGTTTTTTATATTTTTCTTCTCAAGTTTTCAAATTGTTCCATGCCGGTGAATGGAAGTCACCTTTGTTTTGACAGTTAGTACTGTATTCTTTCGGGGAATTTCCGTTCTTCCGCCCAACTGTCTTCCGACACTTTTAGCCAATTACCTAGTTCTTTTTTCAATAGTCTCATTTGTCTGGCTGGAATCTCTTCCAACTTCAACGGATTCATTTGATAAGGATCTTTCTGATTGTCGAATAACAGATAATTTCCTTCTTTTGTCACTAGATACGAATAACGCTCGGTACGTACTCCTTTTTCTTTCTGCATATAATAGAATGAAGAAACCGGCTTTTTCACTTTTTTGAATTTTCCGGTGATGATACCTTGTGAATAGTCTTTCCCTTTCACGGTTTCAGGTAGCTTGTCACCCAAATTCATCATACCTAACATTGTCGGCATGATGTCCGTAGCCCCAAGCATTAGATCGTTAACCTGTGGCTTTAGTTTGTTTGGGTAGCGTACAAAAAATGGAATAGCAAAAGCCTCGTCGTAAATTACTCCTTTGGCCATGCGACCATGGCTACCCATCATCTCTCCGTGGTCGGCAGCAAATACCAGAATAGTGTTGTCTGCCAAACCTTCTTCATCCATCGCCTTCAGTACTCGGCCTATTTCATCATCCACGCTTTTTATCAGGGAGAAATATACTTTAGATTCCAAAATTAGCTTGTTCAAGTCTTTGATTTGCGTGCCTTCTCCATACTTCACATTGGGGCGGAGCAGTAAATCTTCTTTTTTCATATCCTTATAATATTGATTGAACACTTCTTCTTCACAGTCCTTTATGCTGGAATAGGGGGTGTGCGGAGGATTCAGACTCCAAAACAGGCTAAAAGGCTTGGAGGCGTCACGTTGCCCGGATTTATTTTGCAGATATCCGATTACCACATCTGCTTCCACTGCCGAAGTGAATCGATGTGGGCGGTAAGCCTCACCGTCTTTCTTTCCATTCACCAGTTCCGGACGATTGGAGTAGGCTGCGGCATTGAAATGATTGTCTTTTAGTTGCTGGAACCAGTATTTATTGCTTTTGCGTCCTCTGCCTTCAGGGATATATGTATCGTATGGAAATATACAGTGCCCTCCCGGTTTCTCGGTGGTGCCTACATAGTTCCCTTCCTTGTCGAATAACGGTTCTGTGCGGTTCCAGTGCGTTTTTCCCACATAAGCCGTTTCGTAGTCGGCTGAGGCCAGCACGTCAGTGAAACAGATTAGGTTTTCATGAATACCCTCCGGCCTTCCATTGTAGCAATTGGTAGGTACTCCGTTTGTTTCGGGGAACATGCCGGTCATTAGCATAGCCCGGTGCGGGCTACTTAACGGGCAGGTGCTGCAAGCCCGGTTAAATATGACACTCTGTTTGGCTAATCGGTCAAGATTTGTGTATGTACTGGGTCGCCTACTGTGTTCAATATATCCCGATATTCGGGATCACTCCACAGGCTTAGTGCATTCAGCCGATATTGATCGGGAAATATATATACTAAATTCGGGCGTTGTTCCTGTCCGAAGACTTGTATGGATGTTCCTGTTAAAAGTAGGACAGGAACGTTCCACATTATTTTTTTTAAAATTGTCTCCATTTCTTATATGCTATAGTTTTTTTGCAATAAAAATACATCCTATTTCTATACTATATTTAGCATGATTATTCATTCCCGTTTATACTAGTTACACAGTACCTACCACTCCCGGCAAGGAAAGTAGGTCTGTGTAACATACATCTGGTCATGAAATCTCAGAAAACGACCTTCTTAGCTTACTATAAAAAAGGTTCTATTACCAACCCGGATTTTGTCCCAAATTAGGATTCTTGTACTTTTCCGTATTGGATATCGGATAGAAATAAAGATTATCCGTGATAGTTCTGGTTTCATAGGGAAGTTTGACATAATTGAAGTTATCACCGGCCTTTTCTATCTTCACTCTGTAAATATTCGCTGTTTTACTCAAGTCTTTCCAACGACGAATATCCCAAAAACGATGTCCTTCAAAAGCCAGTTCCACACGACGTTCATTCTTCAGGCGTTTGATGAAATCCGCTTTAGACATTCCTGCAGGAAATTCGGGCATCTTCACACCTGAACGATTACGTACCAGATTTACCGCCTCACGAGCAGTCATCGGGCATGTTTTATCACCTGGGACATCCGGGCCGTAAGCATTTGCCATTGCTTCCGCATAATTCAGTAATACTTCCGCATAACGGAAAAGAATCCAGTTGTGATGTTTCTTGGTAACAGTAGATCCGGAAGCAAAACTGATATCTTTGTTGACATACTTGCGCAGGTAATAACCGGTGGTGGTGGCATTAGCCAGAGGAAGTCCGTTTGCTCCACCTTCCCATATCTCCACTTTCTTCGCAGCCGGCCATTCCATATTGTTATATACAACGGTCATAGCCAGACGAGGGTCACGGTCGGCATACGGATTAGCCTTCATTGCAGGATTGTTCCAATCAAACTCATTTCCTGATGATTTCATCTCGAAAGCATCTACCAGATTCTGTGTCGGACAGGTAGAAGTCTTTCCACCTTCCACTCCCATCGGGAAGTTTGCTTTTTCAAAATCTCCGTTTTCACCGGTAGAACGAACCAGGATAACTTCTGTACTCGTATTATTAGCAGCTCCGAACAGATTGGCAAACTTATCCAGGCTATATCCTAGTTCGGAAGCCGAGCCGATGATTTCATAGGCGGCTTTGGCAGCTTTTTTCCATTTGTCAGCATCGTCGGCAGAGAAAAGCGGACTTGCCATGTAAAGAGCTACTCTTGCTTTCAAAGCCAATGCCGCACCACGAGTAATGCGCCCTGTTTCCTTATCGGCAAATCCACTCTTGTAGTTGACAGGCAGTATAGGAGCTATTTCTGCACACTCTTGCATGATGAATTGTGCCACTTTCTCACAACTTTCAGGTATTACCTCATTCACTTCTTCTTGTGTCAGGACGGTTGTCACCAAAGGCACATTGTGATAACGCTTTATCAATTCAAAGTAAAAGAAAGCACGAAGAAAACGAACTTCATACGGAAAGTTTCTGTAAGTTTTCATCATATCTTCATAGTTTTTAGAATGTTCCCAGTCTTCAAACTCCTGTCCTTCAGCTTCCTTCAAATACAAGTTGGCCGAACGGATAGCTGTATAATAATTACCCCACACATCATCCACCAAACGATTGGCCGACCAAGTGCCGTTAACAAAATACTGGATGGCTGAAGATTTATAGACATGGATAGCATCATCGGTAGCTGCATCGAGCATAGCGTCTGATGTGTTGCAGAAATCCTGCGGCAAATAACTGTAAATGTTGGTCACCATCTTTTTTGAACGGTCAAAGCTCTCGAAGATGTCCTGCTTTTGATAGTCGGTCGACTCGTCACAGTCCATAAAGTCGCATCCGCCCAAAACGAAAGCCGGCAAAAGCAGTGCTATATATTTAAATTTCATATGTTTCATTTCGCTTAGTTTATTAGAAACGTAAATTAACGCCAAAAGTATATTGAGACATCAACGGGTGGCTCGCTCCTGTCAATTCGGGATCTATCACACCATCCATCTTGTCAATGCTGAACAAATCATGTCCACGGGCAAACACTCTTGCCTGGCTTACGCCGGGGAGACTTTTCATCCATCTTTCGGGCAACTGATAATATATCTCCAAAGTACGCAGTTTCAGGAATGAAGCATCTGCCACCCACAAGGAGTTGGTATTATAGTTATTCTTCGAACCGTTGTAAGTCAAACGGGGATATTTGCCATCCGGATTGTTTGCTGTCCAACGATTGTCGTAGTAATGCTGGGAAATGGTATTGTTGTTGACCAACGGGCGATAGATACTGCGGGTATCCAGTAACTGACTATAATTTGCTACACCTTGAAACAAGGCGGTAAATCCGAATCCTTTGTACTCGGCGGCCAGATTGAAACCGTAATAGATTTCCGGACAGATGCTGCTATACCCCAAAGCCACCTGATCGTACTCATCAATTATCTTATCACCATTCTGGTCTTTGAACTTCAAATCACCCGGTTGTACTTCATCCAGAACTTGTTTCACTTCACGTTCGTCAATCTCCTGCTGGCTTTTATAAATTCCCTCTACTTCATAACCGAAGTATTGTCCTACAGAATGACCGGTACGTTTCAGATAATCATAAGGGCGATAAACTTCATTCATTTCCTTGATTTCGTTGCGGTTGAAACTGAACTGTCCTCCCAACTGATAATACACATTGCCAATTTTGTCCTTCCAACTGGCAGCCACTTCCACACCATAGCTATTTACAATGCCGTTATTGATGGAAGGAGTGGCAATACCCAATACAGAAGACAAGGCACCATCACCATTCACCAGAATATCCGTTCGATGGTCATAATATCCGTCTATCGTCACAGAGAGGCGTCTCCAGGCCATGAAATCAAAGCCTGCATTCAGTTTATGGGATTTCTCATAGGTCAAACCATCCACAGCCAGGCGGGACTCTTTCAATCCACCAATGGATGTCGGAGTATCACCAAAGAAGTAGCTGCTACCTCCACTATATGAACTTCTGAAAAGTTGGGTACCAAAATCCGCGCGACCTGCGATACCATACGAAGCGCGGAGTTTCAACATATCCAGCCAGTCAGCTTTCAAGGCACTCTCTTCTGATAATATCCAGCCTGCACCGATGGCAGGGAAGATACCCCAACGGTTATCAGGATCAAGTACGCTGGAAGCGGAACCTGACAATGAGAAGTCTAACAAATAACGACTCTTATAGGTATAGTGAGCCTGCCCCACAATATCCATATAAGCTCTACCGGCATTTTGACCACGTTTAGTCATTTTATCCATAGCATAGAACAAGGTAGCATTCAACTTGTGGTCGGCACCCCAAGTCCTGTCATAATTTACCTGCGCATTTATATTGAGATGGCGAACCACATCCTTGATACTACTGGTAAAGTCCAAGGGAGTTTCATCTGTCAGCTTCTTGTATTGGTCTTTCTCGCCGTCCCATCCCATAGTTGCTTCTTCACTGGCAAATTTGCGCTGGTTGCGTTCCCAATAACGTGCCTCGTTGTCCAAGCCGATACGTGCGGTGGCCGACAATCCTTTGGTTATAAAATCCAATTTCTGCACAAATTTTACGTCAGCATAGAGATTACGGGATTGGCCACGCTCATAACCGGTACCTGAAATCAGTGCGATCGGATTATTGCGATAGATAGAGGTAGCTCCCCAAGTCCCATGAGAAGTTTTTATCGGCATGGCGCCGGAAGGAACCTGATACAATGCATTGAATATATCGGCAGTAGTAGTATAAGGACGGTTGTCTTCAGCGAAATTGCCACGAAGATTCAACTCTAATTTGGTAGTTGCACCCAACTTCACATCCAGATTGGTCAGAAAGTTCAGTTTGGAATACTTGAATTGAGTGGAATATCCATCGTTGTCATCCGTTGGTTGCAGAATGCCCTTATCGTTCAAATAATTCAACTGAGCGAAATACTGAACGTTCTCGCCGCCACCTTGCATAGAGAAGTTCACGTTGTTGCCATAACTATGATCGCGCAACGCTTCGTCCATCCAATCTACATTGGGGTAAAATTCAGGATAAGTCTGATTCTTGAAAGCATCCAATTCCCTGTCTGCATATCGAGGAGACAATCCGTCATTCTTTAATCCTTCATTCAAGGCTTGCGCATAAGTATATCCATCTACAAACTTAGGCAGGCGACGCGGAGTACCCATTTTGAATTCATAGTCGAGAGTGATGACCGGTTTGCCTGCATAGCCGCGTTTAGTCTTGATATAAACCACTCCGTTGGCACCACGGATGCCATATAAAGCAAGTGAAGTGGCGTCTTTAAGCACAGTCACTGATTCGATGTCCTGCACAGCCAGATTATCGATGCTGCGTTCAAAGCCATCAATCAATATCAGTGGACTCTTTTCGTTGGTAGTGCCTAAACCACGGATATAGAGTGTAGCACCGTTTTCCCATTCGTTACCCGCATTCTGCAATACCTGAAGACCGGGAATCAAGCCAAACAGGGAATTAGAGGCTACCGTACTCGTTCTGTGGCCCAAGCGCTCTGAAGTCGCCACGCCTCCGGCGGTAGTTGCTTCCTTTTTGTTGAACGAGATGCCCCGTCCATAATGTTGTATGCTGTCTGCTACCTGAGCTACTGAAACAGAAGAAAACAATAGCCCTGCAATTAATAGCTTTATACTTTTTTCCATAAGGATAGTATGATTACTTTATTCAATAATAAATTCTATTTTATTCCCAACCCGGATTCTGTACCAGTCCGTATCCCTTATTTATCTCTGTGGCAGGGAAAGCGCTCAGATACCACTTCGGTGTGAATCCACCAGCTTTCTGCCAGGCTCTTGCTGTCAGTTGTGGGAAATCAAATTTATATTCACCGGCAAACTTGTCTGTTCCCTCAGGTACTACATGACGATAAATATAAAGGCCATGCAAACGTTTGGTGAAATCGGCTTCACGCTTCCAACGGATCAAGTCGTAAAAGCGAACCTCTTCGTATCCGAACTCACAAGCCCGTTCACGAAGCACGGCTTCACGGAATTCTTTTTTATCCAAACCTGTTTTCAAATCCCCTAAGTTCACACGATTTCTCACTGCATTGATGTAAGGATAAGCTTCGGCGGTACGGTTGCATTCATTAAGTGCCTCGGCATACGACAAATAAACTTCCGCTAAACGCAGCAACGGCCACTGGATCACCCGGTTCTTCCACTCTCCCTGGCGGTCAAGCAAAAATTTGCGGGCTGTTATACCATTGGTTGTAAGTCCTTTATCGTCCAGACTGACAGTTTTGTTATTATAATGTATACCTGCCGGGTAGTTCTTCTTGTCATCCGATTTGGCTCTACAAACATCGGCTTTTCCACTGCCAAAGATATCGCCGTCTAATAAAATTGTCTCACTCAAGCGTGGGTCACGGTTGATAAACGGGTTTTTGCTATGTTCCGGATTATTCCAATCGAAATCGCTGCCATCTGCCATGGGAAACATATCGAAATATTCTTTTGTAGGTCCCCAGGCACCCCAACGAGCTCCTTGCATGATACCACCAATATTGTTGGTACGATAGTGGCGACGTACCGAAATCAGTGACTCCGTAGTGCCGCGTTTATAGTAAGCATCGCGGAATGCCATACGCGGCTCAGCCTCTTTTACCAGGCCGTAGAATCCTTCCTTTTTCATCTCATCAAAAAACTCCTTGCCGGCATTGGCTGCATCCTCCCAACGCTTTGCGTCGTAACCCCCGAACCAAGTCATCAGTTTGGTAGAAGCTTCGCCATCATAATAAGGAGCATCTGAATTGAACAACGGACTTGCCACAAACAAACGGACACGAACTTTCAATCCCATAGCAGAGGCGCGGGTCAAACGTCCGCTCCAGTTGTCAGACTCTTCTTCGGTGACAGCCCAGGGTAATTCCTTACAGGCAATAGCCTCATCCAGCATACGGATGATAAAGTCTACCGTCTCTTGCAAAGTGCCACGTCTGGGCAATTGTGCGTCATCTGCTTCAATCGCATGATCTACTATGGGCAATGCGCCATAATGACGGAGCATTTCGGCATATTGGGTAGCGATGACAATCTTAGCTTCTGCCTTTAAACGGGATTTTTCGTCCGCACCCATATCAGGCACCCTGTCCACATTCTCAATAAATACCCAAGCCATGCGGATGCTTTTCCAACCATTGCGTGCCGTAAACTTATATTTGGTACCGTTGGCTTTGTCCTCGGAGCCGGCATTGTAAGAACCGTTGTAGTAATTAATATTCACCCCATCCCATGTTAAAGATGAATTGCAAAGATCAGTCAATCCTTCCAGGATACCATACCATAATCCTACCGAATTTGTGTATTGATTGCTCGCGTTAAAACTATAAGGTAAATATCCATAACTGTTCCATAATACACGGCGTGCATATTCGGCCGTAGAGAAAATAGTATCGATGGTTACATCAGAACTAGGCGGCTTCTGAAGAAATTTTTCACCTAGCGCAAAGTCCTCGCATGATATCGTTGTAGTCAATAACGCAATCAACATCAAGCCGTGAAAATATCTTTTAAGTGATTTCATATCGTTTATTCTCCATTTTTAAATTAAAATCCTACTTTCAGACCGAAATTAATAACCATCACCAACGGATACATAGGTGTGGCACTGGCCTTTGACTCGGGATCTATTACATCCAGCTTATCGAATGTGAGTAGATTATATCCCGTAGCATATATCCGCAAGCTACCTAAATGTATTTTCTCCAGTGCCTTTTTGGAAAAGCTATAACCTATTTCCACATTCTTCAAACGCAAGTAAGAGGCATCACGCAGCCATAAATCAGAATCACGGTAATTGTTGGATTTATTAAGGAATGAAATAGCCGGATACTTGGCCGCGTCTCCCTTCTGAGTCCACGTATCGGTAGTGAAATACCTCATCAAAGACCGGGAATCGGTCTGGCCGAAAGGATAACGGAATACGTCTTTTAGCATTCGGGAAGTTTTTGCAGCTCCCGACCAAGTCATGCTTATATCAAATCCTTTGTATGAAATTCCATAGTTGATGCCACCGGACAGTTGGGGATAAGTGGGATTACCAATGGCTGTAATATCATTTTGGTCTATCTTCTTATCACCGTTCAAGTCTTTGTACTTCACGTCGCCGGGCATGGGTGTAAAGCCTGTACCATAGTCGGGCATACCACCACGTTCTTCGGTAACATAGCGTGCGACATCTTCTTCCGAGAAATAGCCATCGAACTTATGACCGAAATTCTGTCCCACCGATTTGCCTGTACGTTGCATATAAGCATAAGGATATTCGGCTTCGTCCATATAGATAATCTTATTTTTAGCATAAGAGATGTTGAAACCAATGTTATAATCAAAAGCATTTACTTTGTCTCTCCAGGTCATGCTGAACTCAAAGCCTTTGTTATCTACTTTACCGATGTTGGCAGTAGGAAGCGTCACAGCCAGATAGCCGGGGTTTGTACCGCGGGAAGTCAGGATGTCGCGACGATGCTCAATGAAATAGTCGAAATTTATCTTCAGCTTGCTGTCGAAAAAGTAAGCGTCGGCACCATAATTCTGCTTGGCTGCCGTTTCCCAAGTCACATTGGGATTACCTTTCTTTGATTCGACAGCACCTTTAGTGATGGAAGAACCGTTACCGAAATAGAAACCGCCACTGGCAGGATTGTATACGTCCGGCAAATAAAGGAATCTGGATTTGTCACTTACACGGTCGTTACCCACAATACCATAAGAAGCACGCAATTTCAGGTAACTGACATAAGGCTTCAGACTTTGCATAAATTTTTCTTCTGAAATAATCCAGCCCAAAGAAAAGGCGGGAAACAGACCGAAACGCTTGCCTGGGGCAAAGTTCTCGGAACCGTTGTATCCCATATTTATATCAGCCATATAACGGGTATTAAAATCGTAAGTGGCGCGTCCTACTAACCCGATATAACTTCTCGGAATGGACAAGAACGCATCAGGTCCTTCAGGATAGTAAGTGATAGACTGGTTGTACATCACCAACCCCGTGACGTGGTGTTTGCCAAAGTCGCGCTTATAGTTCAAAGCTGCTTCTACATACCAATCCTTGTTGCGACCAATTGCCTCATCATAACCTAATACAGTTGCTTCATCCACCCGGCTAAGAAGCACACTTCCGTCTTGTTGCACCAACGGTTCGTAGTGAGGCGTTTTACCACGCCTTTTTTTCGTTAAAGTCACCGAACTGTTGTAAGCCCCTTTTACGTGAGCCTTCAAGCCTTTGGTTAAGAAATCGAGTTTTTGCTCCAATTGGAAATCGAAATTAAGCGTATTGCCATAAGAGACATCATACCCTCTGCCATAATACGTATAAAGTGCGTCACGCATATCTCCGGCGATATTTGAAATATAACTGGCATCAGACCAAATCCATTTATCATTCACTATGCCTGAACCGGAGAAAGGTGTAGCCCAATAGATACCGCGGAAAATGGTTTCAATATTACTCAGGCCGGATTCACCGTCCACACCCGGATAACGTTTATCATTGACACGTCCTCCCATATTCATACGGAATAAAGTCGTTTTCGTCAAGTTCATGTCCAGATTGACACGATAGTTATAACGATTGTAACTATAGTTGTCGTCATAGTCTTTCTGGAAACAGTTGAAGAGGCCGTCTTGTGTAAATACACCCAGCGATGCAAAGTAACGCACTTTCTGTGAACCGCCTGAAATGGTCAGGTTATGTTGTGTCTGCAAAGCTGTTTTACGAATCAGCTTGTCCATCCAGTCTGTATTGGGGTAAGCCAAAGGATTGCTGTTAGTGCGGAAAGCTTCGATCGTTTCCGGTTTAAAAGCTAGCTGGCCTTCGGCAACTCCATCACGAAGTTGTGCTGCATTATAAGCCGTAGCGTACTCGTAACTATCAGCAAATTCAGGCAAGCGAGTCGGACTTTGTATAGCAAATGAAGTGGAAAAGTTCACTTTCGCTTTGCCTTCCTGTCCACGTTTGGTGGTTACAAGAATTACACCATTGGCTCCACGTACACCAAACACTGCTGTTGCAGAAGCATCTTTCAAGACTGTAATATCTTCCACTTCATTAGGGTCAAGCTGGAAGAAGCTACGTTCCACGCCATCCACCAACATCAGCGGCTTAGACATAGACTCATTTAACGAACCTACACCACGCACATATACTGTAGGATCATCTCCACCCGGCTGTCCGGATGTCTGTATGGCAGACAATCCTGGCATTTTACCTGCTAAGGCATTGCCGATACTCGAAACCGGACTTTTCAATACATCTTTCGATGAAATGGAAGACATAGCTCCCGTTACTGTCATTTTCTTTGCTGTACCATAGGCTACAACTTGCACTTCCTGCAATTCCTGAACGTTTTCACTCAACTCAACCTTGAGCTTGGATTCACCTTTATAAACGATAGCCTTATCTTTATACCCGGTATAGGATATAATGATAGTAGCACCTACCGGAACCTCAAGTTTGAAATTACCATCCATGTCGGTAATTACACCATTGGTCGTTCCTTTTACAACAATACTGGCACCTATTACCGGACCAAAGTTATCCGTTACCGTACCGACTACAGTCTTACGATTCTGCTGTGTGATAGTACTTGTAGTCACTATCTTCTCCGACGTAAAATTTTCTGAAGAAAAAACCGTTTGCCCGAACGTCAAAGACGCGGCCAACAGCCATACCTGTTTCTGAGGTATCTTCATAGGACTGAAGATGTTTTTCATTTCATTTAAATTAAAGTTAATAATACTATACTAGATATATAATCCTTCTGATGCTGTCATTCTTTAGTTGATATTGCAAATATAAGAAGCTATGAAAGAGAATGGATACTCTAAAAATTCTTAAAAACGGTATAAATAATACATCTCATTTTTATATGGGATGTTTGGATAAAAATCATACTTTTCCGTACAAAATCATCCCTTGTTCTATGTACCAGAGATATTCTCCTGTCACTTTAAATTCTCTGTAAGGGTATTTAGTGTCTCTGTTTATTGTCTAAGTCACGTTTGCGTTTTAAAGATTCAAGGAAATAATAATCAGCATAGTTCAGCGGTACATCGATTTCGCTGCCGTGTGGAATACTGCCTACTGAATGCATCAAAAGAAAGCAGTGATTCTCTCTCAATTTAGCCCGATAGCCGGGAGAAGCTAAAGACACCATAATTAAATCGGCTGTTTCTTTATAACTTTTCTTTTGGGTAACAGTGCTTAGCTCATATAAAGCAGATGCTGTAATGGCAGCTGCAGAAACATCACGTGGTTCATTAGGTATGTTCACTGCATCATAATCCCAAAAAGGAACCAAATCTTCCGGCATATTAGGATGCGTAAATATAAATTCATAGATTTTCTCGGCCATTTTCAAATATTCGGGATCGTGGGTGTAGCGGTAGCACATCGTATAGCCGTAGATTGCCCATGCCTGTCCACGTGCCCAAGCTGATTCGTCGGCATATCCCTGGGCAGTACAACGCGTGCGTATCTCCCCTGTTTCCGGATCATAATCTACCACATGGAAAGAACTTCCGTCATTACGGAAATGGTTTTTCAATGTTTGGTTGGCATGGGATATCGCAATATTGTAAAAAGTGGAATCACCGGAAAGCCGGGTGGCCTCGAACATAATTTCCAGATTCATCATGTTGTCAATAATGACCGGACATTTCCATCCTCGCTGAGACTGCCAGCCTTTCTCTGTATTCCATGACTGTATGACCCCGGCTGCAGGTCGGAAACGGGTTGATAAGGATTTTGCGGTTTGTGTCACTACCGATTTATATTTTTCTTTCTCGCCCCTTCCCATGCGGATGCCGTTCAGATAACTACAACCGATAATGAAACCGATATCATGATGCTGTGTATTATATTGCATCTTTTCTAAGATTTCCGTATATTTTTTTGCCTGGGATTGCCAATACTCGTTACCTGTCAGATCATATAGATACCACAGACTACCAGCGTAAAAACCGGCTGTCCAATCCCAACCAATAGGTGCATATTGAATTTCTCCATTTGGTTTCACTGTACGGGGAATACGAATTTTATCACTTTTTTCAAGCTCTTCCATTTGTCGTTCATATTGGGTTGAGGCGTACTCTATGTTGTCTGTAAGAAAGTCATTAGCTAAATTTGCCGTCTTACAAGCAACAATTGTCAGCAAGGATATTCCGAAACTAATCCAAATTGTATTTTTCATACTTATTTTACTAAAGAAATACATTAATTAGTGCAAATGTATGGGATGGAAAAGAGAACAGGGATTCTTAAAATACACGAAAGGTAAAAGTGCGTGCGTATATGCCTAAAAAGATAAAATGTACAAAATAAGCCACTCATATATACAAAAACATACCATTTTCGTCATATTCTGGAATACTTATGTTGCTTAAAAACGTTATATTTGCCAATTGATCGTATATGAATAAAACTGTAGCACACACAGAAAAACTATGAAAAAAAAGGCTCTGCTAATCCTTTGCTTCTTGTCCTTATATATACTGGCAGGAAAAACTCAAAATTTATCTTTCAGTCACCTGACAACTGATGACGGATTATCGCATAATTCTGTAGTATCAATCTATCAAGATGAACGAGGATTTTTATGGTTTGCCACCCACAATGGTATCAGTTTATATAATGGCAAGGATTTTAAAATATATCAAAAAGAGAAAGGGAATCCCAACAGTATACAATATAATGATATCTACCAAATTACTGGTGATAAAAAGGGGCATCTGTATATAATGACTAATAGGGGAGTATCAGCTTATGATATTCAAAAAGACCAGTTTACACATCTCACGACTCAAAATATCACAGCAGAATTCTTTGCTGATTCTTTATATATAGCTACTTCAACTCAAATTTTCAAATACAATGGAGAAAAATTGCGGCCTGTTTATAAATTGCCTTTAGATAATAGATATATACGAAAATTGTATGTACACAATGATTCTATCTTTATAGGCACTAATAAAGGTCTATATGTACTTACTCCTGAGAAAAAATTAAATCAGCTTATTTCACAAGGAAATATTACAGACATTTTTAAGGATAGTAGGGGCAGTTACTGGATAGCCGCACGAAGCGGACAAGGAGTGTACTGCATAGAGGGGCAAAAAATAATCAACTTTGTTCATGATGAGAACAATCCGGGAAGTATAAGTTCCAACTTCGTTCATCGATGCTGCGAAGATCTGGAAGGGAACATTTGGATAGGAACTTTCAACGGGCTCAATAAATATGATAGAAAGACAGGTAAATTCCACCGGTATGTCAAACAGGAGAATGAAAAGGGTTTATCCTATTCGTCCATTTGGAGTTTGTTCTGTGACCAGCAGGGAACTATTTGGGCGGGAACCTATTTTGGCGGAGTAAATTTCTTCAATCCCCAAAAACAGATTTTTCGTGAATATCAAGCATCACCTAAAGAAAGCGAAGGATTGAGCTCTCCCATTGTCAGTCGTATAATAGAAGATGATAAAGGAAATTTCTGGATAGGTACGGAAGGTGGCGGAGTAAATATGTATAATGCTGAAACGCATACTTATAAACGATATACACTTGAAGATAGTTCCATAGGGACATTGCGAAATAATATAAAAGCTATCTACTATGATTCACAACGTGAAGCTCTATGGCTGGGTGTACACATGGCTGGGCTTTATAAGTTAGATGTGAAAACAGGTCATATAACTAAATATCAAAAAGAAGATAAGAATGGTATCCTATCCAATAATATTGAAGATATTCTTTTTTATCAAGGGAAACTATTGCTTGCTACCGATAATGGTATCGGGACATTTGATCCGCAAACTGGTGAATGTACACGTTTCTTTAAAGATTCGAATATGCATTCTAGAACTTTAAACTCTATTGGATTGGTATTAGATTATAAAGGTAATTTGTGGATAATAGGTAATAACAATGGTGTATGTTCCTATCATTTCGATACAGGAAAACTATCTAGTTATAAAGCTAATTATGCTGTCAAACATAGTATCAGCAGTAACAGTATTAACTCAATCTTTGTGGACAGTCAACAAAGACTTTGGTTCTGTACCAATGAGTATGGTTTAGACTTATATCAGGAAGAGACTGATAGTTTTGAAAATTTTGATATGAAAAATAGCGGTTTGGCAAGCAATGTGGTTTATAATATTTGCGAATTGACTCCTGACAGACTGCTGGTCACTACTGATAAAGGTTTTTCTATATTGGATTACAAGCAGAAGATATTCAAAAATTATACTCAGCTACCGTTAAGTTGTCTCAACGAGAATGCCCTCTACAAAAGTAGGAAAGGAGAGATTTTCATAGGGGGAACTTCCGGGGCAATTTCATTTTATGAACGCGATTTGGAGCAAATGCCACGTTCATACAAGATATTGCCTTACCGTCTCACTGTGAATGGACAAACGATACGTGTCGCTGACAAAAGTGGAATTTTGGAGAAAGATATCAGTTTTACACAAGAAGTTACACTAAAGGCTGGGCAAGATATATTCAGTATTGAATATACTACCACTGATTATCTACCTTTCAATAAAGATAGGATTGTCTATCGATTAGAAGGCTTTTCAAAAAACTGGAATAAATTGGAACAGAATACAATTACATACTCCAATTTATCTCCCGGCAAATATACGTTAATAGTGCGTGCGGAAAATGCAAACGAAACTACAGTTCCTCCCAGTCTGTTGGTTATCCAAATATTGCCTCCGTTCTATCTTAGTTTTTGGGCGTATTTATGCTATATTATACTTGTTGGGGTGGTTACGTGGTATTTGGTGCGCATTTACCGAGAACGTATCAAGATGCAAGAGTCTCTTAAATATGAGAAGAAACATGCCAATGATATAGAACAAATGAATCAAGCAAAATTGCGTTTCTTCACTAATATCTCACACGAATTCCGTACACCATTATCACTTATTATAGGGCAAATGGAAGTGTTATTATCACGTCAGCTCGTACCTGATATATATAATAAAATATTAGGGACCTATAAAAGTTGTCTGCAATTAAAGGAACTTGTAACAGAATTACTCGATTTTCGAAAGCAGGAACAAGGCTATACGACCATTAAAGTCTGTGAACATAATATTGTAGATTTTGTATATGAGCATTATTTGCTATTCTCAGAATATGCAAAATTGCATCAGATTTCTTTCACTTTTGAAAAAAGCAGTGATGATATTCGAGTATGGTATGATACCAAACAGATGCAGAAAGTCATGAACAACCTTATATCCAACGCTTTTAAGCATACGAAAGCTCAGGATCATATTTCTATTTCGGTTCGGAAAAGAAACCAGGAAGTTATTATTGAAGTGACCGATACCGGTTCAGGTATAGCAGCTAAAGATATAGATAAGATATTTGACCGCTTCTATCAAGCCGAACAACTGAATTCGCTGACTAGTGCAAGTACCGGCATAGGTCTGGCTTTGACCAAAGGCATAATAGAATTGCACCATGGGAGTATTGAAGTGTTTAGTGAACAAGGGGAAGGCTCCACGTTCCGTATGCATTTAAAAAACGGTAATGACCACTTTACTTCTGATCAGATCTGTGAGCAAAAGCAGGATGAATCGGATACCAATGTTGATTTGGAAGGCCACAAGCATTGGAGAACTTTTCTGGACAAGCAGGAAATTATAAACCAGGATAACATAGATAAAAAGAAAGAGAAATACAAAATACTGATTGTGGAAGATAATGATTCTCTCCGTAATATGCTGGTTGAGATATTTGAAATATTTTATACTGTAATAACAGCATCTAATGGAAAAGAAGGGGTGGAAAAGGTGCGCTCTGAATTGCCTGATATCGTACTTAGTGATATCGTAATGCCGGAAATGTCAGGTACGGAGCTCTGTCAAACCGTAAAGCAAGACTTGGAACTTTGTCACATTCCTGTCGTATTACTTACTGCTAAGACTGCTGTTGAATACAATATGGAGGGACTTAGAATGGGAGCCGATGACTATATAACTAAACCATTCAATATTAATATTTTGCTGTCACGTTGCAATAATTTAGTCAATAATCGGATTATGCTGCAGGAAAAATTCAGTAAACAGCCGCAAACTAATATGCAGATTTTGGCAACAAATACCTTAGATAAGAAGTTCCTGGATAGCGCTATGGAGATTATCGAGAAAGAAATAGAGAATGCAGAATTCAATGTTGACCAGTTAGCGGCGGAAATGGGGATTGCCCGAACAAAGCTATTTACCAAACTAAAAGCTGTGACTGGGCAAACTCCTGGTGACTTGATTATGACCATCCGCTTAAAACGGGCAGCTTACTTGCTAAGAAATAATCCAGAGCTAAATATTTCGGAAATATCTGATAAATCAGGATTCAATATTCCAAAATATTTCAGCAAGTGCTTTAAAGATAAATATCATATTACTCCGCAAGCATACAGAAGAGGCGCTAATAACTATAAAGAAGGCGACAAAGATGAAGTGTAAAGCAATAGTGAGATTCAGTTTACTACTTCTCTTGAATCTTTCCCAATTGGACATCAGTAGACTTCAGCCACATACCCAGCAACTCAAGCATCTGTGAATGATACTTAAAGTCTATATTCATCCCCCAGCCATGACCGCCTTCGGGAAATATATACATGGTTGCGGGGACATTGTTTTTCTTCAATGATTGATAATAGAGCACGCTATTGGCAGTTGGTACGGATTTATCGTCATCACTCAATAACAAGATGGCAGGCGGGGTATTTGCATTGATATGCTTTTCGTTAGAGAAAAACTGGATATCGGCCGGTAGGGGATTGTCACCCAACAGATTGGAACGGGAACCGCCATGCGTAGCCCTCTCCATGGTTATGACAGGATAAAAAAGAATGGAGAAATCCGGTTTTGTATTTGTTCCCTCTGTCGTGTAGTGCGTAGAAGCGGTAGCAGCCAAATGTCCGCCTGCCGAGAAACCGGCGATACCTACTTTATTTACGTCTATACCAAATTCGCTTGCATGATTGCGTACATAACGTATTGCCTGCTGTGCATCATCTAATGGTACTTCCTTATGTTTGTTCGGCATCCGGTATTTGAGGACGAAAGCCGTTATTCCTTGTCCGTTCAACCATTTTGCAAACTGTTCCCCTTCGTGCAGAATAGCCAGTCCGGCGTATCCGCCACCTGGACATATCACAACTGCCATTCCTGTATTCTTTGCTTTATTGGTTTGGTAAATAGTCAGTTCGGGTGAGGAAACATTTGTTACCCAATTGCCGTTTCTCTCGTACTTTTCAGCTTTTGTTATTTCATTACTTGTCGGAGGATTTGTCTCCCAAAGTTTCACAATTTTCTGAGCATTCATAGTTGTACATGTAAATATCAGCAAAGTGCTTAGTGCTACTAATCGATGTTTTTTTATCATGTTAATCAAAATATTGAATATTAGAGTTAAATAAGAATATTAAGATTACAAAGTTATACTTTATTCTTTGTAAATAAAAGGTTTTTGCTTTAATAAAGTAAAGATGATGAAGGCATGTATCTAAATATTTCTTTATGATAGGTCATTCTGCCTCTTAATTTATACGTTATTTATAGCCGGATTACAAAGAATTTCCCTACATTTGTCACGTTAATCTATGAAATCTCTCATTAATGCCCTGTCTACTAAGAAGCTGTAATGTTTCAAAGAATAATTTCTTGTATTTTAATAGGACAGTAAGGTATTATAAGATATAGCTATACTATGAAGAACTTGAAAAGAATAATTTTTATACTACTTATCATCCTCCCTCTCCATGTTTTTGCCGGCTATGAGCATTTTAAACTTTGGGATATGTCAGATGGGTTATCCAATAATACAGTAAAGTCTATCACCCAAGATCATTTAGGATTTATTTGGTTGGGCACGTTCAACGGACTGTGTAAATTTGACGGAGTCGATTTTACCATCTTCAGACATGATTCCCAAGACAGTTTGTCTATAATTAATAATTATGTGGAAGTTGTGGCTTCGTTGGGAGATGAGCTTTGGGTGGGAACTGAACGGGGGTTGAATCTTTATTCTTATAAAGAGAATAATTTTCGTTTGTGTGAATGGAATCTTCCGACAGGTGAAAGACAAGGGATAACGGAAAGCATCAAAAATATTGTAGTGAATCAAGGAAAAGTCTTTGTCTTAACCTTTTCGCATGAACTATTGGTGCGTAAAGAGGGATGTGTATTTGAACCGTGTGACTATAAAAAGAATATAGAATGGTTGTCTATATCAAGCTATAAAGAGGGGTTATTGATTGGGCATGCTACAGACGGTTTATATGTTATTGATCCCGACAAAATGAGGATTCGGGCTCATTTTCCGTTTGACTCAAAAGTACTGAGCGACTGTCTGTATTACAGTGCGAATAAAGATATGATTTTTCTTGGCTTTGGTATAGGCTATCCAAGTCTGGCATTTAGGACGAACAAGGAGAATAGCCTTGAAAAGCTGGAAGTCAGGATACCGTCAAGCGTAAAGACAATTGTCGACTATAAAGATGAAACATTGTTCGGAACAGATGGAAACGGGCTGATAGTTTTTAATGAAGAAGGATGCTCCGGCATTTCTTCGGGAGAAAGCGATATGAGCAGTGATGCCATTTATTCATTATTTGTTGATCGGGGACAGAATCTTTGGATCGGTACGTATCGGGGAGGACTGAATGCAAGTTCGGAACATTACGACTGGTTTAAGTCTTTCTGCGTGCATAATAAAAAACTTTCATATAATATGGTAACCGCTGTCATTTCTCAAAAGGAACGGTTGTATGTGGGACTGGACGGCGGCGGACTGAATATTTATGATGTAAAGAATGACCAACTTCTGAAATATACAACACATAATAGTGGCATTTCGGGTGACAATCTTTTGTCGTTATCAGTAGATGAAGAATTTGCCTGGTTGGGAATATATGGCAAGGGGCTCAGCCGTTATTCACTATCCGGTCACACTTTTAAGAATTATGTCTTGCCACCGGTTAAAGATAAAGAGAGTGCAAATAGAATATGGCAGATCAAGGATGATGGTGAGGGTAATATTTGGATTATAGCCGAAGATGTTTATTGTTTCCATAAAAAGAACGAGACATTTACTATAGTTGACAATCTGAGCAATCTGAATGCTTTGAATATTATATTTGAAGAGGATGCCATTTGGCTTTGTACGATGGGGTATGGGCTTTATAAATTTGATCGGAAGACGAAAGAACCTCTTGAACATTACTTTAAAGAATCGGAAAAAACGCCTATCCCCGGTAATATGATACGGTATATGTTCATTGATTCCCGGAATCAAGTATGGTTCTCGGTAGAATATGCCGGTTTATACAAATTAGACCAAAGTTCCGGAGAAATCACTCCGTATAGAATTGAAAGTGGTCTGACAGATACAAATGTAGTGGGGATGTTGGAAGATAAGTCCGGTTATTTATGGGTGAGTACATATAATGGCTTGTTCCGCTATAATCCTGTCAATGGAAAGTTTATTCGTTTTGGTAAGGAAGATAATCTTACTTCTACCCAATTCAATTATAACGCATGTTTTCAAGAGGGGGATACAATGTATTTTGGAAGTACGGGAGGTTTATTCAGTTTCAAACCGGAAGATATTAAATATGACAGTGAACAGGTCAATCATGTGTATTTCACCAATCTTGAACTGTTGAATCATGAGAATAAAAATGTGAGTCTCTATGGTATGCAACCGGAGAATATACACTTGTCATACGATCAGAATTTCTTCACGATTCATTTCTCAACACCGGAGTTGATTTCTCCTGATAAGGTACAATTCTCTTGTTATATGAAAAATTTCGAGAATGGCTGGTCTGAAATCTCTCATGCCCGTCAGGTCTCCTATACTAATATTCCTCCCGGAGAATATTATTTTTACGTCAAGGCTTCCGGCAATGAAGGTCAATGGACTGATAAAGCATCTTGCCTGAAGATTATTATCACACCCCCTTGGTGGAAAACCACTTGGGCTTTGTTTCTTTGGGGCATACTAATCCTGGGACTAATCATTTTTATATTCTGGTTATACCGTCATGAATTGAATATAAAACATTTGGTACATTTGAATGAGATAGAGAAGAAAGCGGCTAAAAATATCAATGAGGCAAAGCTGAGCTTTTATACGAATATTACGCATGAACTGCGTACTCCTATTTTTCTGATAACCTCTCCTTTGGAAGAGCTTCTGACGAGCAGGGAGGGCAGAGGCCCGGTTTCGGTTCCTAAGTCCTTCTTAGTGGGCATGTACAGGAATGCTATGAAACTGAACAAGCTGATTAGCCGGATTATTGACTTCCGTAAACTGGAGTCCGGAAAGTTGAAACTGGAGCCGCAATCACTGAATCTGGTTGCTTTCTGTAAAGACTTGACCGTGGATTATGAAGCTCTGTGCCAGCAGAAGAATATTATTTTTCATTTCTTGCCGTCGCGGACGAGCATTCGTGTCGAATTTGATCCCGAAAAAATGGAGATTCTTTTGTCCAATCTCATTTCCAATGCATTTAAATATACTCCGGAAGGTGGGAAAATCGTATTATCTATCGATGAAACGGATGAAAAAGTAACGTTAGTGGTTGAAGACAATGGCATCGGAATTAAAAAAGAATTTCAGGATGCTATATTCGAACGCTTTTTTCAGGTAGAAAATACCGAAATATTTTCTACGGGGGATGGTATCGGACTTTCTTTTGTGAAACATCTGGTCGAACTACATGACGGGACGATACGCGTGGAAAGTGAACCGAATAGAGGTGCTAAATTTATAGTCGAACTTCCCCAAAAAGAAAGAGTGGATAAACCTGTTTCTTCGGAAGAAGAAATCATCTTTGTGCCGAAATCTGAGAAAGAAAATGCGTATATGTCTGTGGCGGCAGAATCGGCCTCTTCACCGACAGCACCTCACACCTTATTAATAATAGATGACGAGAGTGAAATACTCGATATGCTGGAGCGCTTTTTAAACGGTGATTTTAAGATCTTGAAGGCAAGTAATGGTATGGATGGACTTTCTTTGGTGCAGACCGCATTGCCCGATATCATAATCTGTGATGTGATGATGCCTAAAATGAGTGGGACGGATTTCTTGCAATTGATGAAGGGAGATAAGAAGTTGGCCCATATTCCTGTCATTATGTTGACTGCCAAAACTTCAGAGGAAGACCAAATGGTGGCTTTTGATTGCGGTGCGGATGCTTATCTGACCAAACCGATTTCATTAAAATATCTCCGTAAACGTATCGATCAACTGTTGGCACGTGTAGAATCGGCAGAGATGGTGAACTCATTAGTGAAAACGGAAAAGAAATACTCGAAGGAAGAACAGAAGTTCCTGTTGAAGTGCCGGGAGGTTATTGATAATAACCTGAATAATTCCAGTTTTGAGATAATGGCTTTTGCAGAACACATGGGGATGAGTCATTCCACCTTGTACCGTAAAATAAAAGGGATGACCGGAATGACTGTTGTTGAATTTATAAATGAATACCGCCTGTTTAAAGCCGTCCAATATTTTAAGGAAGGCGAGACGAATATTGGTACGGTATGCGCCAAATGCGGATTCAATGATGTGAAACATTTCCGTGATCTTTTCAAACGTAAGATGAATATGACTCCCAAGCAATATGTGCTTAGTTTATAGTCGAATCTGATTATCAGATTCACTTATTCACCGCGGATTGCCCCGAATCGCCCAATAGCCGAATTTCACCCTAAAAAAGCCGAATTACTTCCCTTTTAGGCAATGCATCCTGCTTAGTTTTGCGACAAAACGAGGGTGCAATGCCTTGAATAGTTAATTTTAAAATCAGTTTTATGGAAAAGCATTTTTTCTTTATTTCGTTAAGGAAGACTTTATTCCTGACAGCGACATTTGTTTTATTAATAGGAAACACGCAACCTTCCTATGCAATGCTAGGAGTAGACGAGGAGTTGCAGGTTATGCAGAACGGCATAGTCAAGGGACGAATCGTCGACACAAACGGAGAAGCGGTGATTGGAGCCAATGTAAAGTTAAAAGGAAGCAATCAAGGAACTATTACTGATGTGGATGGAAACTTTTCTTTGGAAAATGTATCGGGAGATATCCTAATTGTATCTTATATTGGTTTTGAAGAGCAAGAAGTTGCCATTAAAGGGCGGAAGTATGTAAGAGTCATATTGAAAGAGAATTCGCAGCTTCTTGATGAAGTCGTTGTAGTGGGATATGGCGCACAGAAAAAGGTGAATCTGACTGGAGCAGTGGCGAGTCTTGATGTGAAACAACTAGAGAGTCGACCTATTACCAGTGCTTCGCAGAGCCTGGCAGGTAAGATAGCAGGCGTACATATCGCACAATCGTCCGGTATGGCAGGTGCCGACGGTGCGCAGATCACCATTCGCGGTCTCGGTACGTTGAATAATACTTCTCCTCTTATCTTGATTGACGGGGTTATTTCTCCGAACATGGATGTGGTAAATCCAGCGGATATCGAAAGTATCTCTGTCTTGAAAGATGCTGCATCGGCTTCTATCTACGGTTCGCAGGCCGCGAATGGTGTTGTATTGGTCAGTACTAAGAAAGGAAAAGGAGAAGGGAAGTCGACTTTTAATGTAAGTGCAGGTCTTTCCTGGTCTAAAATGACTGACCAGAGTAAGCCGGATATGGTGACGGATCCGGAAACATTTATGCTCCTAATGAATGAGGCTCGAATCAACTCAGGATTGGAGTCAGCTTTTCCGGATGAAGTAATTGAAAGATACCGTACACCTAAATTCAGGGATGCGTGTTCTACCGATTGGTTTGATCAGATTTTCCGTACGGCTACTACCCAAGAATACAATATGAGTGCAAGCGGCGGAAATAATAAGACCAAATATTACTTTTCTTTAGGCTATATGGACCAGGGTTCCATAGCATCCAGTGGTAACTATAAACGGCTTACTGCCCGTCTGAACTTGGATACTTATGTACTTCCCAAATTAAAGATCGGAGCATCTATTGGTTATACTTACGGCGATCAGCGCACTCCGAACGGAAGTGTGGATGAGGTCTTTGCGCTTGACCTGATGCGTGCCAATCCTCTGAATCCAGCCTATAACTCAGACGGTATGATTGCGATGCCCGATAATACGACTTTGTCGTATACGGGGCAGGTGCAAGGAGAGAATCCGTTGACCAAGATGCTTTACAATGAGATTCATCAGAAAAACAATAACATTTACGGTAATGCTTTCTTGAGTTGGGACATTCTTCCTGAACTGAAAGTGTATGCATACCTCAATGCAAATGTGCAATTAAGAGATTATAGTGAGTGGAAGGGCTGCCCGGAGGTTAAAAACTGGCGGTATGAGGAACTGCTCGCGGAAGGTGCAGATATGGATGATGTGATTAGTGACGGTTATTATGGAAACGGAAGTTTGAAGATGTCGTCAGCCAGGGATTACCGGATTAACCCGTATGTTCAGATGGAATATTCCAGGTCAATCGGCAAGCATCATATGAGAGCTATGGTTGCTGCCAGTTATGAAACGACCAATTACGACTATTTTGATACTTCCAGGGGGAAGTATATCTCCAATTATGTGCATATTCTTGATTCGGGAGATCCTTCAACGGTGCAAAATAGCAGCAGTATGACTCAATATGCCATTCTTTCCCAATTCGGACGTGTGAACTATGATTTTGCCGACAAATATCTTTTCGAATTCAATCTGCGTCGTGATGGTTCTTCCAGGTTCGGTTCCAATTTCAAGTATGGTATATTCCCTTCTTTCTCTGTGGGATGGGTGTTGACGCAGGAGAATTTCATGAAGAAGATTCCTACGATCAACTTTCTGAAATTGCGTGCTTCCTGGGGGCAGCTCGGCAACCAGTATAGCAGCGATAATTTTCCTTATATTGCCAAGATTGGTTATGATGGTAATTATGTGTGGGGGAATGAGGTGGCAACGGGTGTTGTTCCTACTTCTTATGGTAACCCGGATATTCACTGGGAGACTACCAATGTGACGAATATAGGTTTTAATCTTCATCTGTTCAATTCGGAACTGGTACTGGAAGGTGATTACTTTATACGTAAGACAAAGGATATTTTATTCGATACGCCATTGCCGTATGAAACAGGATTCAAATCGGTGTTAACCAATTTGGCAGAAGTGCAAAACAGCGGTTTTGAATTATCGGCTACTTATCAGAAAAGATTGAAAGACTTCCATTTCTCCATTGGTGGTAATATGTCACATATTCAAAATAAGGTCAATGCCATAGACCCTGGAATGACCGGAGAGACCGACCGTCATATCAGTGGTAATAAAATTACGACTCGTAATAAACCGATGAATTCCTATTATATGTTGAAATGGACCGGCAAGATTTATCAGACTCAGGAAGAAGTGGATAACTCTCCCCATGTGAAAGGAGCAGGACCGGGTGACTTGGTATTTGAAGATATCAGCGGTCCTGAAGGAAAACCGGATGGAGTGATTGATGCCAATGACCGTCAGATATTGGGAACGGAATATCCGGCATGGACATTTGGCGCAAATTTATCATTTGGGTATAAAGGTATAAATATCAGTGCCGATTTTCAGGGGATTGCAGATGCTTATACCTATGGAACATGCGAATATTATACTCCGACATTCCAAGGTTCCAATTTTGGCCAATATTGGACGAAACGTTGGACTCCGGAGCATCCGAGTGAGACAATCCCGCGTTTGTGGGTTGAAAGTGGTCCTAATGTTGACTACGCTAACAGCTATTTTCTGATGGATAGAACTTATCTGCGTTTGAAGAATCTGGTTTTGAGCTATGACTTGCCGTTGAACATCATCCGAACATTGAAAATGGAGAAAATGAGAGTATATGTTTCTGCTTCCAATTTATTCACCTGGACGAAGAAAGGTTACCGGGGACTGGATCCAGAACGTTCCAATGGCGCAGGTGAACGGGGGGGGATTCCGCAAGCGATGACAGTGAAAATGGGTATTGATTTAACTTTCTAATAACTGAAACAGTATGAAAAAAATATATGTATTGCTTTTGTCCGCTTTCTCGTTTATCATGTTGAGCGGGTGTAATGATTGGATTGAACTGGAACCGAAAGATACGGTGGCTAATGAGAATTTCTTTAAGACAAAAGATGATTTTGACCAGGCTGTGACAGGTTTATATTCCATGCTTCGCCCGCTGGATGATGAAGCCAAAGACGGAGCGTATTTTGGAAATCTGTATTGGGAAGTTTGCGCAGACGTATGCATGTATAAGAATAGTTGGACGCAGCCCTGGTTTGATATATCACGGGGTGAATTGAAATCCGTGACTGACAATGTCGCATCTTTATATCAGAAGGTGTATGCGGCTATTTCCTGGTCGAATACGATCATTGAACAGATAGAGGCCAAGCAATCGGAGTTTCCCGAGGAATTTGTGAATTACGTAAAAGGACAGGCGCATTTTGTGAGGGCTATATGCTACATACGTCTGACAAGTCTTTGGGGCCCGGTTCCAATGATCGACCGTCTTTATCTTCCTTCCGAATCAAAGTTGCCGAGAAGTTCGGTCGATGATATAACGAATCAACTGATTATCCCAGACCTTAAAATAGCTGTCAGTTGCCTGGAGATGACTCCTTATAATAACAAATGGGGACTTGCCACCAAACAAGCAGCTATGGGGATGAAAGTACGTGCTTATTTGTATAACAAGGATTATGAAAATACGGTGGAAGCTGCAAAGGAATTGATGGAACTTGATAAAACCTTAGAAAATTCCATGTTCTTGGACGATTATAAAAGCATATTCGCCAACTCGAATGAAAATAACCCAGAAATATTGTTCAGCCTGAAGTATGTAGCTAACGGAACCAAACAGGGAAGTACGTTCAATACTCCTTTTGGAAGCAAAATTCCCGGACTGCCGACAGGAAGCATGAACGGTTCATGGGCAACTGTATCTATCTTGCCGGAGTTTATTGATTCTTATCCATTGACTGACGGCAAGACGGTGGCTGAAGGATCTATGGTATATGATTCTCAGAATAAGTGGGCCAACCGTGGTCCCCGATTCGAAAGTACGTTTTATATTGGCGGTTATTCCGTCGTGAACGGTATACCTTTCACTTCTGAATATGTGTGTGGCATTGATGCGCAGTGTGCAATAGATTATCCGTTAAATATCAACAAAGGATATATGAATGAAGATAAAAAGACAGAATGGTTGCAGGAAGACGAATCCGATTTCATTATTCTGCGCTATACCGATGTGCTGTTGATGTATGCCGAAGCGAAAACGATGCTCGGGAATATAGACCAGTCTGTATTTGATATATTGGACGCGGTGAGAGATCGTGCCGGAATAGCACACGTGGCTCATACAACAGATCCGATGGCAATGATGAAAATCATTCAGGATGAACGGAAATGGGAATTTGCTTTTGAAGGGTTGAGATACTTTGACATTCGTCGCTGGGGGATAGCTGCCGATGTGATTAATTCGATTACTTCCGACGAACTGTATAATTTCGGTTCGCACAAAGTCTTTGTTGCACCTGCCAACTATCTATGGCCTTTGCCGCAGGAAGCTACTGATGCCAATCCTAATCTGCTCCCCAATAATGAGGGATATTAATTTGAAACAAGAAGTAAACCAGTAAATAATAAGTAAATAATGAAACATATTATACATATCATAGTTTTGGCTGTTATTACAGTTGTATATATAAGCTGTGAAAAGGAAGATTATGCCCTTCAGCGTTTGAGTGCTCCTGCACAATTGACTGCCAGTCGCGGTGATACCTCAGTTTTCCTAAAATGGACTAAAGTGGAAGATGCTTCTTTTTATACATTGGTCAGAGGATTAAAAGTGATTGCAGATAGTTTGACGGTTGAATCTTATGAAGACGACTCTGCTCCTGATACATTGACTGAATATCGCATTTATGCTGTGGACAGCCAAGGATGGCGTTCGGCTACTTATGCGGTGGATTCGGGTTATTTGGGAATCCCTGACGGCATTGAACCTCGTGTTCCTGCAAAGTTAGAAGCATCCGATACTAATATTGAAGGCTGTTTATTATCCTGGAGTGCAGGACGTTTTGCCACTTCGTATAAAGTGTATAAAAATGGCACGTTTTATAAAGAGGTGACAAACAAGGAGTTCCTGGATTATGCAGCTTCGGTGACGGGTGCTGAATATACTGTATATTCGGTCAACCACAATGGTATGTCGAAAGGTATTTCCGTGACCGGCAAAAAGGCTTATCAGTGTCTCGACGATTATGAAACCTACGAGATCGGAAGTGTGATTGAACCTTGGACATTTATTCAAGACCGTATCGGATATTATACAGAGGGGAATCCGCTTGTAACCAATGAAAGACCTTTCAACGGAACTAAATCATTAAGCATTAAAAAAGGAAAAATAGAGTTGATGTTCGACTGGGGCGGAGTGTGGAATGACGGTTATTATACCATAAGTTTCATGACTTATAAGGCATCCGGCCCATTCAAACTTTATTCAGATTTTGGTATTGATGATACAGTTCAGGGTACAGGCGAATGGGTGCAATATAACTATCGGACCGGTCTGCTGAAAGCCGGAGATAAATTCAAGATGGTGATAGATTCAAGAGAGGATGACGATATTCTCTATGTGGATAATTTGTCGATAGAATACGCAAAAGAATAGTTCTATTTTGATGATACAGACATGAGAATATTATATCATTATTTTTTATTGACCGTTTTCCTTCTATTCAATGTACCGGATGTTGGTGCATCGAGACAACTCTTTGCCATACATCCGGTCATCTACCCTTATCCGGTTGAGCCGATGGAATATCCTGAATATTCCCGGCGTCCTTATCCGGCTCTTTCCTGGAGTGATTTCGATCATCGGACTCAATTCGTAGCCGGGCGGAATGTTCCGTCAAACGAAGCTGAACTGGCTGATGTTCCGGGGTTGGTATATCGTCCTGGTGCTTCATTCTTAAAGAATCAGGAGTTTACGGGAAAGTTGCAATATATAGGAAAGCATGGAATGTATCTTCACAACATAGGTGGGTATGGACCGGGAAGTCCTTTTTATGGAAGTTTTGGTGAATATATCGTGCCGGAGTGGCAAACAGAGCAAATCAGAAAGCACCTGGGACACCGGTTTACCGGATTTGATGTAGGAGAACAGGATGGCCGGTTTAACTTTACCTATAAACAGATAATGGAACCGTACATTCCGGATCGCAGAAGGCAGTATCTTGCTTCCCAGCCTTATTTTGACCGTGTCGCTGCAGATTTGGGAAACTGGTGCAGTTCGTTGAGTGTACTGTGGTACTGGCATTACATTCTAAAAGAAGGATATACGATTCTTGCAGGGGCGGAAACACAGAATAAGATTACCAACGGACAGGTGCAATATATGCATCTGCGCGGAGCGGGAAAGCAGTACGGTATCTTGTGGTTCGGTGATGTATCGGTGTTTGATACATGGGGATATAAGAATTACTCCCGGGACGAGAAATACGAGCGTGTGAATAAAGGAGGAAGTTTATCGTTGTTTAAACGCTCTTATTATACACAGTATATGTATAATGCAACGATACTCAGCATGGAGTCGGGATGGTGCGAAGGTCATTTTGCCACTAACAAGGGAGAATTGACTCCTATTGGTAAAATGCATACCGATTGTGCGAACTTTGTAGAGAAGTACGGACAGCCGGGCTGTATGGTTACACAAATCGCTTTACTCAATGATTTCTATTCGGGTTGGATGCCGGCAGACCATATCGCAGGCCGATTTCAGGTTTGGAACGGGATGGATTATGAAGCAGGTGACTTTCTGACGGATGCAATGATAAGTTTATTTTTCCCGAATTATGAACGGAGTGGCTTTTTTCATGATGAAACGGGAGCAATGTGTGCGACTCCTTATGGGGAGAATGCCGATGTTTTACACAGTGATGCACGTGTGGAAGTGATGAGACAGTATCCTGTCATGGTGGCTGCCGGAAACTTTTTCAGTGGTGGAATGGAGTTGGCGGATAAAGTGAAAGAGTATGTTCACGAGGGCGGTACTTTTATAGTTACGGCAGAAAATGCCGCACGTATTTGGCCGGAATGGAAAATCGGTAAAAGTAGAACAGTTCCGGCTGGAGGAATAGTCAGGATAGGAGAAAATGAACTTGTAGAACGGGAGAACTTTGAACTTTATCGGGCTTCTTTGCCCGATGAGGCTCATGTCCTGGCAATGGTTGGCGGAGAGCCGGTAGCCGTTGATATTCCCGTTGGGAAGGGGCAAATTATACTTTCGCTTACAGCTTATGGCCTGAATGCTGCTCCCTTGGAATACAACAAGCCACCTACATGGATGCAAGGTGGTTTCAACACTTTTCTAGGCAGGCCATATAGTTTACTGAATCACTTCCGGTCGATAGTGGATGCAGTATTTAAATCTGTACAATTGTTTGAAGTGGGCGAGGGTCTTGGAGTGATAGTGAATTATCTGGAAGAAGGCAAATATCGGCTGGCGATTTATAACAATACACTGGAGAGCCTGCCTTTTTCAATACGGTCGAAGATTGGAAGGATAAAATCAATAGATGAACTTTCGACAGGAGACAAACTGTTTCAGGCTCAAGGATATTGGCCGAATGGGATACGGGGAGATATGAATGGAAAAGATAATGATTCGTATATTTTTGGAGGGGATATACGTTTGTTCGACGTATCCGTTGATGAAGAGAGAGTGGAATTGGCAGAGAAAATACAGCAGGCGAAACCTGTGAGTCACCGGCTGTTGGTATTTGACGATATCTTGTTCACCAAAGAAACAATCAGATATATGCCTACCTTTTTCGATTATTTTAGCGGGATATCCGTTGAGGGCGAAAAGTTATTAAAGGCAGACAGCTACGCTTTGAAAGAACAGAATAAGTGGTTCTGCTTGCAGAAATTACAGATTACTGCGGATTTGCGGAAAGGATTTGCTTCAGGACGCTGGACGTTCGACAGTAGTCTGCCGCAGTATAAGCAAACCTTGATTGAGCTGAAGGAGATAGCAGATAAACTCTCGCTTCTTTATGGAGAAGATGTACTGTATATACCGTCAACGCCGATAGGTTTTTCCATTCCCTCTGAATTGGCAGGTTTAAATTTTCAACTAGTGAAAAGTCTGGGACAAGGTATGCTCAAGTCAGCTTGCGATGGTTATGAATTGCTTGATACACCGAGTTTGGATTGGGAAACAGTTTATGGACTTCTGAAAAATAAGTTACCTGCCGCACAGCATATATCCAGTGGACAGCAATCGTCTCAACAGCATGTATTGCCCGATAATAGAAATCATATTCTGGCGTTGGACAGATACTCCAAAGGGATTCTTAAAGATATAGATGAAATTGATTGCTTTTATGACGCATTCGGCGGAGTCTGTGTGAGCGCGGAATACTTGGCAAATTATTCATTAGACGCACTTTGTGAAGAGAAGAAGTTACTTGATGAGCGTGGTATATCTATGGTGGTCAGTTTCATAGAGGAGATAAACCATTTCCCGGGCTTGACTTTATGTGATGCCGTTCCCGAATATTATGAGAAAAGCATGGATTATTATAAGAGGATACTGGATAAAATGGGGGAATTACAAATAGGTGTGGCATTATTTACGACGCATGGTCCAGTTGAGAGTGACAAGTATCCTGCGCAAAAGGTATATGATGGGATGAAAAAGACCTTTCGTTATTTGTCGGAATATGGTGAGAAAAGGGGAGTTCGGTTGCTGCTGACTAACACACGGTTCAGGATTGCGGATACAGTAGATAAACAGATAAAAATGATACGAGAGATAGGAGAAAGTAATATCGGGATAGCTTTGAATCTCAACCATCTTTCGGAAAGTGAGTCCGATTTGTATGTACGGAAATTCCGTAAGCAGTTGAGAGAACAGTTGGGTGCAGTGATTCTGGGAGGTCCTGTTTCCAATAAACATTCGGAATATTTACCTGTCCCGAATAGTGACAAGTCGGTTCGGGTGGCGAATGATTTGGAGGGGGTATTGTTAATTGATAAGGTTTACCCTCTTGATAGAGAGCGTGTGTATAAGGACTGCCAATATATGGGTTGGATAAAGGAATGAGATAACATCTGTATTTATAATCGGATTTGGATAGAATATTATAATAAGAATTGGATATGAAACAAGAGAAATTAATTCTTCTTTTTTTGCTGTGTTTATTAAGTGATACCCTGTGTGCTAAAGTTCAGACAGACGAACTATGCCGGCAGAGTATCAATTTCAACCGGAATTGGAAGTATATGCAAGGTGATTACACAGGCGCCGAACGGACGGACTATGATGATAGTAGTTGGGAAACAATTGGAATACCTCATTCCTTCAGTATTCCTTATTTTATGTCGAAAGACTTTTATACAGGCTATGGCTGGTACAGGAAGTCTTTTGAATTAACTGCGAAAGATTTGAAACAACAGCTTTTCGTGGAGTTTGACGGAGTATTTCAGGAAGCGGAAGTCTTTGTAAACGGAAAGAAGGCAGGTACACATACCGGTGGTTATACAGGTTTCTATTTTGACATATCTTCAGCAGTCCGTATGGGAAATAATGTGATTGCAGTACGCGTAAATAATATTTGGAAAGCCAATGTAGCGCCCAGGGCGGGTGAACATGTGTTTAGCGGAGGTATATATCGTAATGTCCGGCTGGTGAGAAAGTCGCCTGTACATATTGACTGGTACGGTATATTTGCGACGACACCGGATTTGGCAGCGCATCAAGGCAAATCCTCGGTAGTCAGGGTTTGCACGGATATCTGTAACAAGACGAATAAAACGATAGAATTCAAACTCTTGACGGAAGTAAAAGATACCGAAGGCCGAATACTTGTTTCTGTGGAGAATGAGGAGAAAGTGGAAGCTAATTCTATGAAGAAGCTTGAACAAATCACTGAAGCGGTCAATCATCCTACCTTATGGCATCCTCGCCATCCTTATCTGTATAAAGTAGTCAGTTCAATCTATCAGGGGCAAATGTTGATAGACCGGGTAGAAACACCTTTCGGATTTCGTTGGTTTGAGTGGACTGCCGACAAAGGTTTTTTCCTGAACGGAGAACATTTGTTTTTCAAAGGAGTAAATGTACATCAGGATCAGGCAGGCTGGGGAGATGCCGTGACGGAAGCAGCCATGCGGCGAGATATCCTGTTGATGAAAGAGGCTGGCTTTGATCTCATTCGTGGTTCGCATTATCCTCATGCTCCTGCTTTTTCGCAAGCTTGCGATGAGGAAGGTATGTTATTCTGGTCGGAAGCACCTTTTTGGGGAATCGGAGGTTTCAGACCAGATGGTTACTGGGACTCAAGTGCTTATCCGGTGGACAAGAAAGATGCACAAGCATTCGAAGCAAGCGCTTTGCAGCAGTTGGAGGAGATGATACGTATTCATCGTAATCATCCTTCTATCGTAGTGTGGAGCATGTGCAACGAAGCTTTTTTTTCTGCACCGGAGGCGATGAAAGGGGTACGTCGCCTGTTAAAGAGAATGGTTGATTTGACTCATCAGCTCGATCCGTCACGTCCCGCAGCCATTGGGGGAGCGCAACGCCCGTTAGGGGATGAGAGAATAGATAAGATAGGTGATATCGGAGGATACAACGGAGATGGAGCAACGCAACCGGATTTTCAGAATCCGGGTATTCCGAATGTGGTATCCGAATATGGCAGTGTGACTGCCGAACGTCCGGGAGAATATAATCCTGGATGGGGCGATTTGCAAATGAACGATGGATGGAAAGGAACTCCATGGCGCAGCGGGCAAGCGATATGGTGTGGCTTTGATCATGGAAGTATTGCCGGCAGTCAATTGGGAAAGATGGGAATTGTAGACTATTTCCGTATTCCCAAACGCTCCTGGTATTGGTATCGGAACGAATATACCCGGGTAGCACCACCGGAATGGGCGGGAGAAGGCATTCCTGCGCAACTGCGATTAGAAGCATCTCGCACTGATGATATCCTTACTGACGGCACGGACGATGTGCAATTAATAGTTACGGTTCTGAATGCAGCGGGAAAACCTGTTAGTAATTCCCCTGCAGTAGAACTGAGATTAGTTTCCGGTCCGGGGGAATTTCCAACGGGAAATATGATTCGTTTTGAACCGGACAGTGATATCCGTATCATGGACGGGAAAGCGGCTATTGCTTTTCGCTCCTATTATGCGGGAACCTCTGTACTCGAAGCCACCTCTCCGGGACTGAAACCGGCACGTATAGAGATTGTTTTTCAGGGAAATGAGGCTTATAAAAAAGGGCTGACTCCTGAAGTGAGAGAGCGTTCTTATGTACGTTTTGTAAGAGAGAAGAAGGAGAAAGCGGTACAGGAGTTCGGTCGGAACAATCCTACTTTTTCCAGTAGCCATCACGAAAATCAAGTAGCGGGATTTGCTGCGGACGGTAATTTGCAAACCTATTGGCAGGCATCCAAAGATGATCCCGCTCCTTCTTGGATATTGGATACGGAGAAAGAGCTTGAATTGAAGAATATTCAGGTTCGATTTCCGAAGGAAAGCATCTATCGCTATGTCCTTGAAGTGTCGGGAGATAAAGTACATTGGACAGTCGTGTCAGACAAACAGGCTAATAGGAGAAAAGAGTCGCATATTGCTATGGATTTTCCTGATGCCGGGGTTCGTGCACGCTTTGTACGTATCCGGTTTGTGAAGAAGTCACCGGCAGTTATTGCGGAGGTTACAGTAAGGGGAATTGTATGCGAATAAAATAAAATTGTTATAGTAATCGTTATATAGCTTATGTTATTGAGAAGAAATTTTATCAAGAGTATTTGTGTGCTTTTGCTTTTTGCCGGGCCGGTTGCGGGTGTTGAACAAAAGACAGAAACCGTTCCCATGCGACTATGGTATGACCGTCCCGCAACGAACTGGATGACCTCTGCCTTGCCTATTGGTAATGGAGAATTGGGAGCTTTGTTCTTTGGTGGTGTAGAGTCCGAGCAGATACTCTTTAACGAAAAGACTTTGTGGACAGGAAGCACTAGCACCCGTGGGGCTTATCAGAAATTTGGTGATGTATGGATTCATTTTGATGGGCAGGAAGATGTCCGGGAATATCGTCGCGAACTTTCTTTGGATGAAGCTATAGGCAAAGTGAGTTATACGTCGGCTGGAACGCATTATTTACGGGAGTATTTCGCCAGTCGTCCCGATGAGGTAATTGTGCTCAGACTAAGTACACCGAAAGCTGGGAAGAAACTTAATTTTTCCGTCAGCCTTGCCGACGGACGTCCGGGCACCCGGCAAGAAGTCATCAAAGATGGTATCCTGTTCCGTAGAAAACTGGATTTATTATCTTATGAAGCTCAATTAAAGGTTATTAATGAAGGTGGCACATTGCTGGCGGATAGCAATAAACTATGTGTGAATGCAGCCAATTCCGTCCTTATTCTATTGACAGCAGCGACCAATTATGATTTATCTTCTGCTACCTATGTGGGAGAAACTCCCGGACAACTGCATAAGCGCCTGACAGACCGGCTCGCACGGGCATCTGCAAGAGGTTATGATCAGCTGAAATCCACTCACCTGAATGATTATCAATCTCTTTTCAACCGCGTCCGGTTTGATTTGAAGACAGCAGCAAAGACAGGGGGAAAAATAGGAATGAAAACAGAAATCCCCTCTGTTCCCACGAATGAACTGGTACGCCTGCATAAAGAAGCTCTTTATTTGGATATGTTGTATTTTCAATATGGACGATACCTGATGATCGCTTCGTCTCGTGGAATGAATTTGCCGAATAATCTGCAAGGGATATGGAATGGAGATAATGCTCCACCTTGGGAATGTGATATTCATAGCAACATCAATATACAGATGAATTATTGGCCTGCTGAGGTCTGTAATCTTTCCGAATGTCACGAACCTTTCATCCGGTATATTGCCACTGAAGCTCTTCGCCCAGGTGGTAGCTGGCAACAATTGGCACGAAGTGAAGGACTTAGAGGATGGACTGTAAACACACAAAACAATATATTCGGCTACATGGATTGGAATATCAACCGTCCTGCGAATGCGTGGTACTGCATGCATCTGTGGAAGCATTATGCTTACACACAAGATATCAACTATCTGCGCTCTGTGGCCTATCCGGTCATGCGCAGTACCTGTGAATATTGGTTTGACAGACTTCAATTAACGGCTGACGGCGTACTGATTGCTCCGGCAGAGTGGTCGCCTGAACATGGACCTTGGGAAGATGGAGTGGCATATGCACAACAACTGGTTTGGCAACTTTTCAGTGAAACCATGCAGGCTGTACGTGTCCTGCGAGGAGCAGGCATTCCGATGGATGCAGATTTTGTAAGGCAGCTGTCGGAGAAGATGAACCACCTGGATAATGGTGTCACGCTGGGTGCCTGGGGGCAAATACGTGAATGGCGGGAAGATAGTCAGAAACTTGATACCTTAGGAAATCCTCATCGGCATCTCTCTCAATTGATAGCTCTCTATCCGGGTAATCAGATATCTTACTATAAAGACGCAAAATATGCAGATGCGGCAAAAAGAACGTTAGAGTCACGTGGAGACTTGGGAACGGGGTGGAGCCGTGCCTGGAAAATCGCTGCCTGGGCACGCTTGCAGGATGGCGAACATGCTTACCGTTTGCTGAAATCTGCTCTTGACTTTTCTACACTTACAGTCATTAGTATGGATAGCGACCAGGGTGGAGTTTATGAAAATCTTTTTGATTCGCATCCGCCTTTCCAGATTGACGGTAATTTCGGAGCTACGGCAGGCATTGCTGAAATGCTGCTACAGAGTCATCAGGGATTTATCCATTTATTGCCAGCTTTACCTGCTGTTTGGGCGAATGGCAGTGTGACGGGGTTACGTGCGGAGGGAGACTTTACCTTTGCAATGAAATGGAATGCCGGTCGGCTTACACAATGTGCCGTTACTTCCGGTCATGGTGGGGAATGTCGGATATATTGCCCTGCTATCCGATGGTTGAAAGTCGAAAATAGCAAGGGAGAAGAGATTATGATTTCTTCTATTGATAAAGATTTAATCTCCTTTTTTACTGTAAAAGGTGAGACTTATAACTTTTCCATATTGAAATAAGAGCCTCTTCACTGGCAACAATTAGTTTCAAAATTATTTCTCCCAGTGAAACTCTTTGTTTCTCGGTGTGAAACACTTCGTTTCAAGTAGTGAAACACTTTGTTTCACACCGAGAAACTATTAGTTTCAAATAGGGTTGAAACTAATAGCGAAATAGCTTTACTAAGAGATGGAAGAATTGAACATGTTATAAAGGAGAATATTGGATTGTTTATTTCCGTACGGGAATAAATTTATAACCATACAGCTATGAGTTATTTCTTTCCCTTAATTTCTGTACTTTTTATAGCTGAAATACGAAGAATTTCTCTACATTTGTCCGGTTAATCTCTATTATCCCATACTCACTAAAGCCTATCCGCCCAATGAAAAAGAATTGTCTACTCTATTTCCTGCTTTTCTTTTCCTGCCATCCAGTCTTTGCTGGTGAGAGCCTGGACTCGCTATTGAATGTACTTGATGAGACAATTAAGAATGCGGATACTTATGTGCAGATAAAAGAGAACAGGCTTCGGGAATTGAAAAAAGAAGCCGGGAAGACACCGCTTGTTTCCATCGAACGCTATAACCTGATCAATGCGATTTACTCCGAATATAAGGCGTATAGCTCCGATTCCGCACTTCACTATCTGAATGAAAACAGATTGCTCGCCCGTCAGTTGAATGACAGAGAACGTGAACTCAAAATCCAGTTGGAGCTATCCTACCTGCTGTCTTCCATCGGAATGTATATGGAAGCGGCGGACATACTTAACTCAATAGACCGCCCGTCACTTCCACAGTCTCTCCTGGGGTATTACTATACATGTTATGAACACGTATATGCCGAGGCAGGAGCGGCGCAGCCGCGATACCGGATGTTCTCATCGCATTATTTCAAGTTGAGCCGCGCTTATCGGGATTCCATGCTGGTAGTTTTGGAACCCGCTTCGGATACCTACCTGTGGCTGCGTGAAACTCAACTGAAAGAAGCCGGAAAATACAATGAAGCCCTTGAATTCAGTGACCGGCGGCTTTCGGAATCTTCGTTCGGCACGCCCCAATATGCACTGGTGGCGTATCAGCGCTTCCGTCTTTTTGAAAGTATGGGGAAGAAAGACGAGCATTTATATTATTTGGTTCTTTCCGCTATTTCCGATGTACGTTCTGCCATCAAAGAACAATCTTCGTTGATGGTACTGGCACAGGAACTGCATGGCAAAGGAGATTTGAAACGTGCGTATGCATATATCAACTTCTCCTGGGAAATATCACAATTCTATAAAACGCGGTTGCGCAGTTGGATGAATATTACTCCGCTTTCCATGATAAACGGGAATTATCAGGATATCATCAGGAAACAAAACAAGGAGCTGCTGATTTATATCGTATGTGTAGCTCTGCTTGCACTATTGCTGATAATAGCGTTAATCTATATTTACCGGCAGATGAAAGCCCTTTCCGTTGCCAAGAAAGGGTTGCAGGAGGTGAACGAGCGGCTTTTCTCCTTGAATGAAGAACTGGAAGAGGTCAACCGGCATCTTCGTTCCACAAATTTAGACCTTTCCGAGTCCAACCTTATTAAAGAAGCCTATATCGCCCGCTTCTTCAAGCTCTGCTCTGTTTATGTAAACCGTTTACAGGCATATAGAAAGTTGGTGAACAAGAAGTTGCAACGCGGACAAGTAGCCGAACTCTTGAAAATGACTCATCTTAGTAACGATATTGTAACAGTAGAAGTGCAGGAACTATATGCGAACTTCGATTCCGCCTTCCTGCATCTTTTCCCGAACTTCGTGGAGTCCCTCAATGCACTATTATTACCCGAAGAACAAATCGTCTTGAAACCGGACGAATTACTCAATACGGAACTGCGTATTTTTGCCCTGATACGCCTGGGCATTAAAGACAGTTCACAGATTGCGGAGCTTCTGCATTACTCAGTGAATACGATTTATAATTACCGCTCGAGAGTGAAGACCAAAGCACGTGTTTCACGCGAAGATTTCGAAGATTTAGTAGCTAAAATACGGTAAATAAGTCTGTATCAAATCTACCTTTTGATGCGGGCATGATACAACTTAATATATTGTTTATCAGATAATTGTTGTTTGGAGAATATTGTGAATATCCACTTATATTCCCTTTGCTATTTTTTATCGTGGCATTTCCATCTATTTTTGTCATAACCGAGCGGAACTAACGTATTCCGCCCCGGGAACTTCTTTTTTTATTAACCTTTATAAAAACACACATGAAAAATGATTTACTGCATTTTTCCATACCGGAAAAAGGAAGAAGAACGAAACGTCAGCCTGTGAGCTGGATATGGTGTTGGGCTATTCTATGCGTATGCGGGATAGTCGGTGCCGCCTGTTCTGACGATGATGCTGTGAAAAAGAACCCTTACCTGCAAACAAGTACTCGCGCCATGTTGAAAGAAGTGGTAGAGGTCAAGTTTAACAACATTGATGGAAATACCGATATTACTGTCGATTTTGGCGACGGGACGGTGAAAGAGGGGAAGGCAGCTACCCTCATCACTCATGCCTATACCCAAAGTGGTGACTACACCATGCACGTCATGGCAGGTCAGTATGAGGTACAGAAAAGAATTCGCATTTACAGTCTGGTAGCACTGACGGAAGCGATGAAGCAGTTCAGGGAGCCGGCTAACAAAAAGGTATGGGTGATGACACACCGCGCACATACCACCGACCGGACTATCCCTGAAAACTCGGTGTCTTCCGTAGAAGATGCCATTGATTCGGGAGCCGAAGTGATAGAGTGCGATACACACGTGACAAGTGACGGTGTGGTAGTGGTATGCCATGACCAGACAATCAATGCCACCACGAACGGCACGGGTGACATCACAAAAATGACCTATGCGGAATTACAAAAATACAACCTGAAAGACCGGAACGGCCGGGTGACCGATGAAAAGATGCCCACCCTTGAAGAATTCCTGAAAGCAGGGCGTGGCAGAATCTACTACAATCTCGACTATTCCCCGCGTACGGCTTCTTCTCAACAGGTAGTGGACATCGTGATGAAACTCGACATGATGGAATCCGTATTCTTCTACTGCAACAGTGCGCAGAAAGCGGAAGAAGTGCTGGGCATTACAGCCAAAGCACACGTCTATACATGGACAGGCAACCACAAACCGATGATAGGACTGCCGGGCAACTACTTCGTGCAGTACAGCTACCTGACTAACGGGAAAAGTACCCCTTTGGGAAGCTCCATCAACGACGGAATGTTAGCTACCGTAAATATGCTTCCCGCCAGTGGCAGTGACGTGTCCGAATACACGCTGAATGAGAATTACCTGGATGAACTCCTGCAAATCTATCCGATGGTATGTATGATACAGACGGATGTGCCGGACTTGTTAATCCCGGCCTTGCAGACAAGAGGACTGCGTTAACTTTATCATTTACTATTAAAATCATCTATTTATGAGAAATATTCATTGCAAAATGTGTACCTGTCTGTTAGGTATATTGCTGATGCTGTTTTCCGGTATCCAGGCAAGGGGAGCTTCGTGGGAAGCGCAGCAGGAACGTAAGATATCCGGTACGGTAATCGACGAGAAGGGCGAGCCTGTCATCGGTGCTTCGGTGGTGGTTGTAGAGACGAAACAAGGAGCCATAACCAATATTGAAGGCAAATTCAGTGTAAATGCTCCGCAGAACGGTCGCCTGAAAATATCTTATATCGGCTACGAAACACAGGAAGTAGCCATCAAAGACCGCCAGTCATTGAGAATCGTGCTGAAAGAAGAATCGACCGCTTTGAACGAAGTAGTCGTAGTGGGCTACGGTACGATGAAAAGGAAAGAAATGACCTCGGCCATCTCGCACGTCGGTGCCAAAGACCTCAATCAGATATCCAGTCTCGATGCTTCCATGCTCTTACAAGGCAAGGTATCCAGCGTATCCGTTTCGAATACGGCTTTGGCCGACCCGAACAGTACGGGAAGCATTCAGATTCGCGGTATATCTTCACGTAATGCCGGCCTGGGGCCGTTGATTGTTGTTGACGGAGTGCCGGGCGGTGATATGACGAATATCAATCCGGCCGATATTGAATCTATCGACGTATTGAAAGACGGTGCGGCTTCTGCTATCTACGGTACACGGGGGAGTAACGGTGTCATCCTGGTGAATCTGAAGAAAGGAACAAGAGACGGGGAAGTGCATACTACGTATAGCGCCGCCGTAACTTTCAACAAGGCGAAGAAAGAACTGGATATAATGAACGCCGAAGAATATCGTGCCTACCGCACCGTGTCTAATCCGCTTTCCGATATGGGAGCTACTACAGACTGGTTCGATGCCGTCACCCGCCTGGGCGTAACGCATATGCACACATTGACTTTCTCCGGTGGAAATGCGAGAACCAACTATCGTGTGACTGCCGACTACCGCAAAGCGCAAGGTATCGACCTGCGTTCAGACCGCCGCGAGTATGGCGCACGTGCCACTATCAGCCACACGACGAAAGACGGACTGTTCACCTTTGCGGCAAATATGACACCCCGTGTCATCGACCGTAACAAGTCCGCCAGCGTCTACGGAAGTGTTATCAAAAACAATCCGACGATGCCCGTCTATGATGCCGAGTCGGCGAACGGTTACTACCGTTTCCCGGCAGGTGGCGACAGTTCCAATATTGTCGAGCAACTGAACGAAGAAGAGAACGGCACCGAGATTAAATTACTGGAGTGGAACGCCACTGCCGCCGTTAACCTGCTACCGTTGTTCAATCCCAAGAACCCGAATATGGTACTGAAATCACAAATTACGGTTTCACAATATCAAGTCGATAAATTCAACGGATGGTTCACCCCGTCCACCTATGGCCCTAATGTCAACTCAAGCGTTGCCGGAAAAGCAAGCCGTGACTTTGACAAGAGTACCAGTAACAACCTGGAATGGGTGACCAACTTCTCCACCCGCATCAAAGACCACCAAATCCGTGCAATGGCAGGATATAGCTACAACTACGGCGTAAGCTCCGGTATGGGCGCGGAAAACTGGGATTTCTCTTCCGACGGATTGATGTACAACAATCTCGGCTCCGGGCTGGAAGCGGCAAAAGAGGGAAAGACCATGATGAGCTCTTACAAGAACGACCATAAACTAATCAGCTTCTTCGGACGTGTCAACTACGACTGGAAAGAACGCTACCTGTTCACTTTCTCCCTGCGTCACGAAGGTTCTTCCCGTTTCGGCGAGAATCATAAATGGGGTAATTTCCCCGCGGTATCCGTAGGATGGCGTATCTCTGACGAGAAATTTATGAAAGGACTTTCGTGGATTGATGACTTGAAGGTGCGCTATGACTACGGTGTCACCGGTAACCAGGAAATAGGAAACTACCAGTCTCTGGCTACTTATAAGGCATATGGCTGGTATCAGTATAACGGCAATAACTTCCACGTATGGGGGCCGAGCAAGAACGTAAACTCGGAACTCCGTTGGGAAAAGGGGCATAATCAGAATATCGGTCTGGACTTTTCACTCTTCAAACACAAAGTGACCGGTTCATTGAACTACTTCCACCGCAAACAGAGCGATTTGCTGGGTAGCTACTCCGTATCGGTTCCGCCCAACCTGTTCTCTACTATCTACGCGAATGTAGGTACACTCCGCAACACTGGTTTCGAACTTGACGTAACGGTGAATGCTGTTCGTACTAAGGACTTCAGTTATAGTTTCACATTGGTGGGAGCTACCAATAATAACAAATTCGTCAGCTTCTCCAACGATGTGTACAAAGGGCAGAAATATTACTCGACCTGTAACATGGCGAATCCTAACAATCCGGGATATTTGCAGCGGATTGAAGAGGGCGAGCGTATCGGAAACTACTACACCTACCGCTATGCAGGTGTAGACAAGAAGGGTGACTGGCTGATTTATGACAAAAAAGGAAATGTCATTCCGGTAGCTCAGGGTACGGAAGAAGACAAGGCGGTGACCGGAAACGGTTTGCCGAAATTCACCGGTTCCATGACGCACAACTTCACTTACAAGAACTTCGACCTGACCGTTGCTCTCCGTGGCGCTGCCGGGTTCGATATATTCAACGTGCACGATTTCTATTTCGGATTGCAGAGCATGAGCACCAATCAGTTGACGACCGCTTATTCGAAGAATGCGCATATCACGACAGGGAAGAACGTGATAACCGACTATTTCATCGAGCCGGGTGATTACCTGAAGATAGACAACATCACTTTGGGATATACGATGAACCTGAATAAGAAGTATATCGAAAAGATACGCCTGTTCGGTACAGCCAACAATCTTTATACGTTTACGAAATTCACCGGTGTAGACCCTTCTACATACGAAGTGAACGGACTGACGCCGGGTACTTTCGGAGGAGGATACAACTATTATCCGTCTGCCTTCCAGTTTATTTTAGGTTTACAAGTTAGTTTTTAAAAAAAGAACGATTATGAAAATAACAAAATATATCATAGGATTGGGTATGATGGCGGGTGCTGTATTAGGTTTGCCGTCCTGTACCGACCTGTCGGAAACGGTGTACGACCAGGTGATGTCCAAGAACTATTATAATACGAAGCAGGATGTCATCAATGCTGTTTTCCGTCCTTTCGAGCATATGTACTGCTGTATCTGGATACGCCATGAGAATGAGGAACTCCCGGCCGACCAGTTGATTACTCCTACCCGTGGCACCTGGTGGTACGACGGCGGTCTGTGGGAAATGTACCACCGCCATCAATATGACGACATCAACCAGGGCGACTGGCTGAGTGAATGGGAAAACTTTTATGTAGGTATTGCCCAATGCAATATGGTGCTGGATGACTTGAATCAGTTGAACCCGTCCTCTTTTGGTTTGAGCGACAGTGAATTTGAGAGTTTCAAGGCACAGTTGCGCTGTATGCGCGCCTGGGGCTATCTCCGTCTGCTGAATACACATCGTAACTGTATCCTGACTACCACATCCGACCAGGCAGTGAATGAACTGCCGGAAAACCGGAAACAAGTAGAACCGCAGGTATTGTTCGATTTCATCGAAAGTGAATTGAAAGACTACTGCCTGGCAGCCCTGCCCTCTAAAAGCGGACAATCAGGCAACGGTGCACAACAGGGACAATTTACGAAAGCTGCCGCCGCCTCTTTGCTGGTGCGTCTCTACCTGAATGCGGAAGTATGGATTGGACAGGCCAAATGGCAGGAATGTATCGATATGTGCAAGCGTATCACCGGCGGAGAATTCGGGCATTATGCCATTGCGGATAACTGGTACGAACCTTTCGACTGGAACAATGAAACGTGTAATGAAGTAATCTTCGGTTTCCCCGGTTCTTATGGGCTGACTAGCTGGCATCTGCAAAATGACAGGAGAACGGTGTACGGGCGTGGCTTGCCTTACGGTAGCGCCTATTACCTGAAAATAGAAGGAAATGGCGAACGGAATCCGAAATATGCGCTTTCGCCGAGCTATGACAACCAGCAACCGCGTGAACTGTTCGACTATGGATTGGGAATGGTTACCCGCAAGTTTGCCAAATATCAGGGGGACATACGATATAAGCAATATGCAAATACCAGTAACAATACACGTGAAGGCATGTTCTTCCTTGAAGGTAAGATAGCTAATTCCGCAGTCAGCGGGGGATATGCCAAGAATCCGGATAATCAATATGTGATTTACCTGCGCGACCAGGTGGGACGTTTCGAGGGAAATGCGGAATCCGGCTATATTTCCAATCCGGCTTATAAGGAATCCAAATTAGGCAACGGTGACTTTAATTCCGGACTCTACTGTGTGAAATATCCTTTCTATCCTTTCACCGGAGGTTATTATATCGAGTCCGACTATACGGAGATTCGTTTGGCAGAGGTTATCTATTCGCAGGCTGAGGCCCTACTCCGGCAAGGACAGGCAGGCGAAGCGGGCAAGTTGCTGAACAGCGTGCGTAAGCGCAACTATGAGAACTTTAACGCCAATATCGCTTATCAGCCGGAAGGCAATGTAGTGCTCGACCTGAAGGAAATGCTTGATGAATGGGGACGGGAGTTCCTGGCGGAGAGCCGCCGGCGTACAGACCTGATTCGTTTCGGCAGATACCAGGAAGCATGGTGGGACAAACCACGGGATGCAGACAAGCACTATGAACTGTTCCCCTTGTCGCAGACCCAACTGGAGCAGAATGAATATCTGAAACAGAATCCGGGTTATCCTGATATTGCCCGATGAAATCGGTGATTTTGCGATTATTCTTATCTAATGTACAAGTTAAAAAAGAAAGAAAATGAAAAATAGTTTATTCATAATATCGAAGCTGTGTATGCTGGCTTTCATCATCCTGTTGGCACAGGGATGCCAGGAAGATTATGAGATGATAGACCCGCCTATGATGACCGATTACGATGATGATTTGGACGAAGAGGTGATTATGCAGAAAGGATTGGAGAGTTATTTTGTAACCCAGTTTGGTGAAGGCGGGATGGACGGCAGTTCCTGGGAACAGGCACTGGATGCGGCAGGTTTCCGCAAACTGTTGAGCGGGTCTGTCGACCTTTCCAAGAGTACTATTTATATGAGCCAGGGCAAATATGTGATGTCCGAAGAGAGCGGGCTTGGCGTGATTATCCGCAAGAATGTGAAAGCGATTAAAGGCGGATATAGCCAGTTTAGCGAGGGAACGGATGTTTCGGCACGGGATATAGACACGTATGTAACGGTTATCAGTGGCGACGTGAACGGGAATAAGCAGGCGGATGCGGGAGACTGTAGTTTGCTGTTGGTAAAGAAAGGGATTATCGGTATTGAGGGAGTTACTTTCCAGTATGGATATGTGTCCGAAGCGGATGCCAGTACTACCGAATGCGGAAGTGGCATTTATGTAAGCGGCAGTGCGGGTGATACTTCTCTCGAATTGACGGATTGTGTAATCAGGGATTGTAAATCGGCAGTGACGACTTCTGCCAAGCAAGGCGGCCCTGCTGTCTTTGTCTTGTCGGGACAGGTGCGGATGGACAATGTCCGGTTATTGGATAATACGGCGGTTGGTCGTGGAGGAGCTGTCCGTTGTAGTGGCAAGACTGCGGTAGTCTTTATGAATGGTTGTCTGCTGAAAGGCAATTCACACACCGGTTCGTGGGGAAATGGTATTCAGATGTCGGAAGGACATATCTGCATGAATAACACCACGTTGATAGATAATATGGGTACGGGCGCTGCCTTGAATGGCGGTGGAAGTATGTTGCTAATCAATAGTACAATCATCGGAAACGCAAGTGATAGCCACGGTGCAGTACGCTGTGAGACGGGAGCCGGTGGTGATACGAAGTTCATTAATAATCTGTTGATTGCTGAAAATCCGACAGCTCCGAGTTTCAATCTGAACGGAAGCAGTTACGAAGCCTTCTCGAAGGGATATAATGTTTATCAGCGTGTCACAGGCATTACGATGAGTACGCTTGATACGGCTTATCCCAATGCTCTGACCGGAGCGTTGAACGAAGACGGGGTATATGAATGGAATCTTAGTCAGATTGGTGCGGTAAAGGGATATGCTACCAAACAGGCAATTGTAGAAGTTGCGAAAAGTTTCAATCCGGTAGCTTCGCCCATTGTCAATTTGGGAGAAGTATTTGTAGAGTGGACGGGTGAGGACGCTTTCGGAATAGACCAGCGTGGAGTAGCCCGTAATGCCGACAAGATGCAGGCGGGTGCTTATGATGCCGTTCTGACCAATTAAACTGTAAAACGACTGTAACATGAAAAAGATATTTTATATACTAGCCTTGGGCATCGGACTGGCCGGATGCTCCAATAACGAGGATGAATCGCTGTCGACGGGTACTTTCCCCGGCGAACGGGTAATCAGCGTTATAACAGAAGTGAATGAACCTCTGTCGCGTGCAGGATTTGACGCAACGAATTTGGAACGCTTCGGATTAATGATTCGGAACAGTGAAAACGCCGCTTATAACTATCATAAACAAATGGTTGGCTCAGGAAACATCTGGAGTACGTCTGACGGACAACAAATGCTTTGGGATGCGGAAAGAACGCCTGTGATGATGATAGCCTATGCGCCTTATGCGAGTGAAGCCAGTCCGGACGCTCCGTTGGCGGTGAACGCATTGACCAATCAGGCGACAGGAGAGAATGTAATGGCTTCCGATTTTCTGCTGATGAAAGCGACAGTCGACCCGGAGAAGGATTTGACTGCCGATGGAAAACTGAAAATCTCCTTAAATCATGCCATGAGTAAGCTGATTATAAAGCTCACTGTCAATGGAACGGCAGATGCCGATATGGGTAAGCTGGGAGATATGGCTGTCAACGGGGCGGTCGTTAACGGCATTTGTGATTTGTCGGCAGCGGCTCCGGTGGTTGTTCCTGCGGCAGATGCGGCAGTGGCTACTGTGGCTCCCTATAAAGGGACAGAGTATTGCGAATGTATTCTACCCCCGCAAACGGTAACAGAAGGTTTCTCCATCAACTTCAGCTACGACGGGAAACTGTATATATGGACTGCCAAGGCAGCCGTCGAACTGGAAAAAGGAGTGGAACATACCTTGACTCTCAATGTAAATACAACTGCGCGATTGGCTGCCATGGTAGCCAGAAATCGGGCAACCGGTCAGCTTATCGACCGGAATTAAAGAAGGAGGATATAAACTATGAAGATTACAAAACTGATAGTGGCTGCATGCATCCTGACGGGTATAGCGGCTTGTGATACAGATAAAGATATGGCAGTGTACGGTGAAGATTCCGGTGCTATTCAGATTGAAGCTGCCATTAATACGGCTTTCACCCGTAGCAATCCCGGTGCGGCAGGAGAGCAGCAGAAGCAATTTAATGAAGGCGACCAAATCCAACTGACCTGTGAAGACGGATATCTGACTTATGCGCTCTCCGGCGGTAAATGGGCACCGACCGATAACTACTATTTGAGATGGGGAGCGGAACCTGTTACTTATTCTGCCTTTTATCCGGTAGTGAGCGGGGCGAGCACGCTCAATTTTACACTTCCCGCCAATCAGCAACGCCTGGAGAACCTGGCAAACGCCGATTATATGACCTGTACTGTGGCAAATGCCACCGACGATGGTTCCCGTATCCTTCGCCTGGGTATGAACCGGAAAATGGCGAAAGTCATTATGACACTGGCAGATGTGAGCGGACAAGGTAAGGTACAGGGAGTGAAAATCGGCTCTTATCAGGGATATACGAATGGAGAAGTGGTGTCGGGTACTTCTTTGATATCGCCCTTCATCACCGTTCCCGAAGGCGGCAAAGCCGGGCAGAACGGTTGTAGCTATACGGCTATTGTAGTTCCCGGCAAAGCCGGAGCAAGCGCCACATTTGTCTCTTTGAACTATTTGGGTGAGGACTTGGTGATGCCCGGTATCCCGGAACTGCAACCCGGAAAGTGCTATGAGTTCACTTTGAAGGTGGAAGGCTCGGTAATATCAATCAGCGAACCGATTGTTTCCCCGTGGGATAGCGGTACTATTCAGGGAGGAGACGCAGAAGAATTACAGCTTGCAGCCTACTATGTGAAAGAACAGCCGGCCGGAAATGCAACCGGTATGGACTGGGATAATGCTATGGGAGTGGATGCGTTGCGCAACCTGTTGCAAGTGAATGGCAACAGTGCTGTTTCCAATGCCAATGCTGTCAAGCTGGATGGCAAGAAGATTTATGTAGCCGCAGGCTCTTATGAGATAGCGAAAGAGAACTCCGGTGTGAAGATAGAATATAGCGGTTACAGCAAGCAAGTGGAGATAACGGTTGAAGGCGGATACGACCCAACGAGTACAGGAACCGACCTGACGAAACGTGACGTCGGCAAATATACGACTGCTTTTGTCAGAAATACGGCCAGTAATGCATCTGCTACAACCAACGCAATGTTTTGCCTTGGAAACCAAATAGATATAACTTTCGATGGTTGTACCTTTGACGGACAATATAAGCAAGGTGATAAAGGAGATGTGAACGGTTTTTATGCGGCGGCAGGTCAAGGCAACGCCAGTCTGCAATTGAAAAATTGTATTGTGAAGAACTTCAACCGTGAAAGTGCTTCTGACGCAGGAGCGGCTATCAAGATAGCTAAAGGAAGTGTTTTCCTGGAACGCGTAGAACTTGTGAATAATAGGGCACTTAATCGGGGGGGAGCCATCCTGACGAATAATGCAGCTTCTGTATTATTCATGAATAATTGCCTGCTACATGAAAATTATGCACCGGGAGCTTGGGGGACTACCATACATGCAGGAAACGGATATGTCTGCATGAATAATGTAACCATACTCGGCACGACAGGTACGGCAGGAAATAGTATTACCGTTAACGGAGACGCTCGTTTTATGCTTTCCAATACCACTATTGTAGGTAACTTGGGCAATCCTAACGGGGTATTCCGTGCGGGAAAGGGGGCATCTCTTGTTGTCAACTCCCTTTTTGCCAAAGGAGCAGGAGTCAAAACGATTTGTATTGATAAAAATACTAGTACGCATATTACTTCCGGCGGATACAACGTCTATCAGGCAGCAGATGCCGGTTGGGGAGCTATTGATACGGATACCGACTATTCATCCCAGTCTCTTCCTTCCGCCGCTCTGACCGATGGTGTCTACCAATGGACAGTAACCGGTACTATTGATGAATTTGCAACGAAACAGGCAGTGATTAATGCAGTGAAGTCTTTCGACGCTGCTGTGGGACAGCAATTTATCAACTGGGTGGGTGAAGACGGCTTTGGCGTAGACCAACGCGGAGCAGCTCGTAATGCCGGCAAGATGCAGGCCGGTGCCTATGATGCCGGATTGTAGTAATGAAGTGACAGGGTATTGAGTAAAATAAAGTAAGAAGATTAAAAAGAATGAAAGATATGAAGAAAAGCAAGTTCATTGTGCTTTTGTTACTTTTCTGTTTGCAGCCAGGTTTCCTGGCTGCACAACGGGCGGAAACCATTCGCAAAGATGTGTTGAATCCGCGCCTGGACAAAGTATTGGTGGTGGCGCATCGTGGAAACTGGAGTATTGCCCCCGAAAACTCCGTGGCAGCCATCGACAGTGCTATTCAGATGAAGGTCGACATTGTAGAGATAGATATCCGTAAGACGAAAGACGGACAATTAGTGTTGATGCATGACGATACGATAGACCGCACCACCAATGGTACAGGCAAAGTGAAGGATAAGACATTGGCTGAAATTAAGCAACTCCGGTTGAAGGATAAAAACGGCCGGCTGACGGAACATACCGTTCCCACTTTAGAAGAAGCATTATTGGCCGCCAAAGGTCAAATCATGGTGAACCTGGATAAGGCTTACAACATTTTTGATGATGTATATACTATATTGGAGAAAACAGGTACTGCCGATTTAGTTATAATGAAAGGCGGTCATCCGGTAGAGACGGTAAAACGGGAATTCGGCTCTTACCTGGATAAAGTAATCTATATGCCCGTCGTAACGATTGACGACGAGAAATCGGTAAAGGTTATCGAGGACTATATGGAGCAGTTGCATCCCGTTGCTTTTGAATTGTGCTACCGGAATCCTTCAAGCACGGTGCCTGCCAGGATGGAACGCAGGCTGGCGGGAAAGAGTCTGATTTGGTATAATACCTTATGGGCTTCTTTAGCGGGAGGACACGATGATGAACTCGCAAGGAAAGACCCGGACGCAAGTTATGGATACCTCATCAATACATTGGGAGCAAGAATCCTTCAAACAGACTCTCCGGCTTATATGCTCGATTATCTGAGAAGCAAAGGATGGCATGACTAATCACTAAGAAACGAAACTTATGAACGATATACGATTTTCTTTATTAGCGGGATGGCTGTGTATCCTACTCGTTGCGGGCGGTTGTAAATCAGCAAATGATTCCAAAGCTCCGGTATCTCTGACCTGGGAAATGGGAAATTACGATGAAAACGGCAAATATTATGAGAACTCATTTGTAGTGAAGAACATTTCCGATGCTCCTTTAGGAAAGGACTGGGAGATTTTCTACTCGCAGTTCCCCCGTAAAATCCTGCCGGATGCTTCATCACCGGTGAAAGTAGAGCAGGTAAACGCTACCTACTTTAAAATGTATCCGGGCGAAGGCTTTACCTCATTAGCTCCGGGAGACTCCTTGAAAGTGATTTTCAAGTGCGACGGCGAAGTGCCGAAGAACTCGCACGCACCCGAAGGCGCTTATTGGGTAAGTCAGTCGGGTGTATCCAAAGGAAAGCCGCTTCCTGTGGTGCTGGATGCCATTCCATTACCCGTCACAGAATGGCAAAAGTCTGCCGCACAAAAGACTTATGACACCAATCTTCGTTTGGCGGACGCACGTACTTCAGAATTCCGTTCGGCGGATATCATACCTTCCGTAAAGAAAGTACTTCCCGCCGACGGGGAAATCTTATTGGAAAAGCAACTTGCCTTGACATTCCATGACGATTTTGCAAACGAAGCAAAGCTCCTGAAAGAGAAACTGACCGGATGGTTCGGACTCGAAATAGCTCCGGAAGCTCCAGTGACTATCGTCCTGGATTATCTCACGGACGATAAAAAGGCAGTAAATGAAGAATATTATGAACTCCATATTGCCGGGCAGCAAATCAGAATCAGCGGGGCTACTTCGCACGGAATATTCAATGGAACGCAAACCCTGTTAGGACTGCTGAAAGGGCAGGACAGCCCGTTACGCCTGGAAGCAATGTCTATCGAAGACTATCCGGATTTATTATACCGGGGACAGATGATTGACATTGCCCGTAACTACACGACAGTTGATAATCTGAAGAAACTAATAGATATTCTTTCTTCCTATAAACTGAATGTGCTCCATTTCCATTTCTCGGACGATGAAGGCTGGCGCCTGGAAATTCCGGGGTTGGAAGAGCTGACAACAGTCGGTGCGCGACGGGGACATACCGTCGATGAAAAGGAATGGCAATACCCTGCTTACAACGGTGGATTCGACCCGTTTTCTGCTACAACAGGAAACGGCTATTATACCCGCGCCGAATTTATTGATTTCTTACAGTACGCAGCGGAAAGACATATACAGGTCATCCCTGAAATAGAATCTCCCGGTCATGCTCGTGCAGCCATTGTTTCGATGAAAGCGCGGTATAATAAATATATGGATACCGACCCCGAGAAAGCGAAAGAATATCTCTTGAGTGACTTACAAGACACTTCCCGTTATATTTCCGCACAAGCCTATACGGATAATGTGATGAATGTAGCCTTGCCGTCGACCTATCGTTTTATGGAAAAGGTGATTCAGGAAATAGTGGCTATGTATAAAGAAGCCAATGTACCTCTGACTACTATCCACCTGGGTGGTGACGAAGTAGCACGGGGTGCGTGGATGGGTTCTCCTTTGTGCCAGGCATTAATGGAAGAACATGGAATGGCGAAAGCGCATGACCTGGCCGAGTATTTCATTACCCGGGTGGTTGACTGTCTGCAACAGTATAACTTGTCCTTTAACGGTTGGCAGGAAGTAGCTTTGGAACATAAGCCGGAGACTCATACCTATCTGTCCCGACACGCAGCCGGCATCAACTCATGGAAAACGGTTCCTGAATGGAAAGAAGACGAAATTCCTTATCAGATAGCCAACAACGGTTATCCGGTGATTCTCTGCAACGTGAATAACTTCTATCTGGATTTGGCTTACGATGCCCATCCCGATGAACCGGGACATTTCTGGGGCGGATATGTGGATGAGTCCAAAGCATTCTCCATGCTTCCTTATGACGTCTACCGTTCTTCCCGCACAGACATGGCAGGCAACCCGGTCGATGTAAGCGCCGCAGGAAAAGGAAAAACGACACTGACCGCATCAGGCAGGGAAAATATAAAAGGTGTGCAGGCACAATTGTTTGCCGAAACGATTCGAGGATTTCAATGGGTAGAATATTATATATTCCCAAAAGTGATGGGACTGGTAGAACGTGGCTGGAATGCACACCCGGATTGGGAAACCCTTTCGGGCGTGGCAGAACAGCAAACCTTTGACCGGGATTTATCACTATTCTATGAAAAAATCAGTGTGAAGGAAATGCCTTGTTGGAGCCGGACAGGGGTAAACTTCCGTTTACCTCACCCCGGACTTTCCGTCAAAGACGGACTTCTGTACGCCAATACCCCCATCGCAGGCGGACAGATACGCTATACGACGGACGGCACGGAACCGACAGTCGAATCAGCACTTTGGGAAGTTCCCGTCACTTGTCGTTCGGCAGTCGTGAAAGCTAAATTGTTCTTTGAGGATAAGCAAAGTGTAACCAGCCTTTATATGCAGTAGTTAGTGGGATAGTATAGGAACGTACCTTTAATTTCTGTTGGGTTTATGCTTTAGAATATGAAGATGAAATCATAAATATAATAAATATTAATAAAATCGATAATGAGTAGTAGATGATAGTAAATTAGGAGTCTTTATATATAAAGTACTAACTTACTTCTTATATCATAAATAAACATGAAACTTAAAGCATTGTTACTTGGCTTGTCTATTATGGCTGCATTGCCTGCTTCGGCGCAGAAACCGGTGTATCTGGATACGAATAAGCCAATCGAAGAGCGAGTAAAAGACGCATTGAACCGGATGACCCTTGAAGAAAAGGTGAAGATGCTTCATGCACAGTCTAAATTCAGTTCGGCAGGCGTGCCTCGTCTCGGAATTCCCGAAGTATGGGCTACCGACGGCCCTCACGGCATCCGTCCGGAAGTATTGTGGGATGAATGGGATCAGGCAGGATGGACAAACGATTCCTGTATCGCTTATCCCGCATTGACTTGCCTTTCCGCCACCTGGAATCCCGAAATGTCTCATCTTTACGGAAAAAGTATCGGTGAAGAGGCACGTTACCGGAAAAAAGACATCCTGTTAGGCCCCGGTGTGAACATCTACCGTACCCCTTTGAACGGACGTAATTTCGAATACATGGGCGAAGACCCGTATCTGTCCGCCACAATGGTAGTTCCTTATATCAAAGGAGTGCAGGAGAACGGTGTAGCCGCCTGCGTGAAACATTACGCGCTGAACAATCAGGAATTCAACCGGCATACCACTAACGTGCATCTGAGCGACCGTGCCCTTTATGAAATATACCTGCCTGCCTTTAAAGCTGCCGTTCAGGAAGGTGGAACCTGGTCGATTATGGGCTCCTATAATCTTTATCAGGGGCAGCACGCTTGCCACAACAAACGTCTGCTCAAAGACATTCTCCGCGATGAATGGGGCTTTGACGGTGTAGTCGTGTCCGACTGGGGTGGTGTGCATAATACAGAACAAGCCATCTACAACGGACTGGACTTGGAATTCGGTTCGTGGACAAACGGATTGTCTGCCGGAACCCGTAATGCTTATGATAATTATTACCTGGCTTTCCCTTACCTGAAACTGATTAAAGAGGGTAAAGTCGGAACAAAAGAGCTGGACGAGAAAGTCAGCAATATCCTTCGTCTGATTTTCCGTACTTCGATGGACCCGCATAAGCCGTTTGGCTCTTTAGGTTCTCCCGAACACGGACAAGCCGGTCGTAAGATAGCTAAGGAAGGAATCGTTCTTTTGCAGAACAAGAATAACGTATTGCCTATCGATTTGAACAAGGCGAAAAAAATAGCCGTTATCGGTGAGAATGCGATCAAGATGATGACAGTAGGCGGTGGCAGTTCTTCCTTGAAAGTGAAGTACGAGATTTCTCCGTTAGACGGTTTAAAAGCACGTGCCGGCTCACAGGCAGAGATTGTATATGCCCGTGGATATGTAGGCGACCCGACAGGAGAATATAACGGTGTGAAAACTGGGCAGGACTTGAAAGATGACCGTTCGGAAGATGAACTTCTCGCTGAGGCTTTGCAAGTGGCTAAGGACGCGGATTACGTTATCTTCTTCGGTGGGCTGAACAAGAGCAATCACCAGGATTGTGAAGATTCTGACCGTGCTTCTTTAGACTTGCCATACGCACAGGACAGAGTCATCAGTGAATTGGCAAAGGTTAATAAAAACCTTATATTTGTCAATATCTCCGGTAATGCAGTGGCTATGCCTTGGGTGAACGAAGTCCCCGCCATTGTACAAGGCTGGTTCTTGGGTTCGGAAGCCGGAACGGCTCTTGCTTCGGTTTTAGTAGGAGATGCGAACCCTTCCGGAAAACTACCTTTCACTTTCCCCGTAAAACTGGACGATGTAGGTGCTCATAAACTGGGTGAATATCCGGGTAATAAGGAAGAACTCGCAAAATCCAAGCATAGGGGGGATACTATTAACGAAACTTATCACGAAGATATTTTTGTAGGTTACCGTTGGGCAGATAAGGAGAAAATCAAACCATTGTTCCCATTCGGACATGGATTGAGCTATACAACTTTCGTTTATGGCAAACCTTCCGCAGATAAGAAAACAATGACCGCCGATGACACGATTTCGTTCACTGTCAACGTGAAGAATACAGGAACCCGCGAAGGTCAGGAAGTCGTTCAGCTTTATATCAGTGACAAGAAATCCTCTCTGCCCCGTCCGGTGAAAGAACTGAAAGGTTTCCAAAAAGTGAGACTGGCTCCGGGCGAAGAGAAAGCGGTAACGCTGACGGTTGATAAGAAAGCATTGAGCTTCTTCGATGATGGGAAACACGAGTGGATAGCCGAACCGGGTAAGTTTGAAGCGGTTATCGGAAGTTCATCAAGAGATATTAGGGGGATTGTACCCTTTGAATTGAAATAGGTAGAAAGTTGGTAAAAATGGATTGTCGGGAGAATGTTACTGTCTGTCAAGATAGGAGTAACATTCTCCTTTTTTTCATTGAAACTTTTCAATTATTGTTATAAAGCCTATGAAATTTTACCAAAGGGCAACTTTCCCCAAAGAGCCAAGTTCTAAACTTGCTGTTTTTACTCCCATTGCCTTAAATGCTCTTACAATCGTAGAAAAAGAGATACTTTTTCCGCTTTCAATCTTTGATATTTGCGCTCTTTTCACTCCCATAAGTTCTCCTAGTTGTTCCTGAGTAAGATTTTTGGCTTCTCTTGCTTGTTTAATAGCTTCTCCAATGAGAAAGTTATTAATATCAGTCTCATATTTTTCACGTGCAGGAGTACCTTTTTCTCCTATTACCCTATCCAGCATTTCTTCATGAGTATAAACTTTCAATTTTTCCATATCACTACTTTTTAGAGTTGGAATATATTTTTCTTAATGTTATAACAACGAAGATATAAGAAACGTTCCTATTTAGGAAACAATTGCTGCTATATTTTCGACCAAACAATGACTAAATATGGATGTTCACCGGTTTCACTTTAATTTGAATGGTTATAAATCAGTGGCTTATGGGTGAAACGAGACATCAAAAATGAAGTATTCGTTCTTCACTCCATTCACCTTGCTTTTTTCAAATATGCTATGAGCTAAAATAAATATGCTATAAGCAAAAACGAATATGCTTATAGCAAAATGAAATATGCTCATAGCTAATATTCCGTTAGGTATTAACATTTGAACTATCAGGTATTAATACTCTATCCTTAGGGTGTTAATATCTGAGTTGTTGGGCATATATACCCAAGACGCAGGAGCTATATATCCAAGACATTGGAACTATATGCCCAGCACATTGGGTCTATATGTCCAATAAACGTTGTAAGGCAAATTTTGAGATGTGAAGGGAGTGAAGAACAAATACTTTATATTTGATGTCCCGTTTCACCCATAAGTCGCTGATTCATAGTTGTTCATCTGAAGGTGAAACTGGTGAACCCTTTGAACGTATATTATAGTTATAGGTTAATCTTAGAGGTTTTTGTACTGAGTTTATTACTATGATTTCTAAATTATACGGATTTTCTTTCTCCTTTTCTGATTTTATATTCTATCTTTGTAGTGCTCTTTATCAAATCTACAACAGGGGAACCTGCTGTATCAATGTGGCAGGCTTTTTTATGTCTGTCTCCATTTTCTATATGGCGGTTTCGTACCCCCATGTAGGATGTTAATGCACCTACTGCTGTTGTGGAATGGTGAAGAGCAATGGGACAGGCGGAACCGCTTCTTTTATTTTCTAAAACTACCTTTCTGTATCGCCCCATTGAGCTTAATTTATTCACCATTTAATTTTAAATTCTTATGGAAGAGGTTTTAAACAATCAGCAAGTTCGCCCGGGGGACGCAACACAATTCATGCATGCCATTTTTTCATCAGATGATGAAATGATGACTTTTTATCTGACATTCAGTCGTTTTGTTAATCCTGACAGTTATTTGGTGCAATGCACCGACCGGAAAAGATTGGAAGATTTGGCTAATGTACTTCGTAGCAATGTGGTGGCTTTTAATGCTATTCATAGCTATAAGTCTATAAGTGTGAAAGAGGTTATTAAAGGATTTGGAATGTATATGATGAGTATTCATATTTCTAATGCCAATCGTCAGCAAGGTGCCGATGCGGTAGGCAGTTTGATTAATTGCGTAATAGATACAACCAAAAATAGTTGGCAATTTAGGAAAATGAGTCGGGCTAACTATATGCATCTTGAAAATGTAAGATACTTGCTGAATCGGTTGAATACGGAAATTGATGAGAAAGAAGATGGTAAAGCAATAAACTTGTAATGCAAAATTCTATCCTTCTTCTTTGTTTTGGCGTTATTTTTATACCTTTGTGAGAAATAACTAAGATATCAATGAATATAAGCCAAAACTACAGAGAAGCAGTAAAGGCCATTAAAGAAGCCATCTTACGCAGCCAATATCGTGCTGTATCTTCCGTAAACAAAGAATAACTATCATTGTATTACGGCATTGGAAAATACGTGTCAGAGAACTCGCGTGAAGGCTTTTGGGGTAAAGCTGCAATAGAAACCATAAGTCGGCAGTTACAGGCAGAACTGCCCGGCTTACGGGGCTTTTCGGCAGCGAACATCAAGTTTATGCGTCAATTTTATGAAATATGGAGTGTTGATTTGAAATCGCTAACTGCAGTTAGCGAAATAAGCGATACTCAATCGCTAACCGCAGTTAGCGAAATTGATATTTTGCAGTTGGTTGAGAGTGATAATGCTATAGAAGAAAGATTTGACTTGTCTATGTTTGTTTCACTTGGGTTTACACATCATATGATAATTGTCCGCAAAGTTGGTCCGCTTACAGAACGATTGTTTTATATTCATCAAGCTGTGATAAATAAGTGGAGCAAAGAAATTTTGACGGCGAGAATCGACGATGATTTATATAATCATAGGGGAGAGTTAGCCCATAATTTCATTCAGACCATTCCTGATAATCGGCAAACGCTTAAGACTATTGGAATGTTCAAGGATGAATATCTGCTTGACTTTATTAATGTAGAAGAACTCGGTGAACGGGATAAAGAGGATATTGACGAGCGGGTAATAGAACAGGAAATTGTACATAACGTGAAAAAGTTTATAATGACTTTCGGGCGTGATTTTGCATTTGTGGGCAATCAGTATAAATTGGAAGTGTTTGGTGTAGAGCACTTTCCCGACTTGATTTTCTTTAATCGGGAGTTGAATGCATTAGTTATAATTGAGTTGAAGAAAGGGGCGTTTAAACCGTCATATTTGGGACAGCTATGTACTTACTTGCGCCTTGCTGATGACCAAATGCGTAAACCTCATGAAAATCCATCAATTGGAATCGTACTGTGTAAGAGCGCTGATAAAAAATATGTGGAATATGTAATTCAGGACTATGATAAACCGATGGGAGTTGCTACATACAAAACATCCGATGAGATGCCGGAAAAGCTGAAACGGGTTTTGCCTGGCGTGGAAGATTTGAAAAAGCTCTTATAGTAATAAAATCAAGATGTAACGTAAAGTAAAGCATCTGTAACCTGCCCGATAGAAAAGGAGTTCAATCTTTTGTGCTCCTTTTTTTTATTGTCGTAACTTTGTCTGCGGATAATCAGATAAAAAACGAACTGTTATGAGAAACACATTCTTTTGGATTTTATTCCTTTTTATTTTGCCTCTTCAGGCACAGCAGAAACTTCCTTCTTTGCAGAAGCAGGGAAGTGCCACGCAACTTGTTGTAGATGGCAAGCCGTTTTTAGTTATCGGTGGAGAGTTGGGTAACTCTTCGGCTTCATCCATCGAAGACATAGAACGTATTTTCCCAAAATTACAACGTATGGGGTTGAATACGGTTTTAGTTCCCGCCTACTGGGACTTGACAGAACCCACAGAAGGTACATTCGACTTTACCTTAACAGATAAAGTGATTCAACAAGCTCGTGCGAATGATTTGAAAGTTGTTTTTCTTTGGTTTGGTGCCTGGAAAAACTCGATGAGCTGTTACGCTCCGCTATGGTTTAAAAAAGATTATAAGAAATATCCCCGTGCCTATACGAAAGCCGGGAAACCGCTTGAAATAGCCAGTTCTTTCTCTGAAAATGTATTCCAGGCAGATAGCAAGGCTTTCTCTGAATGGATGAAGCATATAGCAAGCATTGACAAAGAAGGAACCGTAATCATGGTTCAGATAGAGAATGAGATCGGTATGTTGGAAGATGCCCGCGATTACTCCAAGGAAGCGGACAAACTGTTTAATGCACCTGTTCCGCCCCTTTTCATCGACTATTTGGAGAAGAACAAAAAGCAACTGCACCCTGAAATGCTGGCAAAATGGGAAAGCCGGGGATTCAAGAAGCAGGGCACTTGGCAGGAAGTGTTCGGCGCGGATGTCTACACGGATGAGATTTTTATGGCATGGTCATATGCGCAGTATGTGGAACGGATGGCTAAGATAGCACGCTCCATTCATAACGTACCCTTGTATGTGAATGCTGCCATGAACAGCAGGGGAAGAAAACCGGGAGAATACCCCTCGGCAGGTCCATTGGCTCACTTGATAGACGTATGGCATTATGGAGCGCCCAGCATTGATTTTCTGGCTCCCGATTTATATGATAAAGGTTTTGTGGATTGGGTGGCGAAGTATAAATTGCCCAATAACCCGCTCTTTATCCCGGAAATCCGGTTGGAAGATAATGACGGTGTACGTGCTTTCTATGTATTTGGCGAGCACGATGCTATCGGTTTCTGTCCTTTCTCTATCGAGAATGGTTCGGATAAGGCAGACTCTCCTTTAGTACAGAGTTATGGCAAACTGAAGGAATTAATGCCTTTATTAACCAAATATCAGGGCAAAGGAATGATGAACGGTCTTTTGTTTGACGGTGAGAACAGGGAACGGATATTAGCATGTGATGATTTGGAAATTACCTGTCGTCACTATTTCACTTTGCCGTGGGATGCCCGTGCCCGTAATGGCAGTGTATGGGCTGAAGGTGGCGGCATTCTGTTACGCCTGGCTCCCAATGAGTATATCGTTGCCGGCAGTGGTATTGTGCTTGAATTCAGGAAGAAAGGAGAGGGTAAGGTAAAAGGTTCGCAAGCATTAGGTGAGGACGGCTTTGTCAGTGTCGGTGGAAAGGCGCAAAAGCAGGAGAATACTTGGCAGGGCGGTTTGAGAGCCGGTATCGGTTCCGTAGATGAAGTGAGTGTCAATGAAGACGGTTCTCTGAAATATATCCGGCGTTTGAATGGCGACCAAGACCATCAGGGAAGGCACGTGCGTATTCCCGTGGGTGAGTTTAGCATTTTACACGTGAAGTTATATGAATATAAGTAACGGGTATAAATTACCGATATAAATCATGCTATAAATCACGTATACAAATAAAGAGAAATACGAAAGAATACTTAACGCTTGCTTTCACCTAGTACGAGCAAACTTTCCGGTCCCATATTGAATAGCAGATCTATAATGCTCAGATTGGGAAGAAAGCCTAGTTTGGACTCAAAAACCTGATAATAGGGCTGCGGGACAAATTCCGTATCCGTTGTCCGAAAATCTTTCTTAGGATGAATAACTTCCCGGAAATCGACTTCTTCGGGAGTGAACTCTATCTTATATTCAGAGGTACGTTCCATATCAGGATGAATATCTATCAATTCGCAGACTAACCGGCAAATTTCTTCGTTGAAATCGACCAAAAACTCATATTTCTTCTCATAGAAAGGACGGAAATCGTCTTTGTAGTATTCAAAGAAAGGAGTACTGTTGTAAGCTGATTCAATCGCGTTCCAATGCAAATGTCTCCAGTTGCCGTGGTCGGAGATACGAATATCTTTCATCGGACATTTCAGTGTATCGGGCTTTACTGTCGGGATGGAAAGCGCTAACTCTCCGCCAGGGCCGGCAATCGTGCAACGATTACGGTATGTCTGTTTGATATAGTGGTCGTGCTGCTCTACGAACACTTTATCGTAAGCTAGTAGCTTAGTATAATACTCAACAGGAGCGAGATAAGCTGAAGATAAATAAGCTGTTTTCATTTCTTTCATTTTATGCGTTCGGGCGTCTTTTATTTTACCGTTCTGAAGAAGCGGTTCCATCGGTATCCGTCAAACAAGCCTGTTCCTTTTTCCTTGGAAAACCAAATGACAGCGGCTTTCCCGATGATATGGTCTTGCGGAACGAATCCGAACAGGCGCGAATCGGATAAGTTGATGGTATTGTTTGAGCCCATCCAATAGTAATCTTTAGTGAAATAACAATGTTGTGCAGGTTTTCCGTCTATGTATAACGTGTCGTTCTTTATTTCCGCCTGTTTGCCCTCATGCATTACGAGAGTATTCCGCAATAAGGTGATATTCCAGGGATATACCCGGATATATTTCCCTTTACCGGGGATAATCAGTGGTTTCAGTTCAATATCTTTTTTCCGGGATAAAGGCTGTATCCAGTTTTGCCCGTTCATCGCCTGCTCCAACAAGTAATATTCATACCGGCTGAAACTGCGTACATGAGTGCTGTCGCTGCTTCCCATCAGTCCGTCGTCGTTGATGGACAGTGTATGCATGAGTGAGGTAATCAAGTTTTCCTTGGAGACAGGGTAGGCATAGAGCCTTTTCTTGTCGGGATTGAGTTTCGATTCGGGAGAAGTGGCGGAGAAAAGGGAGTCTACCAGTAGGGTGTCACCCGGAACGCCGATACAACGGCTGATATAAACTTCCCGGCGGTCGATGACCGGTTGGCGGATACCGGCAGGATTATTAAATACAACGATGTCTTGCTGCTGCACGGGATGTTCGCCCCAGCGATGATAAGAAAAAAGCGTCATAAAAGGAACACGCAGTCCGTAGCTCCATTTGTTAACTAAGATGCGCTCGCCCTGGAAAATGGAGTTCTCCATGCCGGTGGAAGGGATAAGGCAGGACGTAAAAGCAAATCCCCGGAGCAGAAGCACGACGACTACTGCTCCGGCAAATGCTAATATCCATTTGTATTTACGAAAGTTTATCATATTACTCCAATCTCGTATATACGTTTATCCACGGGAAAGCCGGATTCTTTATAGAAAATTTTAGACGCGTCTAAAACATAGAATCTGCTTAGTCTACCCACTTGAACAGGCGGTTCCAGCGAATCTTGCCGTCAAACCATCCGCGGTCTTTGTCAAGTGATAGCCATACAACAATAGGTTTGCCTACTACGTGATCTTCGGGAACAAAGCCCCAGTAACGGGAGTCGGCAGAGTTGTGGCGGTTGTCACCCATCATCCAGTAATAATCCATCTTAAAGGTATACTGGTCGGTCTTTTCACCATTGATATAGATGCCGTCCGGCTTGATTTCCAGTTTGTTGCCTTCGTAAGCTACGATGCAACGTTCGTAGATAGGAAGATTATCCTCTGTCAGCGTAATGGTGGCTCCCTTAGCGGGAATCCAGATAGGACCGTAGTTGTTGCGATCCCACTTGGTGTACAAATTAGCAGGATACATCGGACCTTCTGTGAAATCTTCCGGTTCCATGACAATCTTGCTAATCAGTTTTTTATTGTTCGAGAGGGTATCATACATTTTCTTTGTAAGTGGCAAATGATAGACTGGAGTCATTTTGCCTTGTGCATTCCGGTTGCTCAACCCTATCTGAGTGAAAACTTCTTCCCATGCGGAATCATCATATAAAGTTTGATCGGCTTTGCTGATACCTAGCTCGCGGAACATATCTTCGGAAATGTATGGTCCTGTAGTCTGAACGAAATAGTTAAATTGCAGGTTTTCCGGATTTTCGATGGCTTTTCCATCAATCATTACTTGTCCGTCTACAATCTGGAGAGTATCTCCCGGTAAACCGACACAGCGTTTTACGTAATTCTCACGACGGTCCACAGGACGCCAAAGAACGTCTCCATAAGTACGTTTGTCTGAAAGGATTTGTTTACGTCCGGCATTATAATATAAATCATAGACAGCCTGTTGCTGTTGGCGTGTCAGACTATCCATTTCTATATGTTTGGGATATTTTTGTTTACCTATGCCGTAAGCCAGTGTATAGAAATCCGTAGTCTGCTGATAATTGACAGCTACCGTATCGCCTGCCGGGAAGTTGAACACAACAATGTCATTCAGCTTCACCTTGCCGAATCCCGGAACCCGTTTGTATTTCCATTGCGGCCACTCGATGTACGATTTGGTGTTGACGAGCGGCAGTGTATGTTGTGCCAACGGCATGGAAAGCGGAGTGTTCGGTACACGTGGTCCGTAACTCATCTTGCTCACATACAGGAAGTCGCCTACCAGCAATGACTTTTCCAAAGAAGAAGAAGGAATCTGATAATTCTGGAAGATGTAGATATTGACGAAGTAGACGGCTACCAACGCAAAGACGATGGCATCTATCCAGCTCATAACGCTGCGTACCGCCGGATTTTTCGACTTCTTCCAAAAAGACCAGGGTATTTTCTTGGTAATATAAATATCGAAAATAAAGGGAACAACAATCAATCCCCACCAGCTTCGTACCCAAAGCAGGAAGACGAGATAAAGTAGGATAGCAATGGCGCATTTAATCCATTGTGCGCGTGTGGCTTGTCTCATAATGATATATTTATTTAGAACTAGGTCCTTAAATTTAGTCGTTCAGGAATGGGAATAAATCACTCATACCCAGGTAGCCTTCGTGCTGGGCTGTATATTCGGCAGCCAATACGGCTCCCAATACAAATCCGCCACGGCTCTTGGCATCATGCGTGATAGTTATGCTGTCTACATCAGACTCATAGCGTACGGAGTGAAGACCGAAAACTTCTCCTTCTCGGATGGAAGCGATAGGAAGTTCGTCGGCGGCACAATCGTTGGTTCCGCTGACGGTGCCGTCCGGTGCTGCAAATGTTCCTTTCACCCATTTGTCTTTGCGGTCTATATTCTGTAAAATGCCTTCAGCCAGTGTGATGGCTGTTCCGCTGGGAGCATCCAGCTTGTGGATATGATGTGTCTCGCTCATGGTGACGTCATAACCGGGGAATTGGTTCATAATCTTTGCCAGATACTTGTTCAGTGCAGAGAAAATGGTTACTCCCAAGCTGAAATTAGACGACCAGAAAAGTGTTTTTCCGCCTTCCGTACAGAGTCTCTTGATTTCTTCGCCATGCTCGTCCATCCATCCGGTGCTGCCTGATACCAGTTTCACTCCGGCCTTGAAAGCCTTTATATAATTACTGTAAGCTACCATCGGATTGGTAAATTCTATGGCTACATCGGCAGATTTGAACGCTTCCGATTCGAAGTCATCCTGATTATTGACATCAATGATGCAGACGATTTCATGTCCGCGACTACGGGCAACCTTTTCTATCTCCTTGCCCATTTTTCCGTAACCGATTAGTGCTATTTTCATTGTTTTCTGACTTATATTCAAAATAATAGTCGCAAAGATAAGATTTTTATTACATTTGCAGCGCACATTAACGTCTTGTTAACATGGAACACCTTCTCCACTACGTGTGGAAACATAAATTATTTCCTCTGAAAGTACTGCAAACCACGAAGGGCTTACCGGTAGAAGTGATTGATTCCGGCCTTCAAAATCCCAATGCCGGCCCCGACTTTTTCAATGCAAAACTAAAAATAAACGGTACATTGTGGGTGGGAAACGTCGAAATACACGCTCATGCTTCGGACTGGCTCCGCCACGGACATGATGGTGACAAGGTTTACGACTCGGTGATTCTCCATGTAGTGGGAGAAGCAGACGAAGAAATAGCCCGCACTAGCGGCGAGGCCATCCCACAAATGCAATTGACATGCCCCGAGCATATACAATCTCATTATCACGAACTTTGTGCGGCTGACCAGTATCCGGCTTGCTATCCTATTCTTGCTTCCCTGCCCAAACTTACCGTTCACTCCTGGCTGACAGCTTTGCAGACTGAACGGTTGGAACAAAAAGCGCGGTTAATAACGCAGCGTCTTGAACACTGTAACAACAACTGGGAAGACGCTTTCTTCATCACCCTTGCCCGCAACTTTGGTTTTGGACTGAACGGGGATGCTTTTGAAACGTGGGCGGGTTTGCTTCCGCTCCGTGCCATAGATAAGCACCGTAATGATTTGTTTCAGATAGAAGCTTTTTTCTACGGTTTGGCGGGACTACTCGAAGATACGTTTCTGAAAAAGGAACAGGAAGACGAGTATAGCCTTCACCTTTGCAAAGAATTTCGTTATTTGCAACGAAAGTTTGAGTTTACTCAAGTGATGGATGCCACATTGTGGCGTTTTCTCAGGCTTCGCCCGGAGAATTTTCCACATATTCGCCTGGCACAGTTGGCTTATCTTTATCAGAAAGGGGATAAGTTGTTCTCGCGGTTGCTGGAAGCTGAAACATTATCGGAAGTAAGGGAGTTGCTGACTACCCGTACTTCTGCTTATTGGGAAAGTCATTATTTATTCGGACAGACTTCTCCGCAAAAGGAGAAAGTATTAGGGGAGAGCTCGAAAAACTTGATTATCATAAATACTGTGACACCTTTTCTATACACCTACGGTTTGCATAAAGCGGACGAGCGGATGTGTGAACGTGCCGGACGTTTCCTGGAAGAGTTGAAGGCGGAAGATAACCATATAACCCGTGCATGGAGCAACGCCGGACTGCCCGTAGCTTCTGCTGCGGACAGCCAAGCGTTGATACAACTGCGAAAGGAATACTGTGACAGGAAAAAATGCCTGTATTGCCGTTTCGGATATGAATATTTGCGGAAGAAGTAAGTGCCGCTTACTTCTCCAGTTCCTTGTAAACGGCATTTAGGAGTTGGTCTTCCATAACGGGCCTGGGAGCTTCGCGGTTCACAATGTTCCCCTCCTTGTCTATTAACATATAGGTTGGGAAGGAGCGGACGCCAAGAAATCTCTCGATAGCATTTTGTTGCTTGTCAGGCAGGTTATAATGAACGGCACTTTTGCTTGCCAGGCCATATTCCTTGATGATGTTCCGCCACGATTTGTCCGAAGAGTGATTGCAAAGATAGAGGAATACTACATCTTTTCCTGCAAATAGCTTCTTTATCTTTCCTGCATGCTGCATCATGTCCTTGCACGGACCGCACCAGGTGCCCCATACATCCAGATAAATAACCTTGCCTTTGTATGGCTCGATGATTTTGCGGAATAATTGTTCACCATCTGTAATTTCTGCCAAGGGTTCGTTGGGCATCAGGCTTTCGGGATATTCAATCGCCTTATTCGATATTTTCTCATATTTCTGCTGTTGATTCATTACGTAAGTTAGTAGGGAAGGATTGGATACCTCTTTCTTGAGCCTATCCATAAGTATGTCCGGCAATTCCTTGTGGGTGCCTTGAAGTATTGTATAGTAGCAGTTGGTCTTCAATATTTCTCTTAAGTTGGCATCCATTTGCAGAGAGTCGATGATTGCCAGGGACTGGTTGGTTGCATTCAAATACATCTCCGTTTGTATGTGTTCGTTAAGAAGATTGTCTCTGCTTACGAGATACTGTATGACTTCAATATTCGGTTTCAGCTTTTCGGCATAGGCTATTATTTCCAAAGAGTCGGCTTTTGAAACGCTCAAACTGTCAATCTTCTTCTGAATCTCGCAGAAATCATGAAGCGCCGCTTTCTCTTCGGCAGACAATTTGATCGTTCCTTTAGCGTCAAGTTCATTATAAATCTCCTTCAACCTGGACGGCGTCACGTTCGTATTCTGTTTAGCCGGAACGATATCTCCCAAGTATCCGACATAATCTCTCATAAAAGACCCGTAGTCTCTGAAGAGAGTATAGGGTTGTACGGGGTGTGGATAACAGACTGAGTCTACATAGTCCATAAACTCCTTGTCCAGATGCTCCTGCTTATTACGGTTGACGTTGAAGCGGCGTTGCATCAGGTCGGATGCTACGTCATAGCGGATTGCATTCTCGGTGTAGTAACGGAATTTTTTTGATAGCAAAGGGTGTTCCCGGAGGAATTTCTCCCGATATGTTATTTTTCGTTGGGTTCTTTCTTGTGTTTTATGCAGGTATTCTAAATTACTTCTTTTTTGCTCTTCATCGTAGTTCAGGTACTCTCTGGGGCTTTCGTAAGTTAATAATTCATTGAGGAATCGTGACTTGTCTCCCATGAAAAGTTTCTTTCTTTCGGCAAAATCCGCGAACAGAAAGTAGGTTTCGCCCGGTTCGACACACGTCCAAATAGTAGTGCGCCCCCAATCAATAAATATGTTGTGGCTGTTCAATACCGGAAAGCGGATTGAAAATCGTCCCAAAGAATCTATGTCTGTGTAATATTTCACTTCTCTGCCGGTAACCATATCGGGCACAGTTATTTCGAAAGGCCTGTCGGAAGGCAGGTTACGTAGATAGCCCGTAATCGTCACACTGTCTGTCCGGTAGCCGTTGTCGATAAACGGTGTATTGTCGGCTTGCGGATAATCAGGCAGACGCTGACTGTCACAGAAGTTGTATGCCTGTGGCTTTTCTTTTCCGAATTTTAATGTACAGGACGTCTCGTTATTCCGTTTCATTTGGATCGCCAATCGGTCTGTGCCGCTTTTCAGCAAGATGGTTGTCTTGTTCTTTTTAGTCCGTATCGATTCATAGTCCCAGAACCGGCATTGGTAAACGGCGAAATTCTCGAAAAAGCCGATGACCCAGTCTCCGGTTGCCGGATTGACCAGGCATCCGGTGATGGCATATACTTCGGGGCGGGAAGTTGCGATGGGAAATACTGTTTCACTCTGTAATTCGGCAGCTACCTTCATTGAGCCGGGGAAGGGGAAGCTAAGGTAAAAGAGTTTGTACTGTTCTCCGTTTTTAGCAAGCAGGCGATACTCTTTGTTAAGGAAATGTCCGGCGGATACGATGTCCCATGTCTTTCCGTCGTATAGCAGTTTACCGTCGCGTGTAAATTCGTATAGAACATTGCCCGACAGTCCTTTCACCCATTTCTTGTAAACAATGTCAGGCAGTGTGGTGGGAGTGAGCATTTCCGTGTGGTCGGGAATTAGCTTACGCACACAGTGTTTCGGTTCTTTCCAGCCTTGATAGAAGAGGATGGCGCTATCTTCACTGATAGGGGTGAAACGGAAATCCATTTTATTCCCATTTTGGTTTCGCAGGTGGAAGAGATAGCTCCCGTCGGCTTCCTTTTCCATCTGTTCGACCTGGAAAACGGTATAGAGAGCTTCCACAAAGTTTTCTCCGATCAGCGGCCCGTTCCAGTCGGATACATTGTTTGTTTTAAATTGCCAGTAGCCCCGCAAAGGTTCGGGGATTGTCCGGAAAGTGGCAGACTGGGCATAAATGACGTCCTGCATACAGCAGAAGAGCAGGATCCCTGAGAGAAGAAAACAACGTAAATGTTTCATTTGTATATTGATTTAATGTTCTTAATTAGCATAAATACCCTCAAAGATAAGTTTACCCCACATCGGGTGCTTGTGATTTAGGGTTGTTTAACTGTATGTGTCCTATTTCGGGACTTCATTGTTTGGGAATGTTTAACTTGTGATTATCTTTGTGCCCTAAAAGTGATACTCAATATAGCGGGAATGAACCACTAATATTTTATGATTATGGAAGTAAAAAGGTATTTGTTTAGTCTGTTAGCCAGTGTGTTGCTTGCGGGCGTGTCCTTAAACTCTTACGGTAGCGATTCGATGTCCGAAGCCGGGAATGAGACGGCGCAGCAACAGGAAGACTTCAAGATGTTTCTGGATAAGTTTACTTCCAGTGCGGCATTCCAATATACCCGTATCAAGTTTCCGTTGAAAACTCCGATTACCTTACTGGCAGATGACGGTGAAACCGAGAAAACATTCCCTTTCACCAAAGAAAAATGGCCGTTGCTGGATAGTGAAACGATGAAGGAAGAACGCATCTCTCAGGAAGAAGGTGGTATTTACGTCTCCAAGTTCACGGTGAACGAACCCAAGCATAAGGTGTTCGAGGCGGGATATGAAGAGTCGGAGATTGACTTGCGTGTCGAATTCGAACTTTCGTCTGATGGGAAATGGTATGTGGTGGATTGCTATACGGGTTGGTATGGCTATGACTTGCCTGTCGGTGAATTGAAACAGACCATAGAGCATGTAAAAGAAGAGAATGCGGCATTCAAGGAGCTACATCCTTAGAAAACACAATAGGTAATAAGTGATAGGTTAATCCCTATTACTTATTTTTATGGTTCTCCTACATAGTATCCCAATTCGGATTCTTTTCCGTCTACCATCTCTCTGACAATACCGTTTTTAGTGTTGAACTCTTGGTAGAGTTCTTCATAGTCGCGCGTATAATCGGCGTCCGGCACTACATTGACGTCGAATTTCAGCTCGGCTCTTCCATTAGGAAGCATATTGCCGTAAATCCGGATACGGTGAATGACTTCTCCTACATTCTTAATGCTGTTGTAGGTCGCCTTGAACTGACGGATACCGTCTTCAGGTATGATGATATGCGAACTTTTGTCCAGAATGATGCAACCGCAGGAGGGCTGCATCTCCGAAATAATCAAAGGAGCGTCTCCTGTATTGGTGATAGTGAACATGATGTCAAGTTGTTGCCCTTGTTTGATGGGATAGTAATGCCTGACGGAATCCTTTATGGTCATGCTCGTGGGGCGCACTTCCTTTTTGCATCCCGCGAAGCAGAAAGGAAGCACAGTCAGGAGGAGAATATAGATGATAGATTTGCTCATAGTTACCATTGCTTTTTATGATGTCACTTTTTCGGGAGGACTTGTTATGGAATGAATGCTATTTCATCCACGCCAATTTGAGCTCCGGGCTTCTTTGTACCGATTATTTTTATACTTAACAACTCTGTTCCGTTCAAGTCGATGGGGACGATGGCTTTCACCATTTCTCCCTTTTCAACGGAATCTTCCGCATTTAGGTTTATTTTCTTATAACTTGCCCCGTCTCTCGATACCTCGATTTGTTGCGGTGCGTATATGCGATGCCTGGGGAGATTCAGGAAACTGATATAAACTGTTCCTGATTCATTGACTTCTTTCACAGGCAAGTCGATGGTACATTCTTCTTGCGGGAAGATGATCCAGCCGAAATGATAATTGTCGGGTAGACCGTGTGTGCCGTCTGTCAGTCTTTTCAGGCTGTTTTTATTCATCTTCGGAGTTGAAGACGGAGCAATTCCCAAGAATGAATTCTTCTTTATGTCGGAAGCAAGTATATATTGCTCCCATTCCTTTATATAATAGTCAATCTCATTGGACGACTCATTATAACAATCCATTCCGGCGAAGGCTTTATGTTCTTTAAGTTGGGTTATCCATTTCCGCGCCTGAGGATTCGCCTGGATTTCTTTTCCGTTTCGTTTGGCATATCCGTAGACGTCATAACTGTGGTCACGCCCCATTTCCAGCCGTGTAAAAGACAAGGCTGTCTGGAGCCCGTGAAGCTTTTTACGTTCCTGCCCTTTTGCGTCAGAAACAAAATCCCCCATTTCATCATAGAATTCGGTGAATTTCTCCGGGTTGAGGAATGAGTTTTCCGATTCCTGGATTCCTGCGTAAAGCCCCAGTTTCTTTCCTGACTGAGTGCTGTTCTCCAAGCCGATATAATAATCGTACAACCATTTCTTTGATACGGGATATTCCTGATTGAAATAGCTTTTTACCAAATCATCCACGGACTGTTCCGGATTAATAAGGAGTGCCGATAATACAAAAGTCCTCATTTCATCGAAAGAAGAGTAGTTGTATCCGCTTCCGTTGAAGAAGATGCCGCTGGCTCCGTTTTGCTTGAAAAACCGGAGTCGTTGTTGGGCTATCTTTAATATGGGAAAAGGAGTAAGGTAATCATCGAAGTTGTTGATATAATCCCATATATAGATATTCTTCGTTACTTTTTTCCAGTTCTCCAATTGCTGTGCAAACTTCTTTTCCTGCGCGTCTTTGCCGTCTATCCGGCGGAGCGGGAAGTCTATGGCGCTGACCATTACTCCGGCATTTGCCGGTAATGGCTTCTCAGTGGCTTGTTGCGTGCTCAGATAGGAAGTAGTAAAGAAGGTATGCTTCGGGAAGCGTTGTGCCAGGCGGAGTATCAACTCTGTGACGGCAGGCGTCGCATTCTTTTCTGTATTTCCCATGGCTGTACAGCTTGCGCATGTGCAGGCGTAAGGATTATCATCCGGTGCGATGACAAAGCGGGAATTCCCCTTTTCACCGAAGTTGTTCACGATGTATTCTTCAATCTGCCGGTACATCTCCGGGGAAGAAAAACAAAGCTGTGAGTCGTCTGTCTTCCCATGAATGGTGGCGTATACTTTGTCTACGTTGTCTCCCAGTACCTTCCGCAGGTTGTGTCCCCATATCCCCCAACTGTCGTCAAAGTTATTAAGCCCCATCACTCCCGTATAGTCGGGATTCAGGCCTGCCGGCGAGTAGATACTTTGATAATCGAAGGCAAAAGTGCCGCAAGTATCCGTCAGGTTGACGAGTGCCGGCGGAAGGTCGGAACCATCTATGCGAGGGTCTTCCTTGCTTATCTTTTTTATGAGTTGGTATTGCAGCCATAGCATTTGGCGGTCGTCAGAAGCCGTCAATCTAATATCCGAACCTTTGCGGGAGATTCTGAATCCTTCCTGCACCGTCGGGTCTATCTGGATGATAATATGCCACATCTCTTTCTCTGAAACTCCAAAAGCTATCATTTCATCGTCATTGGCACGTTTCTTGAGATGCTCGTACAAGTATTTTGCCCATCGGGTGTCCCGGTCGGTCGGGTCTTCCCCAATCGTGATTAGGTATCCTTCTTTCGATGGGAACATCTCCGTACGTGCCTGCATGCGGCAACCGGATAGCAGACAGCAAATGCATATCATTCCCGCCAATAGGGGGCAGAGCTTGTCAGAATGAGATATAGATTTGTGCATAGATGTTGTATAAGTTTTTATAACGTGTCGATATGGATTCTATCCGGTTGAGCGGACTGGTTCCTTTCACCGTATTCGTTTGGTTATAATAGGTATTCCAAGTACCCATTAATCCTATGGTAATGTTGGGGCTGACCATGTATTGTCCCCCTAAGCCCACCATTGTGTTGGTGTGCGAGAAGGAACCGGGCAAGGCATAATCCAGCACGGCTGTTTCCGGTGCCGAGCCGATGCTTGCCATGGCGTTGATATTCGTCTTTCCATCGTTGGCAGGGAAATACTTGGCGCCAATCTGGGCATTGTAATAGAAGTTGGAGTTGAAGAAGTGCAAGTCCAGTTTTGTATTCAGCCGGACTACTTCGATAGTCTTGGCTACTTCTCCACCAAGGGTCAGTAGGTTCGTCTTTGACTCGTCCCAACCGGTAAATAAGAACCCGTTCTCTCCGTTGCTGCCTGCGAAGAATTCATCATTCCATTCGTAATGCTTGTTGTAGGCGGCTACGCGTCTGTATCCCACGTGTGCGCCTATTTCCCAGTCGTTCTTGAGGTAATGCCTTACGGCAACATCGGCAGTAATATCCGGGAAGTATTTGTTGGCGAGCGCTGCGTTGACCGTAGCACTCCATTTGGGCGAGAAGTGATGTGTCCATTCCCCCTGTACCTGGATGCCGACTCCACCCGGTGTCTGTTCTTCGGCTTCCATGCTGTCGCTTGCCGAACCGCTTCGTCCGGCATAGTTGAGACGTCCCGTATAGGTGTTCTTTTGGTTTTTACGGGTGTACTCGGCACTTGCGACGGAAGTAATGATGTCTTCTTCTCCATAGCGTGCACGTAGATAAGTCAACGCTATCTCATTCTTGAGCATCATGCTTCTTAGACCCGATAAGTGGCGTTGGAAAGAGCGATATTCCATGATGGACGGCTCGTAAAACTTCTGATAATAGTAAGCTGAATCTGCCTGCCTGTTAGCTTCATATACGACTCCCTTAGTGTATTTCAGCGAACGGTTCTGGCTGTCATAAAGCAGGGCTGTATCGAGTACGGCGAGAGCCTGTTCAGGCTCTTTCGCTTTTGTCAACTGCAAGGCGCGGTATTCGCTGCTTTGCGAGAAAGCACCGATAATCTCCTTGTTGCTCGGATACTTGTTGAGTATCGGTTTCAAGAATTCCAAAGAAGCCTCATACTTCTTGTCACGTTCAAGAATAGTCGATCTTTTGGCTTGGAAGAACGGCTCTTCGGGATAGTAATTGATTCCCTGTTCCGTATATTTCTCGAATTCATCGTATTTTCCTAATAAGCCGGCGGAGTTGATAGCATACCGTAACCCCAAATCACTCGATGGATTCAGGCTGACGAGTTTGACCGCTTCGCTATATGCTTTCTTTGTAGCTCCCGCTTCCATGCACTTCTTGATATAAGGAACGGCTAATTCTTCGTATCCGATGACGTAGAAGATGCGCATATCCTCATCACTTTGCTCGATAGCGGATAGATAAAGTTGCAAAGCTTCTTCGGTTTTATCCATTTTATCGAGAATAAATGCCCTTTTCAACGTGCCGTTCTCATATTCCGGGAAGTGAAGGGTAATGGTATCCAAAGTAGCAAGTGCTTCGTTGTAACGTTTCATATTTATGTAGCAGCTCAACGCTTTTTCCCAGGCAGCGCCATTGACTTCATTGTCAAAATGCCTTTGGGAAACAAATAACACATGGGGCAATGCTTCTGCGTACAACCCGAGTTCCATTAACTTTTCCGCCTTCTTCATATGCTGCGCAGACATGGCTAATGTGATGTCATAGTCATCGGGATACATATCATACAGCTTTTTTAAGGCGGAATAAGCGAGGTCATCCTCGTTCATCTGGCGATAAAGCATATACTCTTTGTATAAAATACCTTTATCCGAATTGCCGTATTGCTTCTTGGCTTCCCGGATATAGAACAATGCATCGTCAGTATAGCCCCTTGTCACCGAGGTATTCAGCAGATAGTCCAACGCTTCTTTGTTCTTGTTTCCTCCTTCGTAGGCCATTCCATACAGTACATAGGGATCCCGTTGCTTTTCCGCACGGGCAGCTTCCATCAACAGGTCGTTATACATACGGCGTATGGCAGGACTGTTGTTTCTTCGCATTTGCTCGCGCATAAATGCTAACGCTTCAGGATAACGTGCCAATTCACCGAGGATAGAAGCTCTTTTTACGATAAGGGCGCCGCTGCCGGGGAGCACAGCCAAACCGTTTGACGTCCATCCTAAAGCTGCTTCCCGATTGCCTTCCTGCAAATGCAGGTTGATAATGTCCAGATAATATTCTTCATTATCGGGAGATACTTTGATTAGCTCCGTCAGCTTTTCAATCGCTTCTTTCCGGTTACCACCCTTCTTCATCTGCTGGTAGCCTATCTCCATACTGTAGATATAATCTTTTCTCAGAATGGTGTCGTTCGGGTAAATCTGGTTGATTCGTTTCAACAGGCGGTCGGCTTCCACATCGTTGTTCTGTTTGCGGTAAAGTTCAATCTTTCTCCGCCATAAACCTCGCCAATAAGGATTCACTTCCAACAATTCGTTCACATAACAAATCGCACTGGAATAATTCTCCGTAATATCTTCTACGTCTACCAGCAAATGCTTGGCATTGACGTTATTGTAATTGTCATCGACAGCTTTGACAAGATGGTAGCGCGACTGGTCGTAGTCCTTTTCGTGGAACCAGTACTTTCCCATAAGCCATTCAAGGTCAGAAACATTCGGATATTTCTGAAGCCCTTCGTCCAATATTTCTTTCCCCGCTTCCCACTCTTCGTTGGCAAAATGCTCTTGCACAATCTGGGCATATTGCTCCGGTGTCTGGAATCCTTTGTCAGTACCTACAGAAGAGGTGATCAGCAAAAGCAGACAGCCTAATATGGTAATCTTATGGAGAAACTCTCTGTTCATTCTATCTCGTTATTTATATCTTTCTAACTTAAATCGTTGCCGGTTCGGGTTTCATCGTTGCATCACCGCCGGTTCCGGTTTCGCTTCCTTTTTTCTGTTTGAATCCTGCCCGTTCCATCTTCTTCCACTTGAAGTCTCTGTTCGTCAGATAACTGAGGTATCCTCTCAAAGAGCAGAAAGTGATGATAGGGTGATAGAAAATCGGTTCCAATATCGACGCAATGATAATCCACAGGTATTCATACCCTCTCTTATAGAGCATCCCGACATAATAATCGTAGGTGATAACGACAATGGAGAGGAACTGGCAGAACGTGTAGATTGTCAGATAAATCATCCATGCCGTATTCCAGTTGACCGCTCCCGTGAAGGCCAGGTAGAGGAATACTATCAGACCTGTCAACTCGATGATGGGTGCCAGAAGTTCAAAGATGAACATATAGGGCAGCGTGAGCAGTCCCATCTGCTTATAGGTCTTATTGAATATCATTTTATGATGGATACTCAGCGTCTGAATCAATCCGCGTGCCCAGCGGGTACGTTGACGGTAAAGCATCGCGAGGTTAGGCGGTCCTTCCGTCCAGCAACAGGTATCCGGAATCTGCACAATCTTGTAAGGGCGCGAGAAGTCGCACATATATCCTACCATGCGGGTAATCAAATCCATGTCTTCCGCAAAGGACGGAGCATCGTATCCACCGGCCGCAATAGCTACGGAACGGTCAAAAAGCCCGAATCCACCGGATACATTCGGCATGCCGTTGATGGCAGACCATCCCATCTTGCCAATCAGGTATGAACGCATATATTCCAAGTTCTGGAAAAGCGGAATCGGGGTACGGGGAGTCCTGACGTCAACAATCTGCCCGTCTTTCACTACACATCCGTTCGCCATCAGCATCGTTCCGCTGACTGCAATCACTTGCTTGTCCGAAGAGATAATCGGTGAGATACAACGGTAAAGAGCGTATTTCTCCAGGATACAATCCACATCCGTACAGATAAAGTAAGGATATGAAGAGACGTTGATACCTGCATTGGATGCGTCCGCCTTGGTTCCACCGTTTTCTTTGTCGACGATGATGAGCTGGCTGTATTTTGGATTCGTCGACTTCAAAAGTCTTCTGAATGGTTTGGTCTTGATTCGTTCGATATATGCATATGGCACTTCTACCAGTTCATAATGCTCGATCATTTTCTCCAAAGTGCTGTCCGTGCTGCCGTCATTTACAATGATTACCTCGAAGAGCGGATATTCTAACGCAAGCATGGAGTTGATATTGTCGATGATTGTCTTTTCTTCATTGTAGGCAGGAGCAATCACCGAGATGCCGGGTGTGTAAGGAGATTCTTTGATTGTCTTCCGCATATAACTTTCCACATAATAATCTTTTCTCCGTTTCAGCGAAATGAAAGAGAGGAAAGCGAAAGTGACAAAGCTTATCGCCAGCATACTCGTATAAAAGAATACGAAATAATTGAAGAATGTAAATATAATATCTTTCATGCTCTCTAATTTAACTGGTTGATTAACGGATGCTTCGTATGGGCGAACAATATCGCAGTGTGAGAATCAGCTTTTCGCTCCAATTGATCGAAGGTTTTTCTTCCCATGGCGCTATAGTCATATAGGGCTTTCAGTATTACCCGTTTCGTTCCCCAATTGTCTGCTTCATCGTAAGCATTGTAAAGAAATCCCAAGGCTTTGTCCGTTTTCAGGTCTGCAATGGCTGTGATGATTTGCCGCTTGACTTCTTCCGGTTGTACATGATACATTTCAATCAACTTGGGTTCTATTTCCTTGTATTTTAGTTTTCCTAAAGTTTTTATCGCTTCGCCCCGTATTTCCGTAGAGCGCGCGTTGATTTGTTTTGCTAAAATCGGTGCACTTTCTGTTTCGTTATATAGTCTGATCTCATTAATAAAGAATATCTTAACATTTTCCTCGGCCGAAGTGTTTACCCATTTAATGAAACTTGGGGTATTATAACCTACCTTCTTACGATGTTCAAGGATGGCATGCAGTTCCATCATATCCCATTGCCTTAACTTCATGCTGATATCTTCGTCGAAGAAACGGAACGGATCTCCCTGGCTTAACCACATATAAGTATAACGTGCCGAATTTCTCAACTCCATCTCGCGATGGTAGAGGAAACGTACTAGTACGGCTTCGGAAGCATATCCGTTGATGGACTGAATAAGTTTCAGGGCTTGTATCTTAGCTCTTTTAGTCCCGAACTGGAGTTCACGTTCGAGAAAACGTGTTATCTGGAATACGGTTTGTATAGATTGGTAGTTGACCTCATTGATTTCATCCTCATGTACACTCTTAATTTCCGTTAATAGCTGAGTGATGATGCGTAGTTCGGCAGGCTTGGGGCGTTTTTTCGTATCGTATGCTAACCTGTCCGCTATCTCTTCTTCGTTTAATGCATTGGAATCTAATGAGATAGCCTTCATTTCTTCATAATACTTATCGAACGCTTTATTATATCTCCGTTTTTCTTTCCGTCTTTTGAATATACCATATATGATATGGAACATCAGGAACAAGTACGCAATAATGCAGAACATAACAGCGATTGAGCATATTCTTATGATCAGAGGATACCCTATAAACTTATAGTATATCCAATAGAAATAGTATTCTATGAAATCTATGCCATATAAAACCTGGTCCATTTCCCTTGAGATATTTATTAAAAAACTTGTATAATTCAAACAAATGCCTTACATTTGTTGTATTGTATGTTCTGCTGTATGCAAATATACTAAATAACTTGTATATATTAGCCATTGTTCATGAACAGGGCTTTTGGACGATATTTCAGACTTTGTGATTATATTCGATGAAAAGGATTGAAAACACAAATAAGGGGACTGAAAAGGTAATTAGACGTTAAAGATATTTTTGATTAGTTAACTAATGGGGCATGCCGATGCAAGTCAAACGGTATGATTCCATGGAATAATGAAACAAACAATAATTTAAACTTTGGAATAATGATGAAGATTAAAAATTTGATGTATGTCCTTATGGGGACAATGTTAGTAGCTACTTCGTGCTCAGACGCGGAGTTGGAGAATGGAAATGGGGGTTCGGGTACGGTTGATCCGGTTAATGCTTCGGCATTGGTAAATGTATACTCAGATAAGAGTGGTTCAGAAGCGAGTTTGCTTGCAGGTGATGTGCTTGTAAAGGATACTCGTGCTCTTACTCTGAACGTTCCTGTTGCTTGCGAGAAAGTGTATATGAAATATAATACAGTTTCGGGAACGGAAATTATGAAGGAATTTGCTTTATCTCCGGTTAGTCGTAGTGGAGATAATTTGGGCAAGGATTTCAATTTTGAAACTAATCGTTTGGCATCGGTTACGCTTGCGCTTCCTGAAGATGCAGTACAGCCGACAGATGAAACTGATGCTGGATATCTTTTCTATCATAACACAGGAGTGGTTATGTTTGAAGACGGCTGGCCTACAGAAATGGCTTCATGGTATGATGATGACTACAATGATGTCGTTTTCGAATATGATTTGAAAGTAACTGAATGCCAAAGTGCTGAACAGATGGCACTTCAAGGAAGCAAAGAAGAATTGTTGCTTACTTTGGATGTTCGTGCGGTAGGTGGTATATATCCGACTGCACTTGGTGTTGTTTTGGAAGGTTTGGATAAAAAATTTGTTGACCGAGTTACTGCAAGTCTAGTTTTGAAAGCCGGACAAGGAATGATGACGGATTTGGTAAAAAAAGAACTTTCTGCGGAGGATGTGGTTTTTATTAGAAAAGATGGCTGGAACTGGGATGATAAGCGTGTAGACGCTACAAAGAAACGTGTGGCTACTTTGTCTGTGGATAAGGCACAAGCTGAAGGTACAGTGATTGTATTGGATGGTTTGGTTGATTTAAAGGATGATAATACCAATATGTTCCAAGTGACAGTTGATGGTATGAAAGAAGGATTACCGATGTTGCGTGCCGAAGTTAGATTGATTGGTAAGGAAGGCTTGACGGGCGATGATAGAAATGCCCAGCTTGAAGCATTTAGAAGTCTTATTCTTGATACTAATAGACAGAATTTCTTTATTAAGGTAAAAGATACTACTAGTCCCGGTGCTAAAGATAAAGAAGTGCATATGAAAGGCTATGCGCCGACTTCTTCTTATAAAGCTGATTATGATGAACAAGTTCGTAACAATAGTTCTTTGGATGCAAATATTCCGTATTCTAATGTGAAGGGTTCTACTTGGGGTGTTAAAGTTCCGGTTGGTACACGTCATGCTTATGAAAGTGTTCCTTTTAAAGAAGCGTACAAGGAATTTCCTGATTGGGTAGATAGCAAAGGTACTACTAATAAAAACTGGTATGAGAAGTTTACTGACGAAAAAACAGTAAGATATTGGTAATATAATCTCTCGGTCAATACGTAATTTGAGATATTTTGTACAATTTGAACCCCTCTTTTTTCGAAAAGAGGGGTTTCTTTGTATCCGGAAGAACGATCTTTAAACTAATACCGTAATGATGAAGCGATTTTTTATTAGCTACAGCTTGATTACTTTTTTCTTTTTGAATAGTGCAATGCTCTTTGCGCAACACGAAAACTCCTTTGCCAAGCAATGGAAAACAGAAGACGAATCTCATGCCTTGCGGATAATAGAGCGTGCAGATACATTGGAACTGATTGTTCCCGGTGGCTTGACACTGTGGTATCAGCAACGTCTGACAGGGGATTATGAGATAAACTACCGTATCTGTATGGTAATGAAAGGCGGAAAGTACGACCGTCTGAGCGACCTGAATTGCTTTTGGGCAGCCAATGACCCTAAACATCCAGACAACCTTTTTGCCCGTAGCGAATGGCGGAATGGTGTCTTTAAAAACTACAATACATTGAACCTTTTCTACGTTGGATACGGGGGAAATGACAATTCTACGACCCGTTTCCGTCGTTACCGAGGTGAGTATTATGGAGTGGCAGACGATAAAGTAAAACCACTGTTGAATGAATATACAGACGCGCCGCATCTACTTGCTCCCAATCAATGGTATCAAATACAGATTCAAGTAAAAAAAGGAATAACGACTTATTCAGTGAATGACGAGGAGCTTTTCCGTTATTCTGTGACGGATGGCTTGGGAGACGGACATTTCGGCTTACGTCTATTACAGAATCACGTGTTGTTTACCGGTTTTAAAGTGACTACATTCTAAACTTGCATATAGAAAACTAATCAGATAATATACCTATGATGAAACAATCTTTTACCAGACTCGGAGTACTGACTCTATTATCCTTTTTATGTTCCGCATTTCTTCATGCGCAAGTAGTAACAGACGAACGACTGTTCTCTTTTGAAGAACCCCAGATTCCGGGCTGCATTACGAGTGTCCATTCCCAACTTTCCGTCTCCGATATACATTATAAAGACGGAAAACATTCGATGAAATGGGACTTTGAACCAGGTGGCATATTAGAACTCAAAAAAGACTTGAAGTTTGAAAAGAAAGATCCGACCGGTAAAGACCTGTATCTTTCAGCTTTTATAGTGTGGGTGTATAATGAAGAACCCCAAAATGCAACTATTGAATTTGAATTCTTGAAAGACGGGAAGAAATGTACTTCATTCCCTTTCGGTATCAATTTCAGTGGTTGGCGTGCCGCATGGGTTTGTTATGAACGGGATATGCAAGGTACGCCGGAAGAAGGTATGAACGAACTTCGCATTGTTGCTCCAAATTCAAAAGGAAGCCTTTTCATCGACCATTTGATTACTGCAACTAAAGTAGACTCCCGCCAACAGACTGCCGATTTGCAAGTGCCTTTTGTGAATCCCGGAACAAACAACCATTGGCTGGTTATCTATAAACACTCTCTTTTGAAGCCGGATATCGAATTGACCCCTGTCAGCGACAAGCAAAAGAAAGAAATGCAACTGTTGGAGAAGCGTTTCCGTGATATGAATTATACAAAAGGCAAGCTCTCGGACAAAGAAGTGGAGACTATCCGCAAAAAATATGATTTCTATCAGATTACTTATAAAAACGGTCAAGTATCAGGTGTACCTGTTTATATGGTACGTGCTTCTGAGGCCTATGAACGGATTATACCGGACTGGGATAAGGATATGTTAACCAAACTCGGTATAGAAATGCGTGCTTACTTTGATTTGATGAAACGGATTGCTGTTGCGTATAATAATAGTACTGCAAAACCCGAGCTTCAGAAAGAAATGAAGCAAAAATTCCTGGCTATGTATGACCACATAACCGATCAGGGAGTGGCTTATGGTAGTTGTTGGGGAAATATCCATCATTACGGGTATAGTGTTCGCGGATTGTATCTGGCGTACTTCCTGATGAAAGACGTACTTCGTGAAGCCGGTAAGTTGCAAGAAGCCGAACGCACATTGCAGTGGTATGCCATTGCGAATGAAGTATATCCTAAACCGGAAGGTAACGGCATTGATATGGACTCATTTAACACACAGACCACCGGTCGCATCGCAAGTATCCTGATGATGGAAGATACGCCGGAAAAGTTGCAATACCTGAAGTCTTTTTCCCGATGGATTGATTATGGTTGCCGTCCCGCTCCGGGATTGGCAGGCTCATTTAAGATAGATGGCGGTGTTTTCCACCATCGTAATCACTATCCCGCTTATGCCGTCGGTGGTTTGGACGGGGCGACTAATATGATTTATCTTTTCAGCCGGACAGAATTTGCTATCTCGGAACTGGCGCATGAAACGGTGAGAAATGTATTATTTGCAATGCGTTTCTACTGTAATAAGCTGAATTTCCCATTGTCAATGTCCGGTCGTCATCCCGATGGAAAGGGGAAATTAGTGCCGATGCACTATGCAATGATGGCTATGGCAGGAACTTCCGACGGAAGGTTTGGGTTCGATAAAGAGATGGCATCTGCTTATCTGCGTCTTGTTTCAGATACTTCTTCCAAAGAGCAGGAACCGGAATATATGCCAAAAGTATCCAACGCACAGGAACGGAAGGTTGCGAAGCTGCTTGTAGAAAAAGGTTTTCGCCCTGAACCCGAACCGCAGGGGAATCTGGCGCTTGGCTATGGCTGTGTATCTGTACAGCGCCGTAACAATTGGTCGGCAGTGGCTCGTGGGCATTCCCGTTATCTTTGGGCGTCGGAACATTATTTGGGGCACAATCTTTACGGACGTTATCTGGCACATGGCAGCCTGCAAATCCTGACAGCGGCACCGGGGCAGAGCGTTACTCCTGCCACAAGTGGGTGGCAGCAGGAAGGTTTCGACTGGAACCGTATCCCGGGAGTGACTTCCATCCATCTTCCGCTAGAACAGTTGAAAGCTAAAGTTTTGAATGTAGATACCTTCTCCGGCATGGAAGAAATGCTCTATTCCGACGAGGCTTTTGCCGGAGGATTGTCACAACGGAAAGAAAATGGCAACTTCGGTATGAAATTACATGAGCATGATAAGTACAACGGTTCCCACCGGGCACGCAAATCCTACCATTTCATCGGCGGAATGATTGTTTGCTTGGGCTCGGATATTGAAAATACCAATACGGAATATCCTACTGAAACGACCATATTCCAGTTGTCAGTAATTGATAAGGCAGGGCATGATTACTGGAAGAATTATCAAGGTGAGGGCAAGACATGGATCGATCATCTGGGAACCGGATATTATGTACCTGTTGCTGCTAAGTTTGAGAAAGCTTTTCCACAATATTCCCGTATGCAGGATACTGGTAAGGAAACGAAAGGAGATTGGGTTTCATTAGTCGTGAATCATGGAAAAGCTCCAAAAGGTGGAAGTTATGAATATGCCGTTCTACCACAGACGAATGAGGCTGCAATGAAAACATTCGGTAAGAAACCTGCTTATAAAGTCTTGAAGCAGGATTGTAATGCTCATATTGTACAGTCGCTGACTGATGGCATCTACTCTTATGTACTTTTTGAAACCCCTCAATCGGTACTTCCCGGTGAATTATTACAGCGCACGGATACTTCTTGCCTGGTGATGATTCGGAAAGAATCTCAGGATAAAATGCTGCTTACCGTGGCCCAACCTGATTTGGCATTGTATCGTGGAGCGAGTGACGAAGTTTTTGATAAAGATGGAAAACGGATAGAGCGCAGTATTTATTCCCGTCCATGGATTAATAACGAAAGTGGTGAAATACCAGTCACTGTTACCTTGAAAGGTAGATGGAATGTGGAAGAAACTCCTTTCTGCAAAGTCCTTTCGTCTGATAAGAAGCAAACGGTACTCCGTTTTACTTGCAAAGATGGAGCTAGTTTTGAAGTGGAACTACAGAAATAGAGTGAATTTGATAGAAACGAAAAGTGAAGTCCCGGACTAAAAAGTTGTTTCAAGTATTGGCTCTTTTTGTTTCAAGCCATGAAACAAAGTGTTCCACACCGAGAAACGAAGTGTTTCAAGTAGTGAAACGAAGTGTTTCACACCGAGAAACAAATAGTTTCAAATGGGGTTGAAACTTTTAGGAAGGAAGCGGATAAAGTAAAGGTGACAATAGAATGTTCTTCTTCATTCTATTGCACCTTATTATCATTATCTATTGTCACTTTTACTTGTTGATAATGTGCTGTTTAGATGCCAGAAGTGACGAGTGACAATAGTAATATGCAAAAAACTCTATGTAGAGGTATAGATTAGAACATAAACATAGCTACTGCTACAATACGGTTATTACAGACGGCATGAGTATCTATTATCTTTCCATCTGTTTTATCCGTTTTGCCATACCATGCCGAGCTCAGTGTATATTCCAAGCCAAATTTCCAATGAGGTACATTGTAAGTTAGTTCTGCTCCCGCAGTGACGAGTTGGTCGAGGTTTGTTCCCGTACCATATACTTGTGCTTTTCCATCCGGGGCATATAATTCATCGCTTGTTCCCAAGTTTTTAGCATAACCGACAAACACGCCCGGCTTCCATTTCTGTCCGTAAACAACGTTCAGCCAGGAACTGGAAAAACGTATCGGGGTATACTTCTGCTCTCCTGTACGTTCATTGACGGACTTTACTCCAAATCCGCCCAAACCGGAAATCTGTGTGAGATTAGAGCCCAGCACACTTTTAGCACCGACAAACCAATTCTTATTGGTGTATTTTACGTGTGCTTCATAAGAAAGCGTGGTAATCCGTTCGTCTACCTTATATTTCTTATCGTTTTCTCCGATTGATTCTGTGCGGGGCTTCAATGACAGCATCTCAATACCCGCACCGGCCAGTAAACCTCCATTCTTATAATCTGCTCCGATATAAACTTCGGGAACACAGCCTTTCTTTATGTACTCCTGACTTTTCTTGCTCTTTAGAGGGTTTTCCGGATCAATGCCTTGAGATAAATATTGCGACTGCCACACCGCTGCTCCTGTCAATTGGAAGTTTTTATGTGTGTAGCGGTAACGAATCTGCGGCGCACGGCTGAACGGTTGGAAAGGTGCCCCTACGGAAAGATTAAGAATCTGCGGTGAGACATCTCCGAACAACGGATGCCAGGTTTGACCAAGTAATAAAGCAGATTTGCCCCAATCCAAATTGAGATAAGCATGGCGGAGACGGACTACCGAATAAGAAGTACCTGTACCGCGGAAATCCACTTCCACTTTGGCGGACGTCTTGGCAGTTCCTAGTTTAGGACCGGCAACGTCTACTCCCAGGCGCGAATATAACGTATAGAAATTACTGTTCGGCGTTGAATTCAAGTCATTCCCGTCTTCGTCGCGTACCTTATCTTTGGGATACATATAAAACAACCCATCCACAGTTTCTTCATTAGCACGACTGTTATAATAAAAGTCTGTACGAATCTGTCCGTAGAATTTGAACTTGAAATCCTTCATCTGTGCAAAACTGCCCGAAACAGTTATCAGGCAAAGAAATAATAGAATGTATTTTTTCATCATGTGCTTGTTTATAAACGGGCGCAAAATTACATAAAATTACGGGTAATCAGCCTATCGTTGATTAAAAAAGGCACTGACAGCCTGATTATATTTGTTCAGACTTGTACTTTTATGAATAGCTTTCAATAGTTTCTTCTCTGCATTTGGCAATAAATATTCCCAAAAGGTCTTCATCTTGTTTAGAAGCTGTCCGTCTCCACCTTCAAGCTGCTCTGTGTATGCCGTGTATATGCTTTTGTGCATCGATTGTAGTTTTTGTACCATTTCATCGAAGCCAAGAACACGCCCGTGTCTATGCTCTAATGCCAGTGCCGGATTGGCGAGTAGCCCACGTCCTATCATAATCCCGGCTAATGAGGGAAATCTATCCTGAATTTGTTGAATATCTTCCAGATTGTTAATGTCTCCGTTATAAATAATAGGATGTCTGCACGCATCTTGAAAATCAGCGAACCCTTTGAGGTCTACTTCACCTTTATATTGCTGTTTTCCTAAACGGGGATGCATCGTGACTTGCCGCAATGGCAAATCATTAATAATAGGAGCCAGCTTGAGACATTCATCCGGATTTTCCCATCCCAATCTCATTTTTATGGAAAAACTGATTTGCGGATACTTCCGAACCAAGCTGAGCAGTGCTTCCACTTCTTCGGGATAAGGCAGGATGCCGGAACCGTTGTGGCGCTTTGCTAAAAGGGGGAAAGGACAGCCCAAGTTTATATCCGCTTCTTCATATCCTTTCTCGATGAAAAGAGAGAGAATCGTTTCTGCCTTCTCCATTGTCGGAGCTATCAATTGAGGAACTAAATGGGATACATGATTGTTTTCCGGTTCTATGCCCCGGACGTCTCTACGGCGGAAATCGCCTTTCTCGATTCGGACGAATGGGGTGTAATAAGTGTCTACACCGCCGAAACAGGCGGCATGTGCATTGCGGTAAAATACTTCGGTATAACCTTGTAACGGAGCGAAATGGATAGGCAGAGTTTCTTGCATGACATTTAATTTTGTTGCAAAGATACGGAAAAAGTAAAAGAGAGGAACCTCACGGCCCCTCTCTTTCAGGTGTTAAATTGATTAAAGTCTGATTTTCATATACGTTTTATAATGGTTAGAAAAATTGTGTGCGAATAAATTTACTTTAATGCATTTAGCCATCCTGGTACGTATCCTAAGCGGTGGCGTAACTGTGCTTCGTATAATGAATAGGGTTCTACGGTACTCCTGTTATTTTCCAAACGTTTCATTTGGTCTTCATTGAAATTGAGGGATGCCCCGTGGAAACCTACTACAATAGGTGGCATGAATTTCCACCAATAGCCTTTTGTATCCCACCAAGAGAAGTTGCCTCCGGTATCAATGTCAGCGTCTGTCTGTACTTTGGTGGCGTTGAAGTTCCAAATGGTTAAATTTTCCATGTGGTTAGGCATTTGGGCGGAGTCTCCCCCTTGACGCCAATGCATGAATCCACCGGAACAGCAGTCTATCAGTGTAGCGCGAGGTTGGGTAGCATGCGATTCAAAACAGGAATCATCTCCCCATCTTACATTCCAGATTACAGCTCCCATACTCTGCTTAGAGACACCGCAGGCATGATATTGTCCTACATTAGTCTGGTACGTACCCAATGTTCCATCGCCTTCGCCTTTATTGAGGGTATAGCCGTCACTGTTTTCAATTACTTTCCCGATGAAAATGCGAGAAGATGCTTGTGAACGGATGGCAGAATGACCGCGTTTACCGCCAATTTTGATGTCGTAGGCTGAGCAGTTGGCTGAATTGGTGATGGACATGGCTTCGCTGACACTCTCGAAGTTGACGCGGCGTATCCATGAGTTTGTCAGGCGGACAAAGTCAATGGGTTTGAAGCCACCGTCGTGGATAGAGTTTTTATGATGGACAAATTGTTCCACTGCATCTCCTTTGAATGTGAGGTCTTCCACGCCCACGTTCTCATAGTGAGGGTATTTGTTAATTTTCCAGCCCCATTCCTTGTTGATGGCATGCATGATGGGCTCTTTGAAAGTGACTGAACTGCCACTGATTTTTTCTATTTGATGGTATTCATATATTTGTACACCGTTCTTTTTGATATCAAGTACACCTCCATTGTTTACATTGATGTCTGTGTATTTGTACGGAGCCAGTTCTGCATTGATGACATCGTCATCAGTATTTGCCATTGTAAGGCATATCCAATCATTTGCCTTTAATCCACTAGTGGAAGTTACGGAGACGGTTTTGCTACCAATCGAAGCATCCATATTGATATCAGTAATGTAACTCAAAGTGCTGTAATGTTTAAATTCCATCATGACAGGAGCGTTCCACATCTGACTTTCACTTGCAGAGTTGTTCGCCGCGGTCATCTCAATGATAGTTCTGTCTCTTCCGGCTCCTTTCAGTACAATGTCGCCCATAGTCATATCAATAGTCTTATTTTTGGAACTTTCATCTTGCAAAATGAAACGACCTTCCGGAAAGTAGATAATAGCTTTGGCATGTTCTTTCAGAAAACGGATGGTACCGTTGTCATCCTCTTTGTTATAAGTAGTGCCGGCAATATCTGCCAGCACTTTTAAAAAAGCTTCCCGATCGGATTTGTTGTCATTGGGGACTGCTCCATATTTAGGATCGGTTACGTCATATACTTTATATCCTTGCGCCACTAATGTTTCCACATTGGGGGGAGCTGTTTCTCCCCGCATATATCCTGCGTAGGAGAAATCTAGCAATACATTCTCGGCATCACCGCTGAGGAACTCTGTCCAAGCGGTGGTTGCATTGGCATCAATTTGGCTATTTAGTAATTTTACCGGCAATTTAACTACTCGGCAATAACCTTCTTTGGAGAATATTTTGATGTAAATCACGTCTTCATATGCTTCTCCACGAGGATTGGTAGAAGGGGCGGTGACAGTCAATTTTGTTTCTTCCAACTTGATTCCCCATGTTTGGTTCTCAATGACGGCAGTTTCTACATTGGCTTGTTGCACAATAAACTCCTGTATCTGTTTCAGGCCGAAAGTGGCTGCCCCTTCAAATTGAATGTTCAGATAGAAATCTTGCCCGTAGATGGGTATTGTAACTTCGCTGTTGTCTGCGCGTATAGTAAATGTGATCTCGCCGGTAGCTTCGTTGACTACTACGTTACTGAAAACAGAGCTGGCACTTGAGGTGGCTTGTGTTCCATCAGCTATTTGATTGTTTCCTAATTTGCTCCAAGTTGAGCCATTGTCCAGTGAAATTAGCCAAAAACCATTTGCATCCACTTTCATTTTCGGAGTAATTCCAACAGCACCGGTTTCGGGAATAGCGTTGACCGGTTGATTGTTGAAAAGTAGTTCTGTAGTTACACCATTGATGGTATACGCCCAGTTTCCTGATGCATTAATGCTGAATAGGGGCATGTCGTTCATATCCGCCTTTCCACTATAAATATTTACAGTTTCTCCGTTACTGAGTTCTACGGTGTAATTCCCTAATTCATCTTGATTGTATCCCATAACCAGAATTACTCCTGCTACCATCTGTTGGTAGTTGTTGATGTCCGTATTCATCTGTTCTATACTTGCTTCCAGATTGGCAACCCGTTCTTTCAGATTGTCAATGTCGGAGCGCAAGTCATCCCGTTCGTCGCACGAGTAAAGTGCGACGAAAAGAATTGTACATATTGATAGTATTACTTTTTTCATATATCAGTAGGTATTAATTAATGGATGCTCCATATCCTCCTGTCATCATTTCATCAGTAAGAGTGAATACACCATTGGCATAATCAAAGGAGGTAATAGGTGAATTTTCGTGTAATGTCATTTGGTTTTTCTCACCATCAGGAATTATTTTTACTTTAGAATTGGAGTGATAATATGACCATTTACTGTCTCCAGGGCTATAGACAATATTATCTGTCACATCAATAGACGGAACTTGGGGATTCTCATACAAGAAGCTATATAGATAAGATGTTTTTCCTGCATCTGCCATGTAGAAAATGTTCTTATTCATATTTAAAGATGTTCCTGTTTGATATCTAAAGTAAACATTGGCACCTATTATATTAATAATTGTATTGTTGCTGATATTACCAACTATTTCTCCTTTAGCATCTGTTGCAGTAGTACAATTCATCATTTGCCCATTGACTGCATTTGCAGAATACATAAGATTATTTATAAAATCAAAATTCTTGTAGCTGGCTAAGTTGGTGGCAGTTCCTAACTGGAGTAATACTGTAGCAGCCGTTAATTGGATTTTATTATTTTGAAGGCTTATATTATTAATACCATATATATTAGCGGTTTTATTATCATAATATAATGGTTTTTGTACACCACTAAAATAACAATTGTCTATGACTAGGTTGGTGCAATTATTTTCTATGGTCAAGTCGTTGTTGGTAATGAAGCCGGCAGAAGTTGTGTTTCCTTCCATGGCTATGTGCAGGTTGAGTAAATATACACTTCCTTTTCTTGGTCTTAATGTACCATTTGCCGCTGTATTTTTGAAAGTCGGTTTTTCGTTTTCATATCTTGCCATTATTATGAGATCATTACTGATAGCTTTTGTTCCAGTAACAGTAAATTCTTGGTTCCCACTTAAAAACAAGATTACAGGTTTAGACATGGTAGTGCTGAAATAGCTGTCTAAAACAGGCTCTGTTCCATCTAAAACTGCTATATTGGCATCTTGGTAGGTATTCTTATTTATGGTGATTCCACCAATATTGATATCCTCTCCTTCTTCGAATAATGTGTAATAGTCTCTTATAATACTCAATTTCACTTGAATCTTATCTACTGCCCAGTTGGCCCCTTTATTTACTTGTACAGTGACATCACTGCTATTGTCTGCTGTGGCACGTGTATTCAGGGTAGTCGCCTTTGTCGGGGCAGTAATAGTCAGTGTCGCTTCGTTGTTTTCATTCGCTTCACTAATAGTTGCCAACCACCCTGCCGGAGCAGTTACTATTACATTATCTCCCTTTACTTTTACAGTTGTAGAGACTATTTCACCAGCACCAATTTCCCAATATCCTTTATTCATCCCTTCGGCAGGCTCCATGATTTCGCACAACAAATCTTTAACGATAGGTATGGAAATACTTTCAGTTTGTCCTTTCAGTTGGATAACGAAGAAATCTCCGCTTTCATCGATGCCTGCTGATTCGAAGAATGTATCGGTGCTACCTCCACCGGAAGAGCCATTGTTTACAGCAGACACTTTGTTGCCACTTTCATCAAGAACATCCTGCCAACTAGTTCCGTTGTCATAACTTACCTGCCAGTAGCTGCCATCATCCGTCAGTTGGAATTTGGGAGTTATACCATCATTGCCGGGAGTTCCGACGGCTTGTACGGGTACACCGTTTTGGGTCAGTACTTCGCCGTTTACTACCCATTGGCCTTCATCATTGACGCTGATTTCCGGATATTTTATTTCTCCTGCAGAACCTTGTGTCAATGTTACAGTTTCTCCACCGCTCAATTTTAATGTATAGGTACCGTTTTTCTGGGTAATTTCTGTAATAGTCTGTCCGCCTTCAAGTAGTCGTTTGATTGCGGTCATATTATCATTCAACAAATTAATTTGTGCTTCCAGAGACTCCACGCGACCTTTCAGATTGTCAACATCGTCTCTCAAATCGTCTGTATTGCAAGCTGCCAATGTGAACAGTGCAAATGCGGTTAACAAGAATGATTTAAAGTAATTCATAGATATATGTATTAATTGTTTTCTTATTGTTGTTATTAAATTATTCCACTACGTTGACTACGAAATTATAGGTAGTCGTTGATGAATGGTCAATATTGGCATTCCGTGCAAGGAAAGTTGCATTATAGATACCAACCTTGTCATAGGTATACGTATAAGAGTCAAGGCTTTGGGTGATGTCTTTCACTTTAGTTCCCTGATCCGGTTCGCATGAGTTGATAGTAAGAGGGTCGGATACGAGCCAGCTATATTTCAGAGGATTTCCTGCAGACGATGAGTGCAAGTAGAATGTTTCGGTTCCGATACCCTGCAAATTCCAGATTCCTGAAGTTCCTCCGCTTACCGTACCATATTCACGGTCGGTAGTCATCGTCGCCTGGTCGGGCAGGTTACATCTGTTTTTCATGTTTACTGGTGTCAGTCCGAAAGAACTTGCACCGAACTTCAGGCTGGAACCATTGTTCAGTTCATTGGTGAGATGCATCTGGGTGAAATACAGACGTGATTGAACCGCTGTGTTTTTCACTCCTTTATAACGTATGGCAATTGTAACTCTTTTATTGAGGTATTGCGTCATGTCGAATGTATAAGTTTGTGATGCAGCCTGACCTGTTTTCGTCGGAAAGGCATAACCTAGTTCCTCGTTGGGGATCATTGATTGCCAGATACCATCATTCTCATATTGTTCCACTAACAAGGAGTCCGCCACGAAATTGTCTTTATATAATCCGGTGAACTCATCGGATATATAAATTCTGCTGTCCACCATATCAGTTGTCCCATATTCGTAGTATAACGTGATGGTTAGCGATGATGATTTGATTTGTGACGGATCAATGGTTTGACGTTCTCTATATTGATATTTATATCCCTCTTCTCCGCTGAAGAATGTAAGGAAGTCCGGATCACCGGCAATGTTGAAGTTGACAGGAGTTCCTTTCTTTACAGTGATGATATGTCCGTCGAAGCTCACATTTTCATTGGTATTTACAGTCACGTCCAATGCGACATCTTCGTCCAGTCCGTCATTACATGCCCCGAAAAAGAGGCTTATTGCACAGATGGCTATGAGTTTATATGCTTTCATAATCTGTTGTTTTTTACTGATGAATACTTTGTTTACCAATTCGGATTGTTTTGTGTAATGTACTTGTTGGTACTCATTTCAGCATCCGGAATGGGGAAATAGTTGTACGTTGAGGATACTTGGAAATAGGTATATACGTTAGTTGGTCCTAAGTTCCAGTTTTCTCCGGATTGTGCGGCCGGTACCAATTCTTGCATGTTCTTGACAAACTCTCCCCAACGGATAAGGTCAAAACGCCGGGTATATTCGAAGCATAATTCCATACCCCGTTCGTCTTTTACTGCTTGACGGAATTCCGTCTGCGACATATTCTTCGGTAGGTCATCCAGTCCTGCACGATCTCTGACATCATTGATACAAGTATATGCAAGGTCTGTCGGCCCATTATTTGCTTCATTTTCCGCTTCTGCAATCATCAATAGTACATCTGCATAACGCAATACAGGGAAGTTGATGGATGTAAAGTTCTTGTCTTTTTTATCAGCTTCGTATTCGCGGCGATATTTTCCACACATACGGCTATAATTGGTAGTCTCCTTGTTTTTTTCAATATCACCATTGTATTGGTAAGATTTCGGACCATATTGCGTCATTACTTGCGCTAGTTTTCCCATTTCAAATTCACGATGCGTCACTCCGGTATTCTTTCCGCCTGATTCCTTATATTCAAAAGGAGTGATGCTCCAGTTGAAACGGTTGATGTCTCCGTTCTTTGCATACAGATTATACAATTTTGGGGTACTGTAAATAAAAGCATACGAATATCCTGGATCAGCCTTTCCTTTTATACTGCTTTTAGATGAAAGGTCGGGACCGGCTAGACCGATAAGATTACCTATACGGCCTTCCGCTTGTGTGTCAGATGTATTGTTACCGGCAAATTCAATTTCCCAGATACTTTCATTGGCGGTCGTATTATACTGGTTGGAGCATAAGTCTATGAAGAAATCCCAGTAGTTATTTGCTAATCCGTGTCCTTCCGCTGTCACTTTCTGAGCATAGAAACTGGCTTTTTCAAAATAATCTTTGGCTTCTGCCTGATTGGCAGCACGGTTTTCACGGAAATGTTCTCCGGCACGGAAGAGATAAACACGTGCCAATATTCCCCATGCAGTAGATTTTGAGATACGTCCGGGTAAATAGGATAGTTCGGCAGCTGATTTCAGTCCATTCTCAGCAGCGTCTGCCATTTCATTAATAATGAAATCATAGATTTCCTGCTTGTCTGTCCGCGGTGCATCAAGGTTCTTCACATCTTGGGTAGAAGCTGTTTTAAATGGTACGTCGCCCCAGCACTCTACAAGATTGAAATAATAGAAAGCGCGAAGAAAACGGGCTTCGGCAATGTATTGTTCTTTCACGCCCGTAGAAAAACCTTCTACTTTGCCAATATTCTCTAAAAAGATATTTGCGCGATTGACACCGGCATAAAGTAAATACCAGAAGTTGGTGACTGCGTTATCACTGGTAGTGGCGTTATTACAAATCAGACCGGTGGAGGCGGGGCCACGTCCGCTACCGCCGTAATGAGACAAATCATCTCCTGCAACAAGATACATATAATCACCGCCATAAAAGGTTGGTTGGGAAAGAATAGCATAAGTACCTGTCAAGAAAGAGGAGGCTTCCTCGGGAGTTTTGAAATAATCATCCAAAGTCAGCTCGGTCGGTTCTTTATCCAAAAAGTCGCAAGATACAGTAAGGAGACTTGCGAGTAAAACTATGATTGATATTCTTAGTATTTTCATGTGATGAATTTTAAATGTTGAATGATAACATATAAGTTTAGAATCCTAAACTGACACCGAAGCTGACGGAATAAGCTCTCGGATAAGATGAATAATCCAATCCCGGTGTCAAGGCGCTGTTACGAACAGATACTTCGGGATCGTAGCCGGAATAGCCTGTCCATGTCCAGAGATTCTGTGCGGCAACGTAGATACGTGCTTTATCTATTTTCCATTTTTTCGTCATTTGGCTGGGGAAGGTGTATCCTATCGTTACATTTTTCAGACGCAAGAATGAACCGTCTTCAATGATGCGTGAAGAAATAACACGGTTGGAAGAAGAATTCGTTGCGGCAGGAATGTCACTGGTCGGATTGTCTGCTGTCCAACGGTTGGCGTAGCTGGCGTATTGGTTCAATTCGCGTGAACGGTTGTTGGAACTTTCAAAGAACAGGCGGTTGGCGTTCATGATGTCATTTCCATATGACCATTGGAAGAAGATGCTCAAATCAATTCCTTTATAAGTAAAGTCATTGGTCAATCCTCCTGTATGTATTGGAAGCCCGCGTCCTATAATGGTACGGTCATTAGAATCTATTACACCGTCACCGTTCAGGTCGGCATATTTCGGCATACCCGGTTGTGTGTTATTCTCAGTCGAGAAATGGGGGACACTGGACTTCAGACTGTATGAATTTCCTGATTTGTTGAAATCATCGTATTTATATGTGCCTTCGTAAACGTAACCGTACATAAGTCCCATCGGTAAACCAATTTTGGCAATATAACTGGATTGCCCGTTGTAGTTCTGGTCGAATTGTACGGCAGTCATCAATGCTGTTTGGTTTTCGGACAATGCCAGTACCTTATTCTTATTGAAAGAGATGTTGAAATTGGATGACCATTGGAAATCACGTGTCTTGATATTTAATGTGTTCAAACTGAGTTCCAAACCGTCATTACGTACTTTTCCGATATTCTTCGTGGCATTATAGAAGCCGGAAGAGTAAGGAAGTTGGGCGGCAAGTAATAAGTCGCGTGTGTTTTTTCGATAAATATCCATCGTAACACCGATTCTTTCGTTAAAGAATGAGAGGTCGAGTCCTAAGTTCCATTGTTCGGTCGTTTCCCATTTCAGATTTTTGTTTTGCAACGAAACAGGAACAGTTCCGGCATTGGTCGCATCGTTTTCAAATGGATATACACCGCTGGGTATTGAATTGGTAGGGCTATAAGAACCGACTCTGGATTTTAGAACGGATAGTAGTTGATAATAGTCATATTCACCAATGCGGTTATTTCCCGTGAGTCCCCAACTTAAGCGCAACTTTCCATTTGATAAGATGTTTTTGATTGGTTTCATGAATTTTTCTTCAGTGAAAGTCCAGGCCAATGATGCAGAAGGAAAGTATCCGTATCTGTTATCCTTGTTGAATTTAGAAGAACCGTCTACACGGAACGAAGCAGTCGCATAATATTTGGATTGATAATTGTAGTTAATGCGTCCCAAATAAGAAAGCATCGACCATGATGATTTGGCGGAACTGCTTGTACTTGCTTGTCCTTCGCTCATTCCTGCCATACCGAGTGATTCGTTGGGAATATGGGTGGTGCGGAAAGCATAAGCTTCATAATCTGAGTTTTGGAAGGTGATACCAGCCAAAGCATTGATAAAATGTTTCTTCTTGATGTTGGTCTGGTAAGTCACTGTGTTTTCGTTCAACCAAGTTAAGCGTTCTGAACGGGTCACTTGTGCATTCACCTTGTCGGTAGAGGTCGGGCCGCCATAACGGGTCTTTGAATTGTTGAACTGGTCATTTTTACGGGCATCATAAGTGTATCCGGCAGAGACTTTGACTTTCAGCCCCTTGATGACTTCATATTCGGCAAAACCGTTCATTTGAAGATTATTGATATAATTCTTCCGATATTCGTTTTTGAGTGAAAGAATAGGATTGAAACGATAGTCGTTACTTGAGTCTACTGCATTATCTGTTGCGCTATCCATCAAAAAACTTAATGGAGTGTCGGGAGAGGTTACGGGACGATATCCCCAAACACTGTAGAACAAGTTGTTCATACCACTGTAAGATGTTGCGGAAGGGGTGCTCCCTGTCTGGATGGAACGTGAATAATTGGTTGTCAGGCTCATGTTCAATTTGCCACGGCGTACTACTGTGTTCATACGTCCCTGCATACGTTTATATCCGGTTTCCAATAATGTACCATCTTGGTCGTAGTAAGATAGGGAAGCATTATAGCGTACTCCTTCCGTACCACCTGTCAGTCGTAGAGTGTGACTTTGCTGCCAAGCGGTTTGGAAAATTTCATCTTGCCAGTTGTATTGGTCAATATTCCGGTAATCTTCCAATGTCCATTGTTTACCTTCATAATTCATAAGATAAGAACCGGCAACCACTGTCGGATACATTTCATTTTGTAATTTGACAAACTCATAAGCATCCATCATTGGAATAGTGCGAGTGATGTGCTGCACACCGAAACTACCGTCATATGTCAATTGTGCCCGTCCCACTTTTCCTTTTTTGGTAGTCACAATTACGACTCCGTTGGCACCGCGTGCTCCGTAGATTGCTGTAGCTGAAGCATCTTTCAGAAAATCAATAGATTCGATGTCCGAAGGATTCAGAGTACTGGAAGCGGAAGTGTCTTCCACCGGGAAGCCGTCGATTACGAATAAAGGTGAGTTTTCCTGTGTTAATGAGTTGTTGCCACGGATGACTATGTTCATTGTACCACCGGGCATACCTTCACCGGATGTGACATTTACACCGGCAATACGTCCTCCCAAGGCCTGGTCGAATGAGGCAACCGGGGCAGTGAGGACATCATTCATGTTGGCTTTGGCTACAGAACCTGTCAGATCTCGTTTGCGCACTTCCTGATAACCTACAACTACCACTTCATCCAATGTTTTGGTATCTTCCTTTAAAGTGATAACCATTGGCTTCTGTGTATCTACTTTCTGTTCAACAGTAACATAACCGATGAAAGAAATGACTAATGTCGCATTCTTATTAGCCACATTAAATGCAAATTTTCCGTCAAGGTCGGTAATAGTTCCTTGTGAAGTACCTTTTACCTGAACGCTGGCGCCCGGCACTCCTTCTCCTAAATTATCCTTCACCGTACCTTTTACAAGTACCTGTGCAAGTACAAAAGAAACAGAAAATAAGATCAATCCGAGTGAGGAGAGAATCCTTTTTCCAGTTTGAGTGGATAAATGTTTTTCCATATATTAAAAATTAAGTGATTTTATTGAATCTACGGTTGCAAATATAGGTTGATTGAAATATCTCATATGGATAGAATTATTCAAGAATGGTGCAAAATCATACAATTCTTCTGTTCTCATATTTTTATTTCTCTTTTACGGTTTCCAGTAATGCAGACAGCTCTTTTACGATATCAGTATGCTGTGCGGCTACGTTCGTTTTCTCCGATGGATCGGATGATAAATCGTAGAGTTGCGGTTGTTTGTCGTTGCCCAGCTCCATTTTCGTCCAGAACTCGATAGCAGGTTTGTCGCTTGGTTCGATGTACTTCCATTGACCTTTCACGATGGCGAGCGTATTGTTCAAGTTCTGTTGGACGATATGGTCACGGTCTGTATTGCTTTTGCCTAAAAGCACGTTCAGGTGTTCCTGGCTGTCGGGTGCCGCTCCTTTGTGCAGAGGTTGGTTCAAGAGAGAGGCAAGCGATGCGTATACGTCAATTTGAGAGAAAAGAGCCTGTTGCTTGTTCGGTTTCACTTTGGCGGGCCAGCGTACGATGAAAGGAATGCGTGTGCCTGCTTCGTAAGCACTGTACTTGCCGCCACGGTAGATTCCCATCGGGGTATGTCCGTTGAGCAGTTCGTAGGCATGGTCTTGGTAGCCGTCGTCAATAACAGGACCGTTGTCGCTGGTAAAGATAAGGATCGTGTTGTCGGCGATGTTGAGGCTGTCCAGCGTGTGCATGATTTCTCCGATGGTCCAGTCCAGTTGCAGGATTACGTCGCCACGGGTTCCGAGTCCGCTCTTTCCGGCGAAGCGCGGGTGGGGGATACGGGGGACATGTACGTCTTGTGTACCCATATATAAAAAGAAAGGATCTTCCTGATGGGAAGCAATGAAATTCTTTGCTTTATCGGTGATGATGTCGGCAATATCCTCATCCTTCCAGAGGGCGGACTTCCCGCCGGTCATCCAGCCGATACGTGGGATACCGTTGATAATGGTGTTATTATGTCCCTGGCTGGGTTTCAGTGTCACAAGTTCCGGATTTTCCTCTCCTGTGGGCCAGTCGCCTACCTTATGGTCGTAGCTTACGGTGATAGGGTCGTTAGGGTCAAGACCTACTACACGTCCGTTTTCTACAAAAACACAAGGAACACGGTCTACGGTTGCAGGGATGATAAATTCATAGTCGAAGCCGATGCTTTGTGCGTTCGGGCTGATTTGGCTGTTGAAGTCAGTGCCGCCTTTCGGGCCAAGTCCCAAATGCCATTTGCCGACTGCACCCGTAGCATATCCGGCATCTTTCAACATATCGGCCATTGTGACGCAAGCTGTGTCGATAATTAATTCCGAGTTTCCGGGAGCAATGCCGGTGTTCTCCTGTCTCCAGGGATACATGCCGGTCAAAAGTCCGAAGCGGGAAGGGGTGCTGGTGGCTGAGGTGGCGTATGCATTGGTGAACTGCACTCCCTGTCCTGCCAACCGGTCAATGTTAGGAGTGCTTACTTTAGTTGCTCCGTAACAGCTCAGGTCGCCGATACCGAGGTCGTCTGCGAATATATAAATAATGTTGGGCTTTTGACCGTTTTGTCCATTGCTCTTTTGAGTTGCGTGGTTGCATCCGGTCAGCATAGCGATGCCGGGCAATAATGGAAGTAGGCGTGAAACGTTTCTCATAATGCTGTTTTTTAGGGGATGATGTTAGATGCACAAAGATAACCGGTTGGACAAATATGAATGAGTAGTAACGTACAAGTGAAGTACAAAATAGTACACTGCTGTGCCAAGAGGGTAACATTTCTTTTGGCACAACAGTGTTTATTCGATACAGATTTTTCTGATGATAGATAATAATTGAGATTAGTCCGTTTCTTCTTCTCCTTCTTCTTTCTCCTCTCCCTTACGGTAGGCCAACGGGCTGACATGATAAATCTCCTTGAAACATTTGCTGAAATAGCGTGAAGAGGAGAATCCGATCCGGTCGGAAATCTCCGTGATATTCAGCTCCGGATTATTCCGTAACATAACAGCTCCTTTCTTGAGACGTATGCTCAAGATAAAGTCATTCGGCGTCTGTCCTGTAACTGCTTTTAACTTGGTAAACAGATTCGTGCGTGCCATACCCATTTCGCGGGCGAAGATATTGACATTGAAATCCGTATTATCCAGATGTTGTTCGATAATAGCCATGGCGCGGTCCAGCATTTCTTTATCCATCGGGTTGGTAGCCAGCATTTGAGCGAAAGCTTGCGGCTGTTTGCTGAATTTCTCTTGTAGCAACCGGCGGGAGTTCACTAGATTATTGCAACGGGAAATCAGAAGATTGGTATTAAACGGTTTGGTGATATAATCGTCCGCACCGATTTTCAATCCTTCAATATTGTGCTCAATGGCAGTACGTGCTGTTAGCAACACGACCGGAATATGGCAAGTATTGAAATCCGTCTTAATCTGTTTGCACAGCTCCGTGCCGGACATACGCGGCATCACGACATCACTTAAAATAATGCTCGGCATATCTTTCTGTATCATTTCCAACGCCTCTTCTCCGTCGGAAGCGGTGCTGACCTGATAGAATGTTTCGAAAATGCCGACCAGCATCTGCTTGATAGACTCGTTATCTTCCACAATCAGCATCTTGGCATCTTCAATCCGCTTATAATCTTCCTCTTTCCATTCCGATTCCGGTAATATTTCTGCTGAAGGCACAAAAGTTTCCGTCTCCTGAATGGTAGTGTCCGTGTCACTTTGCGCTATCTGCTCTTCGGCAAAATGTTGTTTGCCTAGTTTAAGAGTGATAATGAAACAGCTTCCCTTGCCCGGCTCACTTTCCACACGGATAGTACCATGATGAAGTTCGATGATACCCTTTGTCAGAGCCAGCCCGATACCTGTTCCGGCACCGGTATTCAGCGAGTTCAGCAATTCGGTCTGATAGAACCGGTCGAAGATTTTATCAATTTCTGCGGCAGCAATGCCTGTACCGGTATCTTTTATTTCGATAATGGCATGGTCTTGCTCCTGCGAGACGTTGATGGAAATAGCATCTTCCGCTTTCGTGTGTTTCAAAGCGTTAGATAACAGGTTATTGATAACCTTCTGCATCTGCTTCTGGTCATACCATACTTCAATGTCATCTTTCTGCTTGTTGAACTTGAAATTAATCTGCTTGCTGCTGGCATATTCGAGGAAGAGCAGGTAATTCTCATACAGGAAGTCCACCAGATTGTGCTTGCTTACCTTAATCTTCATGTGTCCTTGTTCCTGTTTGCGGAAGTCAAGCAGTTCTGTAATCAGTTCCCTCAACTGGAGACTGTTCTTGTAGATTCCTAATACCTTATTATATATATTAGGAGTGAACGTCTGTACTTGCAGCAAAGTCTCCACCTGCCCTACGATAAGCGTTAGCGGCGTGCGGAACTCATGCGAGATGTTTGTAAAGAAGCGCAGTTTCGACTGGTTCAAGGCTTCCAAATCCTCGATATGCTTCTTTTCATATTTCAAAGACTCACGGAGCTTGATTCGTGAGTTATAGTTTTGGATAAGATACCATAACAGGCTGATGGTGACAATGGTATAAATCAGGTAAGCCCACCATGTCTCATACCAGGGTGGCAGTACATTAATCAGCAGCCGGGCTTCTCCGATATCGCCCCGTTGGGACTTGACAACCAGCACGTATTTTCCCGGATTCAAGTTCGTATAGGTGATGAGTGTCTGTTGCCGGTACGTATGGTTCCATTCGTTGGAGAAACCCTCCAGGCGATAGAGAATCTCATCCCTGTTGGCAGGGATGAAGTTGGAAGTGGCATATTCGATGGTAAACATTGACTGGTTCGCTTTCAGGCTAATCTCTGGTGTATGGCAGATAGACTGATTCAGAATTCCAGTTTCATCTCCGGGGATTACTTCCTTTCCGTTGACCAGCAGGCGCGAAAGAATGATATTATAGGATTTCGGGGTAAAATGCAATTTCTTTTCCCAAAAAGAAATCATTCCCTGGATACCACCCAGGAATACTTCCCCATCGTGCGTGACGAACAGTGCGTTCTCATTGACGGCAGTTAGCGGGAATCCGTTTTCCGTACCGTAATTATAGAATTTCTTTTGTGGATAGTCGAACTGCGAGAATCCCTGATTAGTAATCAGTAATAAATCTCCTTTCTGAATAGAAGATTCGAATACTTCGTAAATACAATCGCTGGATAAACCATCTTTCTGCACATCGAAGTTTTCGAAATCATTGCTCTCTTTGCGATAACGGTCCAGTCCGCTGCCGGAAGTCGAGAACCATAAGTTCCCGTTGCTGTCCTGCATGATACTGTTGATATTGTTGTTGCTGAGGCTATTCGGGACAGCCGGGTTATGCGCGTAATTGGTGAGCGTATTAGTATCGAAGCGATAGGAATAAACCCCTTCTCCGGTAGCTGCAATCCATAAAGTACCGTCCTTGTCGAAACAGAGGCTTGCTACCATGCCGATGTCCCTTCCCGCTTTGTTTTCCTTGAAGAGTTGCCGGCAAGTGCCTGTTGCCGGGTCGAACAGGGCGACACCGTTTTGTGTGGCAATAACCAGTTTGTCCTCATATGGTACAATGTCACGCACGATATCCGATGGCAACGAAGCAGGGTCGCCCGCTTTCATCCGGTAGACAGTGAAACGGTTCGTCCGCAAGTCGAGTTTATTCAATCCGCCAAGATGCGTGCCAATCCACATGATGTCATTAGTCCGGTCATAATAGATAGCCTTCACGTTGTTGTGCGAAATACTGTTTTTCCCTTCCTCGTGGCGATACCAGCGATACGTGTTGTCTTTGCGGTTGTACACATTTACACCGCCTCCTTCAGTACAAATCCATAGATTTCCATCTTTGTCTTCCGTCATTCTTCCGACGATGGGACTGCTCAGACCTTCTTTTTCGGTGTCGCTCACTTTATAGCGGGTATAGATTTCATACTCAGGATTGAAGTAGTTCACTCCGCCGAAATAAGTGCCCAGCCAAAGCGTGCCTTGCCCGTCCTTGACAATACACCAGATAGAAGAGTGGGTGAGTCCGTCCGGCTTACTGGCATCGGCCATATAGAGTTGGAAATTGCCTGTACTTTTCTCGTAGCGGTTCAGTCCGTGGAACGTGCCTATCCACAGATTGCCTAAGTTGTCTTCACAAAAGCTTCTGACGAAGTTGGAACAGAGACTGTTCGCCTTTCCCGGTTCATGGCGGATATTCTCGATGAAACCGTTTGTTTTGATATGGTAGAGTCCTTCTTCCCAGCTACCGATCCATAATTCTTTTGAAGAATCCTCATAAATACTGGTGATATTCCCTTTCGTGACAGGCTGTGAAATCGCTTTATTCTCCGAAAGGCAGTAAACGCCATTGCTGGTGGTTCCCATCCAGAGATTTTTCTTTTCATCTAAATGAAGGCAGGATAAAGTAATGTCTTTTCCCGCAAGGTGGTAGAAAAGATCGAAGTTGCCAGTGTTCTCGTTGTACACAAATACTTCCTCTCTCTTGCCGATATACAACTTCTCATTGTAGTAGATAGCATCCACATTGCCCTGAAGCAATGTTTTGAATCGCTGGGTAGTCAAATCGAACTCCGCCACACCGTCGGTACAGAGCAGGTATACTTTCCCGTTCTTGTTTCCGGTGATGCGTAGCACTGTATTGCTGAACAGGCTGTTCGGGTCGTTCTTGTTGAGTTTAAAACTTTTAATATCGTTACCGTTATACCGGTTTAGTCCCTCGCGTGTGCCAATCCATATAATTCCCCGTTCGTCGATATACAAGCTGTTGACAGAGAATTGTGAAAGTCCGTCATCCGTGGTCAAATGACTGAAAGTAATGTTTTGACCTTGTGTGTGGACAGCGGTTACGCTTAAAAATAGCAGAAATAAAAGGATTATTTTTCTCACTAATTCGTTCTTTTAAGGTATTACTATTGGCAAATATATCGTTTTTATTTCATTTCTATGAACCTTATTAGAAGAAAGTAACTATATTTGTATCATTCAAACGAAAGAAATATGAAAGTAAAGAAAATTAGTGCGGCTAACGTGGAAGCTTGCTCGCTTCCTAAATTGTTCGATGAAGAAAAAATAGATTTTCAGCCTATTCAGTGTGTCAACTGGGCTGGATATCCTTACAAACCCAAAGTAAATTTTCGCATTGCTCACACGCAGGACTCTATTTTATTACATTTTAAAGTGAAAGAAGAGAGCGTACGTGCCCGATATGGCGAAGATAACGGTTCTGTGTGGACAGACTCCTGTGTGGAGTTCTTTTCTGTACCGGCCGGCGACGGAATCTATTATAATATAGAGTGCAACTGCATCGGAACGATTCTGATTGGTGCCGGACCTGCTCGCAATGGTCGTGAGCACGCTCCGAAAGACGTGACAGCTCTTGTGCAACGCTGGTCAAGCCTGGGTAATGTGCCTTTTGAGGAACGCGTTGAAGAGACAAATTGGGAAGTCGCCCTGATTATCCCGTATGCTGTATTCTTTAAGCATCAGATCGAATCACTCGATGGAAAGGAGATAAAAGCTAATTTCTACAAATGTGGTGATGAGTTGAAGACTCCTCATTTCCTTTCGTGGAATCCGATAGAGATTGAGCAGCCGGACTTTCACCGTCCCGACTTTTTCGGTACACTGGAATTTGAATAGTCATAAGACTTCGGGCTGGAATATAAATAATCCTCCGGACATAAACGATAACGCGTCATCCATCTGCAAAAAAGAAGGGTGACGTTTTTCTTTAACATCACCCTTACTCTTATAGAAAGTAACTTTGTTTATTTCACGATACCTCTTTCCGAGCCCTTCACGAAGTTTACGATTGTTTCGATTTCTTCGCTCATCGGCACCTGGTCGATAATCTTCTGTACAGCATCCTGAACGCTGAAGTTACCTTGATAAATCAAACGGTAAGCATTGGCGATGTGGCGTAGGATTCTTTCCGACGTGTTGCGATGTTGTGACAGGACTACGGCGTTCACTCCGTGATATGCTACCGGATTGCCGGACATGATAACATACGGCGGTACATCCTTGGATATACGGCATCCGCTTTGTACAAGCGTCCAACTGCCGATGTGGCAATATTGATGCAGGGTGACATTGCCGCTCAGGATAACGCAATCGTCCAACGTACATTCTCCTGCGATGGTACTGCCGATGCCTACCACACAGTTGTTGCTGATTTGCACGTCATGGCAAAGATGCACTTTATCCATCAGGTAGTTTCCGTTTCCGATTTTAGTAGCGTTTCCGGCAAAGGTAGCGCGGCTGATAACTACATTTTCACGAATATCATTGTTGTCACCGATAATCAGGCTGCTCTCTTCTCCCGTATAGTGGAAATCTTGCGGTTCCGCTCCCAAGACAGCATTCTGATGTATCTTGTTTCCTTTTCCCATTTTCGTACCTTGCAGGATACTGGCATAAGACATGATGACACAGTCATCTCCGATTTCCACATTCTTTTCGATGTAGGCAAACGGCAGGACAGTTACATTCTTGCCTAATTTTGCTTCGGGGTCTACGTAAGCTAACGGACTAATCATAATAGTATATGTTTAAAGTTATTCTTCTCTTCCACCACCCAGAGCCTGGTAAAGGCTTACTACGGCCTGCATCTGGTCAAAGCAATCGGAAACCTGAGAAATCTGTGCGCTCAGGTAAGACTGTTGTGCAGACAGTACTTCCAAGTAGGTTGAAGTCCCTAAGTTAAACAATTCTTTTGTATCTTCCGAAGCTTTTTTGGCAGATTCTACCTGCATTTGGCGGGATTGTACCTTTTCACTGTTTTTTTGGTATAAACTTAGCGCATTGCTGACCTCACTTCCGGCATTCAACAGTGTTTGTTGGAAGGCAAGTTTGGCCTGCTCTTCCTGTGCTTTCGCCATTTTCAGCTTCGCGATGTTGGCACCGTGATAGAAAAGCGGTTGGGTCAGCGAGCCGATGGCAGTCGCTAAGAACTTGCCTGGGTTAATGATGGCAGACCCTGCGCTGTTTGTCCAGCCGGCAGAACCGCTCAGCGTAATCTGCGGATAGAAAGCGGAACGTGCAGAGTTCGTGTTATAATAAGAAGAAGCCAATGACATTTCAGCAGCCTTCACGTCCGGACGATTGGATAATAATTGCAAAGGTACTCCGACAGAAAATTCTGATGGAAGGATTTGCTTTTCAATCACACCGCGCTTGATGCTCTGAGGAGCTTGGCCGAGAAGCGTAGACAGTGAGTTCTCTACTTCGCGGATGCTTTGTTCAATATCCGGAATGGAAGCCATCACCTGTGCGTAGGCAGCCTTGCTCTGTTCGACGCCTGCCGAATTAATGTTATACATGGCAGCATCTTTCATCGCTTCCATCGTTTCAGCGTTACGTTTTAATACGTCGGCTGTCTCTTTGGTAATTTCCAGTTGGCGGTCGAGCATTAATAACGTATAGTACATATTAGCTACGTTGGCTATAATCTGTGTCTGTACTGCTTGTTTGTAGGCTTTGGCTTGCTTGACGGCAACCTCTGCACCTCGTTTGGCATTCAACAAGCCACCGAACAGGCTGATTTCCCAACTGGCTGTCACCGGAAGTGAATAGGTCTTGCTGGCCTTGCTGTGGTCAAAACTGCTGATAGTACCTTGCGGAGACAGAGCCAACGCAGGGACATAAGCCAGTTTGGCTGCCAGTAACGGAGCCTGTGCTGCTTTGATAGACAGTATCGCACTTTGCAGGTCAGTGTTTTGTTTCAGTCCCGTTTCGATGAGAGACTGTAACTGCGGGTCGGTGAAGACTTCTCTCCACGGCAGATTACCGAAGTTGGCAGTATCCGACACCAGTGTATCATTCTCCGCTACCGGATCACGATACAGTCCGGAAGTGGTAATATCTTCGGGTCTGTCATATGACTTATAGATGTGGCAACTGCTCAGGAGAGCAGTTGCGCACAACATATATAGAATCTGTTTCTTCATATCGAATTTCATTATTTAGCGTATTGTTCAATCTCAGTTACGGCATCCGTATTGTCAATATCTTCCCATTCCATCGGTTTCACCTTCTCTTGCAAGTACTGGAAGATTACGAACAGCGCAGGAACGATGAAAATCTGACAAATCATACCGATTAACATACCACCGATAGAAGCTGTACCCAACGTGCGGTTACCATGAGCACCTACACCGAAGGCAAACATCAACGGAAGCAGTCCGACTACCATCGCCAAAGATGTCATCAGGATAGGACGGAGACGGGCACCGGCACCCAGTACGGCTGCCCATGTAATGCTCATACCCATCTTACGACGCTCGAGGGCGAACTCTACAATCAGGATGGCGTTCTTTGCCAACAGACCCATCAACATGATTAACGCAATCTGCATGTAGATATTGTTGGACATCGTGCCGAGAATCATCTTCAACATCGAGATATTACCGATGGCACTTACTCCGTTCACGAACAGGAAGCTGCCCAGCAGACCGAACGGAACGGACAGCAATACCGCCAACGGAAGTATGTAACTTTCATACTGTGCACTCAGCAACAGGTAAACGAATACGAAACAGAGGATGAAAATCAATCCGGTAGCGCTTCCGCTGCTTTGTGCCTCTTCACGTGCCATACCTCCCAGTTCGTAGGTATAACCTGCCGGAAGATTCTGGCCGGCTACTTCCGCCAACGCAGTCAATGCCTGTCCGGATGTATAACCACTGGCAGGAGCTACCATCACTTTCATGGAAGTGTAAAGGTTGAAACGGCTGATGATATCCGGCCCATATACCTTGTCAATAGCGATAAATTGGGAGATAGGAGCCATCTCACCGGCGCTGTTGCGCACCTTGATATTTTTCAGGGATTCCATATTCTTACGTGATAACGGGTCTGCCTGAATCATTACACGGTACATCTTACCGAAACGGTTGAAGTTGGATGCATACAGACCACCGTAATATCCCTGCATGGTAGTAAGGATGTCACTCGGGCTGATGCCTGCTTTCTTACAAGCCGCCGCGTCAATGTCAATCATGTATTGCGGGAAGTTCGGGTTGAACGTTGTCTTTGCCGAGTTGATTTCAGGACGGGCTTCCAGTGCAGCCGTATAGTCGTTGACTACGTCGAAGAACTTGTTCAGGTCGCCACCCGTCTTATCCTGCATGTTCACCTCGATATCCGTAGATGCCGAATAACCCGGAATCATCGGCGGAGCAAAGAACAATACCTGTGCTTCCTTGATGATTTTTTGTGCACGCATATATAAGGAACCTACTACAACATCGGAGTTCTGTATCATCGAACGTTCGTCCCAGTCTTTCAGCTTGATGATGAAAGAACCGTAGGACGGTCCCTGTCCACCGATGAAACTGAAACCGGAAATCAATGTGCGTGAAGCCACGGCAGGGTCAGCGGCAATCAGGCTGTCTACACGTGCGAGAATCTCTTCCGAGTGGTCTTGTGATGTACCCGGCGGCAAAGTTACGGCTCCCATCAGCGTACCGGTATCTTCATTCGGCACCATACCTGTCGGAGTGGTGTTCATGAAGAACATAAGCAATACGATGGAAGCAACGACCAGCCCCATGGACAACCACTTCTTCTGTATGAAGAACAATACACGCTTCTTATACCGTTTCAGGATAGATTCATAAGTATCGTTGAACCTGTTCTTGAATTTATTCGTGCTCATTCCGATAAGTGCCAGAATACTGAGAAGTATGAAGATGGCAGTAATTACCGGATTGATATTGAAAAGTCCGAAAATCATACCGAGAATGGCAACAAGTATGAATGTAAGCGTGATTCCCGGATGCAACATCTTTCCGATAGCTTCGGTATATCTGTTTATCATCGTTGTATGAGCAGCCTTATAAGCTGTTTTCATACGATCCTTCAGAGGCGGAACCTCTTCGGAATCTTCCCCTTCCTGCTTGTGCGGTTTCAGAAGAACGGCACACAAGGCGGGACTTAATGTCAAGGCGTTCAAGGCGGACAGACCGATAGCGATAGCCATTGTCATACCGAACTGGCGGTAGAATGTTCCTGCCGTTCCACCCATGAAACTTACCGGAACGAACACAGCCATCATGACCAATGTAATAGATACGATAGCACCACCCAACTCGTTCATCGCATCGATGGAAGCCAGACGGGCGGAAGTGTAACCTTGGTCAAGCTTGGCATGTACACCCTCGACGACTACGATGGCGTCATCGACCACAATCGCAATGGCAAGCACAAGGGCACATAACGTCAGCAAGTTCAAACTGAATCCTACCAGAGACAGGATGAAGAATGTACCGATAAGGGCTACCGGAATGGCAATAGTCGGAATCAATGTAGAACGTAAGTCCTGCAAGAAGATATATACTACGATAAATACCAGGATAAATGCCTCAATCAATGTTTTCAACACTTCATGGATAGAAGCGAACAAGAAGTCGTTGGCATTCATGGAAACGTTTATCTTCAAGCCGGAAGGCAATGTCTTGGATGCTTCATCCAGTAATGCTTGAATGTCACTGATGGTCTGTGTAGCGTTCGTTCCCGCCATCTGATAAACGATACAGGTTACAGCCTTATGCCCGTTTACACGGTTGGTAAAATTGTATCCCAGACGGTCTAACTGGATTTCAGCAATATCGTTCAGGCGGAGCACTTCACCGTCGGGCAAAGACTTGATGACGATATTCTCGAACTCTTCCGGCTGTTGCAGACGTCCTTTGTAGCGGATGGTATATTGGAAAGTCTGGTTACTGCGTTCACCGAATTGTCCCGGAGCAGCTTCTACGTTCTGTTCTGCCAATGCTGCGGATACGTCACCCGGAACCAGTTTGTATTGTGCCATTACGTCCGGACGCAGCCAGATACGCATGGAGTAGTCCTGTCCCATCACGGAGGCATCACCCACACCCGGCACACGCTGAACTTGCGGAATCAGGTTGATTTTAGCGTAGTTCTCGATAAATGCTTCCGTGTATGTATCGGTTTCGTCGTAAAGGGAGAATACCACCAGCATGGAAGTCTGGCGTTTCTGTGTTGTCACGCCGACTTTGGTTACTTCGGCAGGAAGCAATCCCTGTGCCATAGACACACGGTTCTGCACGTTGACGGCAGCCATGTCCGGGTCTGTTCCCTGTTTAAAGTAGATGGATATATCACCTGCCCCCGTATTAGACGCATTAGAGGTCATATACATCATGTTTTCCACACCGTTGATCTGTTCCTCGAGCGGAGCAATCACGGAGTTCAATACGGTTGACGCGCTGGCACCCGTATAAGTGGCCCTTACCGACACAGTAGGGGGTGCGATGTCCGGATACTGGGTGATAGGCAGTGTTGCCAATCCGATAGCACCCAGGATGACTATCAAGATAGAAATAACGGTTGATAGTACCGGACGGTTAATAAAATTATCTAATTTCATACGGTTATCTAAGTTATTAATTGAAAGCAGTAGCTAAATTTCCTTCGCGTTGGTCTTTCAAATGCTGTTGATAGTTCGCTTCTTTTTGAACTGATGTGATAGGCTGTATAGTCTGACCGTCTTTCAAAGTCTGTACGCCTTCGATAACGATTTTGTCTCCTGCGTTCAAACCGGAAGTAACGAGATATTCTTTTCCGTTATCCAGATTAAAGATGCCGATTTCCGTATATTTCACCGTATTGTCCGGTTGCAGGACGTAAACGAACTTCTTGTCTTGAATTTCTTGAGTTGCAGACTGCGGGATGCTGATAACATTATCCATCGTGTAAGGAATCAGCACGTTTGCCGTACCGCCACTGCGCAGGATGTGTTCCTTGTTCGGGAAGATAGCGCGCATGCTTACAGAACCGGTGCTCTGGTCGATAACTCCCGTGATAGCGTCTACTTTACCTTCAATGTTGTATTCGGTACCGTCAATCAACTGTAATTTAATGGCCGGTATTTTGCTGATTTCTTCTTTGATAGTGCTTCCTGACTTTGTCATGGCTAACAGTTCCTTTTCCGTCATGGAGAAATATACATATACTTCTTCAATTTCAGAAACGGTAGTCATCGGAGTAGCGATAGAAGGGCTGACCAATGCTCCCAGACGGTAAGGGATATTGTTGATAACACCGTCAGAAGGGCTCTTCACTTGTGTGAAAGAGAGGTTTTGCTGAGCGGTAGTCAACTGCGCCTGGGCTTGTGCCAGTTGTGCCTGAGACTGTGCCAATGTATTTTCAGCCATCGACAGGTCATAGTCACTGATGATGTTCTTTTTGTTCAGTTCACGTTTGTTGTCCACCGTAATCTGTTGGGTGCGTACTGCTGCTTCTGCTGTTGCAACTGCTGCTTTGGCTGTGCGTACTGCCGCTTCATATTGTGTGGGGTCAACGATGAACAGAACCTGTCCTTTACGGACACTTGCTCCTTCGTCTACGCACAGTTTGGTGATGAAGCCCGACACTTGCGGACGGATTTCTACGTCTTGTTTGCCTTTAATGGTAGCCGGATAAGCTGTCGTTAGATTTGCAGTTGACTTTTGTAACTCCTGTACTGCATATTCCGGGACTTTTCCCGTGTCATTTCCCTTATTGCCGCAACTGGACAGAAGGGCTAAGCAAAATGCAAATAAAACAATTCTACTTTTCATACTTCTCAATTTATCTGTTTTTTAAAATTATGCGTTTTGTTGCACGTGTGTCATTCTCTTGTATAGAGGGGGGATTTAAGGAAAAAAGCCGGAAACTGATTCAATAGAATTAGTTTCCGGCTGCAAAAGTACTTTATTTTCGGTATTCTTGTACTCTGATACCGTGTTTTTTAACGATGTTTTTTACTTCAGTTTATGAGATACAGGCGACATGATGAAACTGAATTCATAATCCTGATAAGGAAGACGATACTTTTCTAATGGTATAGCTCCCCAACTATTGACGCATGCCAATCCTGTCTGTACCTTGTCAATGCAGAAGTTTGTAAAGTTTGCTTTTTCAACTTCCGGTGAGTGGCGTTGGTCTTTGGCGTCGCCGTCATCCAATGATTCGATGGTATAGTTCAGAGCAGAAGCGGAGAACGGAGCTTCAGAAACGAACTGCAAGCCGTTGCCACCGATGTTCAGCAGTCTCCACCAGCGAATATCAGTCTTCGTTCCGGTTTCCTGCGGACGGATATACGGATAGAATTGTTCTTCTACCGTCTGGCGGTATTTGCCTATCATGGCGCCGTGGTTACGGTCGGAATAGTTCTCTCCCGGACCGCGTCCGTAATATTCCACTTCGTTGAAAGCAAGAGGCATACGAAGCTGCATACCGAAGCGGAACATTTCAGAAACCTTCTTGCTCTTGTCGGCTTCCATTTTCTGAGTAACCTTCACTGCTCCCTTATTATTGATAGTATAAGTGAGGAATAACTTGCCGCCTACCGATTTCATGTCATATTCTGCACGAACCACAGCTTGGTCGTTTTCGATAGCGTGCTTCAGAGATGTAAGTTTCAATTCCGGGTTTTTCCAAACTGCATATCTGCGTTGCAAGCCTGCTCCGAAATCATTATCGGTCGGCGCGCGCCAGAAATTGGGAGTCAGTTCGCTGCCATCTTCCATCATCTGCATGCCGTTCACGTCGTAGCGGCAGAGGTAGCCGTTTTGCTTGTTGAAATCCATAGAGAAGTTTTCACCTTTGACAATCAGGTAGTAACGGTCGTTATCCAAGATGCTGGGCACGGTGATTGCAAGGTTGGTGGCCTGTACGTTTTCCAGTTTGAGTTCCGGTGCTTTGTAGTCGCGGATACTTAACTGGTCGTAAGCGACCGTAGTTCCTGCCGGCAATAATGTTTCTGCGGCTTTCAGTTTATAGCTGACGTTGAGCAGCACTTCCTTGCAAGGGCAGATATTCTTCGTGTCAATCGGAAGCTGCACTTTGACAGTTTGTTGAGGTGCTGCTTTCAGGTCGGATACAATACCGGTCTGCACCACTTCTCCGTTTGCCAGTAATTGCCATTCCATATAATATGAAGACAAGTCGCGGAAGAAGTTTTCGTTGAAGATGTTGATTTCACCTTTAGCGAGGTCGGCAGGAGTAGTCCAGATGTCCTGATAGAAATAAGCTACTTCGTAAGCATGCGGATTAGGTACGCGGTCCGGGCTGATTAAGCCGTTGTCGTTGAAGTTGTTGTCCGAACCGTCATATTTGTTGAAGTCGCCGCCGTAGCCGTAAATATCTACTCCGTCTTTGTTCTTCCAGTGGCAGGACTGGTCTACAAAGTCCCAGATAAATCCGCCTTGGTATTTCGGATACTTGCGGATGATGTCCCAGTATTCTTTGAATCCGCCTTGCGAGTTACCCATAGCGTGTGCGTATTCGCACTGAATCAACGGTTTCTGAATATCGCCTTCGCAGTATTTGATACAGTCTTCGTAGCCTAGATACATCGGGCAATAGATGTCTGTAAATTCGCTGGTGCGTGCTTGTTCGTATTGTACGGCGCGTGTTTTGTCTTCGTTCTTAATCCAGGTGTAGCATTTTTCAAAGTTCGGTCCCATGCCGGCTTCATTACCCAATGACCAGAAGATGATGGACGGGTGGTTGTAGCTGCGTTGTACATTACGTTGGTTGCGTTCCATGTGGGCTTTGGCATAACTCGGATTCTTTGCCAGTGTCTGGTCACCATATCCCATACCGTGAGATTCCACGTTGGCTTCGGCTACTACATAGAGTCCGTATTGGTCGCAAAGGTCATACCAACGGTTGTCGTCCGGGTAGTGGCAGGTACGTACGGCGTTGATATTAAGCTCTTTCATTACTTTGATGTCTTGTAGCATACGTTCGAGAGAAACTACATAGCCGCCGTCCGGGTCCATTTCGTGGCGGTCGGCTCCCTTGAAGAGTACCGGTTGGCCGTTAACGAGTATCTGTCCGCCTTTCAGTTCGATTTTGCGGAAACCAACCTTTACGGGAATTACCTCTACCGTGCTATTGCCGTTTTTCAGGGTAGCAGTCAGTGTATAAAGATTAGGTGTTTCAGCCGTCCATTTGGCAGGGTTGGAGATATTCAGTGTAGTGTTCAGCTTGCCCGAACCTTTCAGGTCGGCGGTAGCTACACTGTTGCCTTGGGCATCTGTCAGGTTTAAAGCCACTGTGCCGCTTCCTTTCAGGTCAACAGCGATATTCAGCGTAGCATCTTTATATTGACTGTCCAAATCGGGCGTTACACGAATGTCCTGAATATATTTCTTGTCGCGTGCGTAGAGATAGCAGTCGCGTCCTACACCGGAGTAGCGAAAGAAGTCCTGGTCTTCCAGGTAACTGCCGTCGCACCAGCGGAATACTTGAAAAGCAATCACATTCTTACCCGGTTTCAGATAGTTGGTCAGGTTGAATTCAGCTTCCAGTTTGCTGTCTTCGCTATATCCTACATAGCGTCCGTTCACCCAAAGGTACATATTGGAAGTGACCGAACCGAAATGGGCAAAAATCTCTTTCCCTTTCCAGTCGGCAGGAACGGTGATTTCTTTTCGGTAAGAGCCTACATGGTTGTTCTCTGTCGGAACGTACGGCGGGTTGTTTTTGAACTGGCTTCTCCAGGCATATCCTACATTTACATAGATAGGATCGCCATAGCCGTTCAGTTCCCATACACCGGGAACTTGAAGGTCGTCCCAGCCTTTGTCATTGAAATTAGTCTGGTAAAAGTCGGTCGGACGCGCTTCGGCATGTCTCACCCAGTTGAATTTCCAAAGACCGTTCAGAGTCATGAAATTCGTGGAATTTTCTTTGATACCGGCCTTAGCTTCATCAGCCGATGCGTAAGCAAAGTAATTAGTGTGCATAGCAGAGCGGTTTGCGGAATTCACTTCCGGATCTTTCCACTCATTGAAGCTTTGCGCTTGAATCGCTGTCAGTCCCAATGCAGCCAAGCAGCAGGAGAGTAGTTGTTTCTTCATGGGTTTTTTGTATTAGGTTTGAATTTCGGGAGCCAAAGATAAGGATTATTTTAATGAGTGAAGGGCAAAAAATCATTCAATTAAGGCTAGTTTTTAATAAATTAAGCATGTTGTCGGTATTAATCTATGCTTATGGAAATAAAAAAGACGTGAGATGCTGTTCTGGTTGGAAGTAGAAACAGTATCTCACGTTCAATAAAGCTAGCCGTTAGCTCTCAGGTATATCAGATTTTATGCTGCGGGATCCGGAGTCTCACCGCTGTCGCCGCCATCCGGGTTCTCGATATGAATCTGCATCATGTACAAGCAGGACAATCGTTTAACAGTTTAGGGCAGCTTGAAATATCGAAGATTGCTTTGGAAGAGATTCTTCAGAATGCTCTTTGTCACCGCGAATATATAAAACAGTCTCCTATCCGTCTGCTCATTTTCGATAATCGCATCGAAATTATCAGTCCGGGGGCATTACCTGATGGTCTTACAATAGAGGATATAAAGTTGGGAAATACTGTCTAACATAACACTCTCATTGCTATTTTCTGTACTCGCACCATGCTCTACCGAGGGTTTGGTACCGGTATCATCCGTGCTCTGAAAGAAGAAACTCACATTGAATTTATCAACGATGAGGTAGGTAATCAGTTTACTACCATCATTCGTCGTGACGAAATAAGTAAGGAGAAAAGTAAGGGAGAAGTTGATGAAAGTAAGGTAAATGATGATAAAAGTAAGGTGCAGAGTCGAGAAGTAAGGGATAAAGGTAAGGGACAAATAAACAAAAGTAAGGGAGAAATAATTCGTCTGATGAGTGAGAGTCCCATGATAACAATGCCTGAAATTGCACAAACTCTATCTTTATCGCTTAGTGGCGTAGAAAAAGCTGTGCGACAACTTAGAGAAGCCGGGATTATAAAACGTGAAGGTTCTACTAAAGCCGGTAGATGGATGATTCTTTCAAAGTAAGATGGATAATTAGATTTCCATCGCTTTGGCATACACCACCTGTTTCTCAGCTCCGTAACGAATCAGGCACGGGTATTTTTTGAGATGTTCATTGATTATAGTCAGGCATTCTTCTTCACTGCGTCCTTTTGAAAACACGCGGGAATGGAGTGGTTGCTGTTCGCCTGTTTGTTGGATATCAGGTGTTTCGTAGAGGTCGTAATGTATGCTCATATTCGTTATTGAATAGTCTACTTTGCACATAACTGTATGGAAAGGAATGAAACGGATTTTCGAACAAGTGCTATACTCTATGTCTGAATGTAAATATTATTATAATAAAGGAAGTGTTAAGTACAAAACAACTGACTGAAAGTTGTCAATAAAACCCTTAAAGGTTCCAAGTGAGGGAATCAATTTCGTAAAGTCCTGTAACATAAATGATTACCCCCTTGCTTTTTTTCTTTAAAACCAACGACCCGTTTCTCACCGAGAAACAACCTGTTCGACACCGAGAAACACTTTGTTTCTCGGTGAGAAACGAATCGACTGGTAAAGTCTTAAACTTAAATAAAGGTAATTGTTCGTCTCTTTTACTTTTGAATCTTCTATCGTAGAAATATGTATGTTAAATATATTTCAAAGATAATCTTGTCATGCCTAAAATATAATAATGGGAAAAAGAAATAAAACTCTCATGAAGATTGTTTATTACTCTAAGCTACTCTTTCGTTTTTTAATAAATTAGCTAGAAAGTATGGTGTTTATTGGATAAGAACACTTATTTTTGCAGCATGTTACAATTTGAGAATCAAAAGATAAACCAAATAGTCCGCAAGGCGCTCCCGGTAGTAACGCTGGTAGCCATGTTATACTCCTGTGCCAGCATCGGGCGACCGGACGGGGGACCTTATGATGAGACTCCACCCCGCTTCATTGGCAGTACTCCTGCTGCCGGTGCAATAAATAATGAAAGGACGAAAGTTTCTTTGTTATTTGACGAGTTTATAAAGTTGGAGAAAGCGACCGAGAAAGTAGTCGTTTCCCCACCTCAAATACAGCAACCCGAAATCAAGGCTTCCGGAAAGAGAATACAAGTGAACCTGCTTGATTCTTTGAAACCGAACACTACTTATACCATTGACTTCTCGGATGCCATCGTCGATAATAATGAAGGTAATCCGTTGGGTAACTTTGCGTTTACCTTTTCTACCGGTGCCCAGATTGACACCATGGAAGTATCTGGAACGATACTTGATGCCTCTAATTTGGAACCAATCAAAGGTATCTTGGTCGGACTGCATTCCAATCTGAACGATTCGGCTTTCAACAAACTGCCCTTTGACCGTGTGGCGCGTACGGACAGTCGCGGACGTTTTTCTATTCGTGGTATAGCTCCCGGCAAATACCGTATTTACGGACTGATGGATGCCGACCAGAACTTTACTTTCAATCAGAAGAGCGAGATGATTGCTTTCCATGATTCTCTGATTATCCCCCGCATGGAAGAACGTATCCGTATGGATACTGCCTGGGTGGACTCACTGACTTATGATACGATTGTTGAGAAGAAGTATATGCATTATCTGCCGGACGATGTAATTCTCCGGGCTTTCAAGGAACTGAACTATTCGCAATATCTTATCAAGTCCGAAAGACTTGTTCCGCATAAGTTTACTTTCTATTTTGCGGGTAAGGCAGACACTTTGCCTGTACTGAAAGGATTAAACTTCGACGAAAAGGATGCTTTTATCATCGAGAAGAATCAGCGGAACGATACGATTCATTATTGGGTAAAGGATTCTTTGCTCTTCAAGCAGGATACGCTTGCCATGAGCCTGACTTATCTTTATACAGATACCTTGAACCAGCTAGTACCCCGTACGGATACGCTGAACCTGGTCTCGAAGCAGAAATATAAGAAAGACGAGCCGGAAAAGGAGAAGAAGAAAAAGAAGAAAAAGAAAGATGAAGAGGAAGAGCCGGAACCGACGAAATTCTTGCCGGTGAATGTTAGCGCGCCTTCGTCAATGGATGTATATGGATATATATCTTTGAATTTTGAAGAGCCTATTGCCAGCTTTGACAGTGCGGCCATTCATCTGCGGCAAAAGGTGGATACGCTTTGGCAGGATATACCGTTCGAGTTTGGACGGGATTCTCTGAATCAGAAGAAGTTTAATCTGTATTATGATTGGGAACCGACTTTTGAATATGAGTTTGAGGTGGACTCTACGGCTTTCCACGGTATATACGGATTGTTTACCGACAAGATAAAACAAGGATTTAAGGTACGTAGTGAGGATGAATATTTCACACTTCATTTCAACGTGACAGGAGCTGATTCTTTGGCATTCGTCGAATTGCTTGATGCGCAAGATAAGGTGGTCCGTAAGCGGAGAGTGGAGAAGGATGGAATGGTTGATTTCTACTTCCTGAATCCGGGAAAATATGCAGCCAGACTGATTAATGACACAAATGGAAACGGAGAATGGGACACGGGAGACTTTGCGAAGGGTTTGCAACCGGAAGCGGTCTTCTATTATCCGACAATATTAGAGTACAAAGCGTTGTGGGACGTGACACAACCATGGGATATTCATGCGACCCCTGTGGATAAACAGAAACCGGATGAGCTTAAAAAACAAAAACCAGATGAAGACAAGAAGAAAAAAGATAGAAATAATCAGAACAGGCGCCGTTAGCTTTCGTCGCAGCTTGATTATCGGAACCGTGGTATTACTGATGGGAATTTTCGCTCTTCCCGCCAATGCCCAATGTGAGGCGAAGAACGAGGCGTTTCAAACCGGCGAACACGTGATGTACGACTTGTACTTCAACTGGAAGTTTGTCTGGGTGAAAGCCGGACTTGCCAGTCTGACGACCAATGCGACTACTTACCACTCGGAACCTGCTTACCGGATGAACCTGCTCGCTTTGGGCAGTAAACGGGCGGATTTCTTTTTCAAGATGCGTGATACGCTGACTTGTGTGATTGGTGAAAAACTGGAGCCGCGTTATTTCCGTAAAGGTGCCGAGGAAGGAAAACGTTACACAGTAGATGAGGCTTGGTTCTCATATAAAGACGGGCTCTGCTTTGTCAACCAGAAGCGTACATACCGTGATGGAGCGTTTGATGAATCGGAAGAAAGTGACAGCCGCTGTATTTACGATATGCTGAGTATCCTGGCACAGGCACGTTCTTATGACCCTGCTGATTATAAAGTAGGAGAGAAGATCAAGTTCCCGATGGCTACGGGACGTAAGGTGGAAGAGCAGACGCTTATCTATCGCGGAAAGGAAAATGTAAAAGCCGAAAATGGGGTTACTTATCGTTGCCTGATTTTCTCATTGGTCGAATATGATAAGAAAGGAAAAGAAAAAGAAGTCATTACTTTCTTTGTGACGGATGACTTGAACCATCTTCCGGTTCGTCTGGATTTGTTCCTGAATTTTGGTTCGGCAAAGGCGTTCCTGAATGATGTTCGGGGAAATCGGCATCCGATGACTTCTATCGTAAAATAAGTAGAGAATATTAGATAATGATTTCGCGGATTACCCGGTTTTAATTAAATAAAAACCGGGTAATCCGCGAAATCATTATCTAAATATATAGCTTCACAATCTGCTTTAACTTCTCTTTATTCTTCTACCTCAAAAGGAACTTTCTGATCTTTCCTGAATACGCTGGATTCAAAAGTAGCAATCAAATCCCCATCCTGATTAGTGATGTCTACTTGATAACAACCTGTACTCCGACCGATATAACGTTCGCGTGCTTCGGCATAAAGAGTATCGCCCGGTCCGCTGGCACGTACGAAGGTGATGGTAGACGAAAGCGAGAAAGCAAGTGTGCCATGTGAGTTGGCAGCCGCAGCCAGTGCAAGGTCTGCCAACGTAAAGATGGCTCCGCCCTGTGTACGGGCTCCTGCATTCAGATGTTCGGGTTTTATTTCCAACTTGGCTTTGCTGTATCCTTTTCTAACTTCCAGCAGAACTATGCCTGCGTTTTCGGCGAATACGTCATTCTTAAAAAACTCTTGTGGGCTCATCATATTTGTATGTTTGAAAATTCTTATTATTCTTAATAAACGTGCGGCAAATATAGTTGTTTTTTGCTATACGGTCTAATAATGTGATATTATAAAATAATCAGACAAGTCTTACATTATTTTATCCGATAGATTGTGGCGTGGACAAAAAATGCCATAAAAACGGATATAATTGGCATGTTGGAGCTGAAAAATAAAAGCCGCAGATGTTGTATTCCAACTTCTTTTAGGTATTTTTGTCTAATCATTGCTTACATGCCAAATCGCGACTTATATATAAAATCCTTTAGAGATAATACAATGAATCGACGTAAATTCCTTTTGTTTTTCGCATTAATACTATTATTGTGTCCTTATGCTTATGGACAATATTTCAAGAAGTTAAATATGAAAGACGGATTATCCAATCCTTCGGTATTGGCAATCTATCAGGATACTTTGGGGCGTATGTGGTTTGGAACAAATGAAGGTGTCAATGTATATGATGGCAAACAAATCCGTAAATACAAATCTTATGATGTCATCGACAATCAACTTCCTAAGAAAGAATTTATAAATGGAAGCGTTAATCAAATTGTAGGTGATTCACACGGAGATATATTTATGCGTAATAATGGTGCCTTAATAAAATATGATATCCATAAAGAGAGGTTTAAGGAATACCCTTTTGAAATTGATGCTTTGAATGTGATTCGAGGTGAAGTATGGTGTACTATACGTGACTCTCTGTTCAGATATAATGCTCAGACAGACTCTTTACAATTGTTGCAAAAGTTAAATACTCCAACAGTTTTGTGTATAGCAGAAATGAAAGATGAAATTTGGTTGGGGACTGCCAAGGGATTGTATAAGATGAAAGAGAATAATATAGAGTGTGTATTACCTGGTATTGAGATATTTAAGCTGTTTCCAAGTAGTCGGAATGAACTGTGGATTGCATCGCGTATGGAAGGCTTGTATAGAATCGGTGAAGATGGGATCTTGCGGAAAGAAATTAATTCGCCAACTCACGTCGTTAGTAAACAGATACGTAGTTTTGTAGAAGACGATATGCAAAATATCTGGTTTGGTACATTCGAGGGCTTACAATCTTATAATCCGCATAATGATACCTATTCTGTTTATCTACCTGATTATAATTCGGGCTCTTTGTCACATAAATCAGTGTTTTCTCTTTGCAAGGATAGGCAGGGGACTATCTGGGTCGGAACTTATTATGGCGGAATTAATTATTTTAACCGGGCAAAGGATGTATTTCACTATTATACATATAATCATGCGAACAATAAATGCCTTGATTTTCCTATTGTCGGACAGATGGTTGAAGACAAAGAACATGATCTTTGGGTATGTACGGACGGTGGAGGATTGAATAAACTGAATAGAAAAAACGGGACTTTTACCTATTATACAGCCGCGGATAAGAATTCGATTTTGCATGATAATGTGAAGACAATTGCATATGATGAAAAGCGTGACCACATTTATATAGGCACATATACAGGGGGGATAAGCCGATATGACAAACAGAGCAAGCGTTTCTATAACTACCTGACTGAATCTGAGAAAACCGGTTATGGACCAGGCAAGATCATTTTCTATTCTTTAATTAAAGATGACTGGCTCTATGTATCCGCCCGTAACGGCTTTTGGCGTCTGAACCTGAGTACGGGTAAGTTCCAGTTAATCAACAAGCAAAAACATTTTCTTACGTTTGAGATAGATTCACATGGATATATTTGGTTGGCTACTAACTTCTCGCTATATAGAATGCCTGTCGACAAGTGGGACCAGTTGGAACGTGTACAATTGGGCACCTCTTCCAACCGCAAAGCTAGAATAACCAGAATTCTGGAGACTTCGGATAATACGATATATGTATCAACCTTGGGAAATGGGGTATTTTCTTATAATTATGATGAAAAGACATGGAACCATTATACAACGAAACAGAATAATCTGTTGAGTGACTTCTGTTATAATCTCGTAGAGACTCCTTTAAATAATATACTGATAACTAATGACGAAGGTATATCCATCTATTCTCCTATTGAAAATGGGGTATATTCCATAGAATTGGGGCTTAAAGGTGGAATCTCTGCAGTGGCAGATGGCTGTGGAGTATATGTGACTGATGACGAGTTGATTTATGTAGGTGGTGTGGATGGAATGATTTCTTTTAGAGAAGATGATTTATATTTGGAAAGTAAGAAATCCGCGGAATTCTATTTCTCTGATCTTTATATAAACAATATGAAGGTATATCCGGAAGACAAGACTGGCATATTAACGCAATCTTTACCTTTTACTAATCATTTGGATTTGTCATTCAAGCAGAATAATCTGGCAATAGACTTCTTTAACTCCAGTTCTGTAGAATTGGAGAAGAATATCAGGTATCAGTACAAACTGGATGGTTTTGATGAGGAATGGGTATCTGCCAGTCAGATGCGTGTGGGATATACGAATCTTGCTCCCGGTGAGTATGTTCTGAGAGTGCGTGAATTGGGAAACAAACAGAATAACGAAAGATACAGTGAAATAGCACTTGGCATTACCATACATTGTCCTTGGTTCACTACGGTTTGGGCTTTTTTATTGTATTTCATAGTAGTGGCGAGTATTATTTACGGTTTCTGGAGAGTACGGACGACCCGTAAAGCACTAGCTGTTTCTTTGGCTAAAGAGAAAGACGAAAAAGAACGGATAGAAGAGGTAAATAAGATGAAACTTCGTTTCTTTACAAACATTTCTCATGAGTTCCGCACCCCTTTAACTTTGATTATTGGTCAGATAGATATTTTGTTGCAGTTGGAGAAACTTTCTCCTTCTATTTGCAGGCGATTACAGCGTGTACATAGAAATGCAATGAATCTGCGGTACTTGATTACAGAGTTATTGGACTTCAGGAAACACGAACAGGGGTTTATGAAATTAAAAGTAGATTGTTTGGACGTGGTTGAATTCGTGGAAGATATTTATTGTTCATTTGCGGAACTTGCCCGAAAGAGACATATAACCTATACATTTGAGCATGCGGCGGAAAAGATTGATATGTGGTTTGATCCTGTGCAAATGCAAAAAGTAATATTTAATTTATTATCAAATGCGTTCAAATATACCCCGGATGGGAAAAGTATAAAAGTCTCGATAAAAAAACAACAACGGATGATTGAATTAGCTGTTCAGGATACAGGTTGTGGTATTCCTCAAGAGGCTTTGATAAAGATATTTGAACGTTTCTATCAGGTGGATGAGTCTTCGCCCGAAGGACTTTTGGGTAGCGGTATCGGACTGGCGCTTACGAAAGGAATTGTAGAGTCCCATAAGGGAGAAATTAAGGTGGAAAGTGCTTTGGGTGAGGGAAGTATCTTTAAGATACAGTTGCTTATGGGGAATAATCATTTTACACGGGAAGAACTGGAGCATGAGAAAGTGGTAATACCTGTCCTGCCGGAGTGGAAAGAAATGATAGCTAATGAAGAAGTATTGGCTGATAAGAGTTTAGATCCTATTGAGGTAACGGAAAGTAAGAAGGATGATGAAGATGGAGAATCCGGTGGAAAGCCTTGTATATTAATTGTGGAGGACGACGAGGATGTATTGGATATGTTGGAAAATATTTTCTCTCTGTCTTATAAAGTTTATAAAGCTACAAATGGACAGATGGGATTTGAGATGGCACAACAACTGCATCCGGATATTGTGGTTAGCGATGTAATGATGCCGGTTATGTCGGGAAAGGAAATGTGTTATAAAATAAAGAATTGCCTGGAACTGGCATATATTCCGGTTGTCCTGCTTACGGCCCAGTCTTCGGTGGACTATGAAATAGAGGGATATGTGTTTGGCGCGGATGATTATGTGACCAAACCTTTTGATATTAAGTTGCTGCTGGCCCGCTGTGCCGGTTTGCTGAAGAATAGACAGCAAAGACTGAAATCATTAAGTCGGCTGGAAACAACCGAAACGCAGGATATTCGCGTATTGAATATCTTGGATCAGAAACTGTTGGATAATGCAGTCGAGATTATCAGGCAGAATTTTGATAATCCTGATTTTGATATGAATGTTCTTGCTGCCAGATTGGGTATGGGACGGAGCAAAATGTTTTCCCGTTTAAAAGAAGTGCTTGGGCTTACTCCCAACGAGTTTACGCTGAAGTTGAAATTGGAGGAAGCTTTACGTATGCTGCAGGAAGAACCTCAGTATAATGTTTCAGAGATTTCGTATAAGTTGGGGTTCACGTCTCCTCGATATTTTAGCCGTTGTTTTAAAAGTTTCTATGGAGTTTCTCCTCAGAATTATCGGAGGGAACCGACAAAAGAATAGAGTTATGTGGTATCTGATAAAAGTAAATTCAATATATTTTGGTTTGAAAGGGTGCTGGTATAGTCCGAAAACCGGCATTTATTGTATGCTGGATAGGTAAGGGCTCTATTCGGATAAGAGTTTCCGGACATGTCTGAAATTTAGTGTTTTATTTGCACCATGAAGTCGGAATGACAGTAATGAGAAATGGTAAAACACAATTTGAATTTTAAATCAGAATAGTATGTTAAGAAAAATGCTGTGTAAAGCTGTGGCTTTGTTGTTTGGGTGTATTCCTTTTACTGAGGTAGTGGCTCAGCAATATAATTGGGACACACCGCCCTATGCAGAAGATTATGCTTTTATTACCAATGATGGTGCTTGGTGCTGGTTCTCGGATCCCAGAGCTATTTACGTAAATAATAAGATGATTGGAGGGTTTGTGGATAAGGAAGGGAGTATATGGGCTTTCAGTTATGACCCGACTACTCAGGGCAGGAAACAATACAAGCTGTATGATAAGTTGAATTATGATGATCACGCCAATCCGTCGGTAATGGAACTTCCGGATCATCGTGTGGTAATCTTCTTCTCCGCTCATGGAGGCACAAAGAATTCTCCTATTTATTACGCGATAACTGAAAAGCCTGCCGACATTTCTTCATGGGGTGAGGTACAGTCTATTAATCCGAAGATGGAAGGAAAATTGGGGGTTTGTTATTCAAATCCGGCTATGTTGTCCGATGAGAATAACCGTACTTATCTCTTCTTCCGCGGAAGGAATTTTAAACCGACTTTTGTTTCAACTGATGATTTCAAAGAGTGGTCTGACCCTCAGACAATTGTTGTGAATGACCCCGATTATGGACCGGAGGGACGTCCTTATATGAAAGTGACAACTAATCATAAGAATAAGATATTCTTTGCTTTCACAGATGCTCACCCTCGTGACAGGGCAACTAACTCTATCTACTTTATGATGTATAAAGATGGAAAATTATGTGGAGCTGACGGGCGTGTTATTTCAGAAAGCATGCAGCAGGCAGTATGTCCGCATATGACAGACTTAGTGTATGATGCGACTAAAACTTTTGATAAAGCCTGGATATGGGACGTCGCTTATGATAAAGACGAGAATCCCGTATTGGTGTATGCCCGGTTTAGCGAGATTGATGGTGAACATTCGTATTGGTATGCCCGATGGACTGGGAAGAAATGGGAAAATACTTTGATTACCAAGGCCGGCCTATGGTTTCAGAGGAATGATTATAACAATAAGGGAAAAATAGAGAGGGAAAATAACTACTCAGGCGGAGTTTATTTGGATCATAACAATCCTTCTATTGTATACACATCCCGTCCGGTTAATAATGTGTTTGAGATAGAAAGATGGACTTTTACCGGAAAAGGAAAGAATAAATGGCAGACGGAGGCGGTTACTAAAGACTCGGAACGGGATAATGTACGTCCTTTCGTCGTTCGTAATTATGCGGAGGGACAACCGAATGTGCTGTGGATGTATAACTATAAATATCCCGGATTCAGAAGTTATGATTCTGCAATTCGTGTGAATCAGAAAGCAAAAGGTTATGACAGTTCCTTGAAAAAAGATGCGATAAAGGAAGTTGCTTCAAAGGTAGCCGACTGGCAACTTCGGGATTATCTGGGCAATCCGTTTAAGAGTGGAGTGGCTCGTGGATGGAGAAACGGGGTATTGTATAACGGAATGTTTGACTGGGCTGAATTGAGTGGAGATAAGAAGTATTTTAAATACCTGAAAACCATTTTTGAGAAGGAATATTGGCAATTGGGGAACAGGATGTATAATGCTGATGATATTTGTGTGGGACAGGCTTATCTGGACATGTATGTAAAGTACGGGCAAAAAGATATGTTGATTCCTACGCAGGCTCGTGCAGAGTGGGTGATAAGCCACCAACCGGATAAGAATATAGACATCACAAAAGGCAAAAGTGACCGTTGGTGGTGGTGTGATGCTTTGTATATGGCTCCACCGGTTTACTCACGGTTATATGCGATAACCGGCAACAAGGCATTTATGCAGTTTGCGGATAAGGAATTCAAAGCTACTTATGAGCATCTGTATGACAAAGAGGAAAGATTGTTCTATCGTGATGCGAAGTACTTTGATATGAAAGAGGCAAATGGCCGGAAAGTCTTTTGGGGACGAGGAAATGGTTGGATTATGGGAGGTTTGGTCGAACTACTGAAAACTTTGCCGGAGAATGATAAGAAGTACCGTCCTTTCTATGTGAAGTTATTCTGTGAAATGAGTGAAAGAATCGCAGAACTTCAATGTGAAGATGGTTTTTGGAGAGCAAGCATGCTGGATACTCAGACATATGCTGATCCTGAGACAAGTGGCACCGGATTGATGGTTTATGCATTAGCTTATGGTATCAATCAGGGATATTTATCCAAAGATAAGTTCTTGCCGGCAGTTACTAAAGGATGGCAGGCACTTGTAGCGTCAGTGGATACGGAAGGTAAACTTTGCTGGGTACAACCTGTGGGGCAGGCTCCAAAGAAGATAGAGAAGAAGTCTAATCTGGTATATGGTACCGGAGGATTTTTGCAGGCAGCCTGTGAGGTTTATAGACTATCTGATTAAAATTATACTGCGATTGGAACGATGCGAACCGGACACGAAAAGTCCTAAAGGTGACACATTCTGTCCGAAGTACAATTCATGCGTTTATTTACTACTTGTAGGGGCAGGAGTGATGTCTGTTCTTGTATAAGTTTGCATCGTTCATTAAAAGTTTAGTGGATATTCTAAGAAATTCAATTAAAATCTAAAGTTAACTCTTTTGGTATGAGAAACAAAATCTGGTTATTAACATTGGTTTTATTGGTCGTGCATTTTGGTGAGGCGTTGGGAAATGACAATGATTCCCGCTCAACAACCGCTATGCAGCAGACAAGGGAGAAAAAGGTGGTGTCAGGTGTGGTGTCCGATGATATGGGACCCATCATTGGTGCTACTGTGTTTGTAAAAGGAACCCAGACAGGAGTGGCTACTAATTTAAATGGAGAATTTAAATTGGCTGTTCCGGTGGGAGCTACAATTGTTGTATCATTTATCGGTTACGCTGACAAAGAAATTGTCTACAAGGGAGAGTCTAAACTTGATGTCTCTTTAAGTGAAAATGCGACGGAACTGGAAGAGGTACAGGTGATTGCCTATGGTGCAACCAAAAAGGTGACAATTACAGGAGCTATTTCTTCCATTGGTACAAGTGATATTCTAAAAACTCCGTCCGGTAGCATTACTAATGCGTTAGCCGGGAAGATTACAGGATTGTCCAGTGTGCAGTCGACCGGGCAACCGGGAGCGGATGATGCCACGCTATATGTACGTGGGGTCGGTTCTTTGACGGAAGGGCTTTCCAGTCCTTTGATATTAGTGGATGGAGTAGAACGTTCGTTCTCTCAATTGGATCCTAATGAAATAGATGACATCACAGTCCTGAAGGATGCTTCTGCTACAGCAGTATTTGGAGTACGTGGTGCGAATGGTGTTATTTTAGTTACCACCAAGCGCGGGCAACAGGGTAAAGCTCAAATTAGTTTTTCTACTTCTTATGCCCTGCAGATGCCGATGCGTATCCCGGAATTCGCCAATAGTTACGAGTATGCGTCGACTTATAACCAGGCACAGATAGCCGACGGAGTGCCGGAGGAGTCCTTGGTGTTTAAACCCGAAATTATTGAAGCGTTTCGTACGCGCAGTAATCCCTTGGCGTATCCGGATACGGACTGGGCTAATATGTTGATAAAGAATACAGCCCTGCAGACCCAGCATAACTTTACTATATCCGGTGGTTCTGATGTAGTCCGTTATTTTGCATCGTTAGGTGTGTTTACTCAAGACGGTTTATTCAATACATTTTCTAATGCTGCGGGATATGATGGTAATTTCAGCTATAACCGCTATAACTATCGTGTAAACTTGGATATTGATGTGACCAAAACCACTACTATGAAGATAAACCTTGGGGGACGTCTGAATGATAAGTCGATGCCGAACTATGATAACGGTAGCTCGAAGACTATTGAATATCTCTTCCGTGATATTTATGAAGCGGTTCCTTTTGCAGGTGTCGGAGTAGTGGATGGTAAATACATACAGGTGGACGAACGTACATTTTCTAATGTGGGGAGTGGCGTTATTGATGCCATGAAGAACTTTTATGGGAAAGGATATACCACTTCAAGCGGAAATACGATGAATTTTGACTTTGCGCTGGAACAAAAACTGGATGTTCTGACGAAAGGGTTGAAGGCGCATGTGAAGGGATCATATAATAGTGGTATTACTCAGACCAAAATCCGTAAAGGAACTGGTGACAGATATCAAGCTATCATAAATGAAGACAATAATGTTGTTTTAAAGAAGATGGATGAAAAGACGACATTGGCGTATGATGAGGAGTTCGGTAAGTCAAGAGACTGGTATATAGAAGCCGCCCTGAATTATAAACGTGATTTCGGATTACACCATGTAACGGCTTTGGCCATGTATAATCAATCGATGAAATACTATCCGAAAGGAAACTGGCCGGGCATCCCTCGTGCTTATATCGGATTTGTAGGGAGAGCAACTTATGATTACAATACCCGTTATTTATTTGATTTCAGTGTGGGATATAATGGTTCGGAAAACTTTGCGGAAGGAAAACGCTTCGGAGTTTTCCCAGCAGGTTCGTTGGGTTGGATTCTTTCGGAAGAAAAGTTTATGAAGCCTTTGAAGCCATATGTGAGCTATATGAAATTCCGTGCCTCGCTGGGTGTTGTCGGTAATGACCGTACGAGTGATGACTCCCGTTTCCTTTATCTGCCGGATGCTTATAAATTGAGTGACGGTAGTTACAGTTTTGGAATTAACACTTCTCAAAAGGTGTCCGGGGCTTCTGAAGCAAAGAAAGGAAATCCGAATGTAACTTGGGAAACTGCGACTAAGCAAAATTATGGGTTGGACCTTTACTTTTTTAATGACCGTTTGAAAACTACCTTTGATTACTTTGTAGAACACCGCAGTGATATTCTGACCAGCCGTAAGGTTACTCCCGGTTATCTGGCAGTTGTCTTGCCTACGGCAAATATCGGCAAGGTAGACAATAAAGGTTACGAAATAAGCGTGAAATGGAGTGATCGCTTGAATAAGGATTTTCATTATAACATAGGTTTTAACTTGTCGTATGCCAAGAATACGATTGTTTATATGGATGAAATGCGTTATCCATACGAATATATGCAGCGTACAGGGCGACCGGTAGGACAGAATTTCGGTTTAAAATATGACGGCTTCTTTACAGAAGAGGAAGCTGCTAATTATTTGGCAGAGAAAGGGAATACCATTCCCGATCATGGAGCCGGTTTTGCTCCGAAACCGGGAGATGTGAAGTATAAAGACCTGAATGGAGATAAGGTTATAGATGATAAGGATGTAACGGCAATCGGCTATCCTGTTTATCCGTTGCTGACTGGCGGTATCAACTTGGGCTTTTCATATAAAGGTTTTGATTTTAGCATGACTTGGGCCGGTGCTGCGAAAACCTCGCGTTTTCTATCCGGAAGCTATCGCGAACCTTTCGGACCATTGAACAGCAAATCACTGATGAAGTATATGATTGATGAGGCTTGGACCCCCGAAAAGGGGGATGCCGCCCTGGCGCCGGCAATCTCGTTCACAAGCAAGGCCAACAATTATAAAAACTCAGATTTGTGGTTGCGTGACGCTTCTTATCTGCGTCTGAAAAATGTAGAAATCGGTTATTCATTGCCCAAAAGTGTTTTGAAAAAGATGCATATAAGCCAATTGAGAGTTTTTGCTTCAGGTTATAACTTATTGACTTTCGACGGATTGAAGGTTTGTGACCCTGAGACGACTTCTACCGGAACACCGATGTATCCTATTGTTGCGGTAATCAATATGGGATTGAAACTTAGTTTCTAACAATTCATTAAAAAGATGTTTATGAAAAAGATATATCTATTAATTATAGTCTGTGTGACATGGCTGACGGCATGTGAAGATTTGGCTTTCGGAGATAAATTCCTGCAAAAACCGCCCAGCAATGATGTGACTATCGACACAGTGTTTTCTACTGCGGAATATGCCCGGAGAGTTTTATGGTATAGCTATAATAAATTGCCGTATGGACTTCAGACACCTAAATATGTCACGGCGATGCGTGTAGGTAATATGGAAGGGTTGACAGATTTGGCGCATACCTATGCTGCGAATTCCGGTGAAAAAGGCATTTATTATCCGGGCGTATATGATGCAAGTTGCGAAAATAAGGGAGATGTAAAGACGAAGGCTACCAAATACCGCTTTTATGAATATGGAGCTTGGGAAGGTATTCGTCATGCATGGCTGTTTTATGAGAATGTGGATAGGGTGCCTGATATGAGCCAGGAGGAAAAGTCGCGAATGAAAGCGGAAGCGAAAACGCTGGTTGCCGTCTTCTATTCAGATATGTTCAGGCATTATGGCGCTTTGCCGATATTAACTCATAGCTTGCAGGCTGATGAACTGAAGTTCCCCGAAAGAGCCACTCTGCAACAGACGCTTGATTTTATTGTGGGATTATTGGATGATGCTATCGGCTGTGCGGAATTTCCATGGGCGCTACCTGCGGATGAACGTAATAACTGGGACGGACGTCTGACCAAGGCTTCGGCGATGGGGCTTAAAGTACGGTTATTGCTTTTCGCTGCAAGTCCGTTGTTTAACTCAGAAACGCCTTATTATGCAGGTGAAGCTTCGGATAAGTTGATGACATGGTTTGGAGGTTACAGTGAGGAACGTTGGCGGGATGTAGTTAAGGCCGGTGAAGCTTTTTTCCAAATGATGGAGCGGGAGAGCTTTTATCGTTTGGTACAAAAGGAGGATACACGTACCGGTACTTACCGACAGGCGTTTCAAGACGCTTATTACACACGTGGCACAACAGAATCTTTAATATCTTCACGTAGGGGGTATTATACAACAAATAATCTGGCTTCTTTGGACCAGGCGATTCGTTGGGGTGGTTTTAATCCTACCAAAGAACTTTTTGACATGTTCCAGATGGCTGATGGCTCTGATTTTGACTGGAATAATCCGGAACATAGCAAGAATCCGTTTATCAACAGAGATCCCCGGTTGTCGGAAACGATCATTCTGGACGGGGATGCTTTTCAGGGTGGTAAGGCGCAGGTGTATCAAAAGGATCCGCAGGATGCAAAAAACTGGCCGGATGGTAAAGACTGGAATAAAAATAACGTTACGGGCGGTAGTATTACGAATGGAATCTGTGCACGTAAGTTTGGTTTGGATAGAAAAGGCGAGTTTAAAAACAGAGTATTTCATTGGTCACATCTACGACTAGCGGAAATCTACTTGTCACATGCTGAAGCATTGAATCAGTTGGGTATTACTGATGCTTTAGGAAGAGATGCTTTATACTATGTAAACAAGGTTCGCAATCGTGTCGGCATGGGTGATTTGAAAAACATCTCCGGGAAAGATTTACTTGAGGCCATTTTGCGTGAACGTGCCTGTGAGTTTTGTTGGGAAGAGGTTCGTTTCTTTGATTTGATCCGTTGGAAGCGTGAAGCTGATTTCACAAAACCGTTACACGGCCTGAATATTTACAAGAATAAAAATACAGGAGAGTATAAGTTTAAAGTCTGGGAATTGGAACAACGCGCATGGCAAAAACCGGGTGGATTTTCATCTAAATGGTATTTGAGTGCTTTTCCGTCAGATGAGATTAACAAAAACTATGGATTGCAACAGAATCCCGGTTGGTAATAATAAAATAGCATATAAATTTTATTTAAGAACAACGTACTTATGAAAAATAAAGTCAGTTTTTTATTATTAGGCTTACTTGCTTCTTCTACAACTCTATTTGCGCAACAGGCCGATGAGACGGCGCAGGCAGGGAACGAAGGAAAAACAAAGATAGAATATGGACGTGGAATTGCATATGACCTGAAAGAATCGACAACAGCTACTGCGGTGGCGACTGAAGAACAGCTTTCGCATCGTTCAAGCATAAATCCGTCCAATTTATTATATGGTCTTATCCCGGGTTTGCAAGTGTTGCAAAAGGCGGGATATGCATGGGAAGATAATGCTTCTCTTCTGGTTCGTGGAATGGGGACTACCAATTCGAAGACACCGCTAATCCTGGTCGACGGGTTTGAACGTTCTATTAATCATATCAGTTCTGATGAAATAGAGTCGGTCACTGTATTGAAAGATGCTGCGTCTACTGCTTTATATGGTATAAAAGGAGCTAATGGCGTTATTCTGGTTACTACCAAACGCGGTACACAGTCCAAACCTCAGATTGATTTTTCTTATCAGTTCAAGATGGGGATTCCTCAGCGTCTGCCGAATTTTGTGGATGCCTATACGTATGCACAGGCATTGAACGAAGGATTGCAAAATGATGGGATGGGACCTCGCTATTCGGATGCGGAACTCCAGGCTTTTAAAGACCAGAGTTATCCTGACGCATATCCCAATGTCGATTGGGTTGATGAAGCATTGCGCAACAGAAGTTATGGTGATCATATCACTTTCTCTGCCAGAGGTGGAGGAAAGCATATCCAATATTATACACAGTTGAACTATATTGACGATAGAGGAATATTGAAACCTACTGACTGGAATGATGGTTATTCTACGCAATTCAAATATTCTCGTCTGAATATCCGTACTAATCTGGATATTAAGTTAAGCGAATCTACTCAGGTGAAGTTAAACCTTTTTGGAAACTTCAACGAGCAGAACAGACCGTCTAAAACGGCGGCTGATATTTTTGGCGCACTCTATCAAGTTCCGGCGGCAGCTTTTCCGGTAAAAACGAAGAATGACGTCTTTGGCGGTACGACACAATATGCAAATAATCCGATAGGTCTTATTGCAGGGACAGGTTATTCTCGTCCGCAAGGCCGTGTCATGTTTGCAGACATAGATTTAAAACAGCAGCTTGATTTTATCACAAAAGGGTTATCTATGAACGTGAAGGTGGCATTGGACAATTATGGGACCTATTGGGGAGGAGAGTCCAAGAACTTTGGATATGAACAAGCAACCATGGACTGGGAAACAGGGGTGACGAATTATAAGAATCTTCGGAATGAGGGTAATCTGTCATATAGCAGTAGTGTAGGAACTGTCTCCAATCATTTCAACTTTGAAGCACGTATGAATTACTTGCATGATTGGATGAATGGTAAGCATAAGTTATCTGCTACTTTATTGTATGCTATGGATAAGAATAAGGTGAAAGCACGTAATGAAACTACTGCGTTTATGGATATCGTAGCTCAGGGGCATTATGTTTACAATCAACGCTATTTACTGGATGTTGCTTTTTCTGCTTCTGCTTCCAGTATCTTGGATCCGGATGACCGATGGGGGATTTTTCCGTCGATTGGGGCGGGCTGGCTCTTATCAGAGGAAAGTTTTCTAAAGAAAGATTGGTTGAATCTGCTGAAATTGAGAGCTTCTTATGGTATTTCGGGACGTGCGGATTATGGGGCGAATCTTTATAGGGGAAGTTATGGCGGTGGAAACAGTTACTTTTTTAAATCTCCGAATCCGGTATCTCAGGACGGAATGAGAGAGGCTAGATTAGGTGTGCCCGGATTGACTTATGAAAAATCGCATAAAGCAAATCTGGGAGTTGACTTCATGGCTTGGAATCGTTTGTCTGTGACAGCAGATTTGTTTTATGATCATCGTACGGATATATTGGTTGATGCTACCGGAGGAACTTCCACGGTGCTGGGCATCGACGTGCCTCAGATGAATAGCGGAGTCGTTGATAATCGTGGGATGGAATTGGCTGCGCGATGGTCTGATAAAATCGGTGATTTAAGTTATCAGGCGGGAGGTACTTTTTCTTATGCCAGGAATAAGATTGTTGAGATGAGTGAGCAATATCGTCCTTATGATTATTTGAAACGTACCGGACGCTCCTTGGGGCAGAAATTCGGCTATGAGGTTATCGGGATTTACCAGTCTCAAGAGGAGATTGATAATCGCGAGGTAAAACAGTACTTGGGTGAAGTGCGTCCGGGTGACTTGATGTTTAAAGATCAGAATGGAGATAATAGAATTGACAGTTATGACCAGGTTCCTCTAGGATATAATTCAAGCTGTCCGGAAATTTATTATTCATTTGATTTGGGAGTTGAATATAAAGGTTTTGGCGTTTATGCCTTATTTCAGGGAGCCGGTCATTATACTACTTTGTTGGATGTGAAGAGTGTTTACCGCCCGTTGGTCAGCAATAATACAGTTTCAACTCATTATTATGAGAATCGCTGGACTAAAAATAATCCTGGCGCCAAATATCCGCGTTTGACTTCTGCCGGTTCAACCAATAACTATAATACGAATTCTTTATGGCTGGCAGATGCTTCATTTTTGAAATTGAGAACTTTGGAAATATACTATCAAGTGCCTGAGAAGTTGCTGAAAAAAGTCAATATATTGTCTGGCTTGAAAGTCTTTGCACGTGGACACGACTTGTTCTCGTGGGATAAGATTAACATTATGGATCCTGAATCTGTAGGAGCAAATCATCCGACAATGGCTCAACTCTCTTTCGGAGTGAATTTAAGTTTTTAATAATATTTAGACTATGATAGAAATGAAACTAAAACATATAATACTCGGATTGTCGGTGTGTCTGCTGACGGGCTGTGATTTTATGAATTGTGATGAGTCTTCGGATTATCAGAAAGAAGATGTCTTTACGAGTTATAACCGGACAAAGAAAATGGTGACTCATATATATAGTTTCTTGCCGCATGGATTCTGTAACATTGACGGGGCGATGCATGAGGCTGCGACTGATGATGCCGTACATGTATATGGCACTTCCAATATACAACGTTTTGTAGACGGCACCTGGTCGGCTAATCGTACAGTGGACGAAGTATGGTCCAAATATTATGAAGGTATCCGTGCAGCGAATCTGTTTCTGGCAGAATCGGAAGGACAGACATTCGAAGAATGGAAATATTCGGACCAATATGATAAATGGATGCAGAATTTCGAGAATTATCAGTATGAGGTGCGCTTCCTGCGCGCTTTCTTCTATTTTGAACTGGCAAAGCGTTATCGGAATATTCCTTTAGTGACTAAGGTACTGGCAGTGGACGAGGCAAATTCAGTAGAACCCTCATCATTTGATGATGTAACAGATTATATAGTAAGTGAATGTGCGGATATCGCGAAAGAATTACCGATAGATTATAGTGGTTTTGCAGATAAGGAAGAAGGACGTATCACCCGTGGAGCTGCCTTGGCGTTGAAAGCTCGTGTATTACTTTATAAGGCAAGTCCTTTATATGCTGCACATGATGAAGAAAAATGGAAAAAAGCAGCTATGGCAGCTTATGAAATCATTGGGCAGGCTTCAACTTTGAAGTATAAGTTAGGAGATTACGCTGCTTTATTTTCTGCAACCAACAGTGCGGAAGCTGAGAATATTCTGGTGCGTCCGGTGGGAGAAACCGGAAGTTTTGAGGAAGCTAATTTCCCGATGGGAGTAAAGGGAGGAAAGACATCAACCTGTCCGACGGAGAATCTGGTAGGTGCTTATGAAATGGAAGATGGCAGTGCATTTGATTGGAGCAATGAAGAAATGCGTAAAAATCCTTATGCAAATCGTGATCCGCGACTGGCGCTGACAATCGCTTATAACGGAATGGCATGGCCGGAATCTCCATTGGAGGTTTGGGAAGGAGGAGCTAATGCTTTACCTATAAATAACGCTACACTCACCGGATATTATTTGAAGAAATACGTGAATAAGGATATTAGCTTTGAATCGGGGACTCCGGTTAGTAAGGCGCATCATTGCTGGGTGTTGTTCCGTTATGGTGAAGTTCTGCTGAATTATGCGGAAGCAATGGCGAATGCTTTTGGTGATCCTACGCATAAAGAAGGTGATTTATTGCCGATGAGTGCTTTGGAAGCGGTAAATCTGGTGCGGGCAAGGGCCTCGGTTGATATGCCGGAGTTTCCGTCTGCTATTTCTCCTGATGAGTTTTTGAAGCGGCTGAAGAATGAACGCAGGGTAGAACTGGCTTTTGAGGGACATCGCTTTTGGGATGTTCGCAGGTGGAAAGAGTTGGATATTACAAAAGATATCTATGGTGTGTCTGTAAAGAAGCAGGGGGGGGCTGTAACTTATACGAAACAGCAGATTGCCACTCGCGTGGTCACGGATAATATGTATTTTTATCCGATTTCTAATGAAGAAATATTCAGGAATGAGAATTTGAAGCAGAATACCGGATGGTAATTGTTTTTAAGGTATAGAATCGTAAATGAAGATAAAAGGATTGTTGTTGCTTGCTGCATGCTTGCTAATGGCGTGTGGAAGAGAAAGTAAAGAGACGAATTGGGTAGATAGAGTTTATTCTGTAGCAGCCCGGCATCTATCTGCCCAATTGAAAGCGATACCAGAACCTACTGCCTATCCTCGTACTATTGGTAAGGATGGTAAACTGAAAGTTACCAGAAAGAAGGATTGGACGGAAGGATTTTATCCGGGATGTTTGTGGTATATGTATGAATATACGCATAAGGATGAATGGAAAGAAGCTGCTGTTAAATGGACTGAGGCTTTGGAACCATTGAAGAAGCTGAAGAGCCATCATGACATTGGATTCCTTATGTATTGTAGTTTCGGAAATGCTTATCGTTTGACTGGAGATGAAGAATATAAGGATATCCTGGTGGAATCTGCCCGGTCGCTGTGTACGAGGTTTAACGATAAGACAGGCTGTATAAAGTCATGGAATTACAGAAAATCATGGAATGGGAAAGATGAGTGGTTTTTCCCTGTGATTATTGACAATATGATGAATCTGGAACTATTGTATTTCGCGACTAAAGTGACGGGGGACTCTATATATGCACAGATAGCCAATAGACATGCGGAGACAACAGCCAAAAATCAGTTTCGCAAGGATTATAGCAATTATCATGTGGTGGACTATGACGAGAATACAGGGCAGGTTCTTCATCAGGCTACTTGTCAGGGATTCTCTGATAACTCGGCGTGGGCGCGCGGGCAAGCATGGGCCATTTACGGATATACAATGGCTTACAGGGAGACTAAACGGGCGGATTTTCTTAATATGGCTGTGAAAACTGCCGGTTTCTGGCTGGAGCATCCCAATTTGCCGGAGGATGGCATTCCTTACTGGGATTTTAATGCAGGGCAGGAAGGCTATACACCTGACTGGAATTATGATCCGAAGATGTTTGAAGTAGTCCCCAGAGATGTTTCTGCCGCTGCTATTGCAGCATCTGCGTTTTTGGAACTGGCTGGTTATGTGCCGGATGCGGAAAAATATGTGTCGGAAGCAGACAAGATATTGAAGTCTCTTTCTTCTCCTCATTATTTAGCTGAACCCGGGACAAATTGCAATTTCCTGTTGATGCATAGTGTGGGGAGTATTCCACATGGTAATGAGATAGATGTTCCATTAATATATGCGGATTATTACTATCTGGAAGCATTGCTGAGATACAATAAAATGAGTCGATAATTTCTTGAGTTTGGAGATATGAGAACTATAAATATTTTAGCAGGACTTACCTGTGCCGGTTTGCCGGTTGCTTTGTGTGCCCAACAGACACAAAAGCCTAATGTAATTGTGATTATGGCTGATGATATCGGGTATGGTGATTTGAGTTGTTATGGTGAGAAAACAATTCAGACCCCGAATGTGGAAAGATTGGCAAAGGGTGGAGTGCGCTTTACGGATGCGCATGCTGTGGCAGCCACTAGTACTCCGTCACGTTACTCTTTTCTTACCGGGCATTATTCATGGAGGCGTACGGATACTGGTATAGCTCCGGGGGATGCCGGAATGATAATTCGACCGGAGCAATATACAGTAGCCGACTTATTTAAAGACGCCGGCTATGCTACCGCTGCGATAGGTAAATGGCATTTGGGGATGGGGGATAAAACCGGCCAGCAGAACTGGAATGGTTTGATATCACCGGGACTGAAAGATATTGGCTTCGATTACTCCTATATTATGGCAGCGACAGGTGACCGTGTCCCTTGTGTATGGGTGGAGAATGGGCGTGTTGTTGGACTGGAATCCGATGACCCGATATTTGTGAGTTATAAAGAACCTTTTCCGGGTGAACCGTTGGGGAAGACGCATCCGGAACTGTTAACGGTTATGAAGCCAAGTCCGAATCATGGGCATGACCAGGCTATAGTAAATGGCATCTCGCGGATTGGATATATGAAAGGAGGAAAGAAAGCATTATGGAAAGATGAAAATATAAATGACAGTATTGTAACTCACGGACTGGATTTTATAGAACAACATAAAGATACCCCTTTTTTCTTATACTTGGCAACAAATGATGCGCATGTACCCCGTGTTCCGCATCCTCGTTTTGTCGGTAAAAGCGGGATGGGGCCCAGGGGAGACGTGCTTGTTGAATTTGACTGGACGGTAGGACAAGTTGTTGAAACGTTGGAAAGATTGGGAATACGTGAGAACACTCTGATCGTTTTGACGAGTGATAACGGTCCTGTCGTGGATGATGGTTATCAGGACCGGGCTGTGGATTTATTAGGCAAGCATCGTCCGTGGGGACCTTTTCGGGGTGGTAAATACAGTAGTTTTGAGGCTGGGACACGTATTCCGTTTATTGTGAGTTATCCGGGTAAGGTGAAAAAGGGAATTTCAAAAGCTTTGGTCTCACAGATCGATTTCTTGGCAACAATGGCTGAATTCTTGTCTGTTCCTCTTACTGAAGAACAAAAGAAAGATAGCCGTGAACAGTTGCAGACGTGGTACGGGAAAGATAAAAAAGGGCGTGACTATGTGATAGAACATGCCGGTAGTCTGGCTATATCAGACGGAACATGGAAATATATTTCTCCTAGTAAAAAGAAAGCATATGAGAAACTTACGAATACAGAGCTAGGAAATAGCCCTGAGGAACAACTCTATTTGCTTAAAAAAGATATCGGCGAAAAAAGAAATCTAGCAAAAGAATATCCGGAAAAGGTAAAAGACTTGAAGCAAGTTTTGGCTAAACATTTGGCGTGTCGTACTACATCTTTTGACCAGTTCGATAGCCTGCTGGAATAATTCGGGATTTTGTTTCTGAATATAAGGCGGAATTCCATACATTTCCCCGTTTTTGGGGGAAATGTACCAAAATTGTCCCTCATTTGGATTATTTAGGTCGGTGTATTCTCTTGAAATGCACTATTTTTGCAATCAAGAAAATTAATCACTTAACAAATAATCCCTGTATTATGAAAACAATTCTTAGCGCATTAGGACTTTCCCTTTTGATCTTTACGAGTTGCGGTGGACAAAAAAAAGTTGAAGTAGACTTTATTCAGGACAACATCGACAACGCAGTGGCACAGAACACGATTCAAACGGATATTATCGAGAAATCCGGCAAGGTTCTGAATCCGAGAACCATTAACGAAGACGGTAGTATATCTTATATACCTATTGAAGATTGGTGCTCTGGTTTTTACCCTGGTAGCATGTGGCTGACTTATAACCTGACCGGAGATAAGAAATGGTTGCCGTTGGCTGAAAAATATACGGAAGCTCTTGATTCTGTGAAATACCTGAAATGGCATCATGACGTAGGATTTATGATTGGTTGCAGCTATCTGAACGGATACCGTCTGGCCGACAAGAAAGAATATAAGGATGTGATTGTCGAAGCAGCCAAATCACTCTCTACACGTTTCCGTCCGAATGCCGGTGTTATACAGTCATGGGATGCCGATAAAGGTTGGCAGGGAACACGTGGATGGAAGTGTCCGGTGATTATTGATAATATGATGAACCTTGAACTTTTGTTTGAAGCAACAGCTCTGTCCGGTGATTCTACTTTCTATAATATTGCAGTGAAACATGCAGATACAACTATGGCACACCATTTCCGTCCGGATAACAGTTGTTATCATGTAGTAGACTACGATCCCGAAACCGGTGAAGTGCGCAAGAGACAAACTGCACAGGGATATGCTGATGAATCGGCTTGGGCTCGCGGACAAGCTTGGGCTCTTTACGGATATACTACTTGCTATCGCTATACGAAAGACAAGAAATATCTCGACCAGGCTCAAAAGGTATATAATTTTATCTTTAACAACAAGAATCTGCCGGAAGACCTCGTACCTTACTGGGATTATGATGCACCGAATATTCCGAATGAACCTCGTGACGCTTCCGCTGCTGCTTGTACAGCTTCTGCCCTCTACGAATTGGATGGTTATCTGCCGGGCAACCAGTACAAGGAAACTGCTGATAAGATTATGGTAAGTCTGGGTTCGCCCGCTTATCGTGCGGAGGTGGGTACTAACGGCAATTTTATCCTGATGCACTCGGTGGGCAGTATTCCTCACGGTCAGGAAATTGATGTTCCTCTGAACTATGCCGACTATTACTTCCTGGAAGCGCTGATGCGCAAAAGAGATCTCGAAAAGAAATAAATCTCATTGATATGTACAGTGAACGGTAAATGATGAACATAGGCTTCTGTATATAGCTTGTCCATCGTTCACCGTTCATTTGTTTATCATCTTTATTATAACCCGTTTATCGTTAACTTTCATTATCATGAACAAACCTATAAACCTTCTGGTAGGTGGTCTGACTTTGTTTGCAGCACAGGGTTGCAAAGCCCCGAAGCAAGTTGCGGAACAAGCTGAACATCCGAATATTATCTATGTATTTCCCGACCAATACCGTAACCAGGCAATGGGATTCTGGAGTCAGGACGGATTCCGGGATAAAGTAAATTTTCAGGGCGATCCTGTTCATACCCCCAATCTGGATGCATTTGCCCGCGAATCCATGGTGTTGTCTTCTGCACAGAGCAACTGCCCGCTGAGTAGTCCTCATCGTGGAATGTTATTGACCGGCATGTATCCCAACCGGAGCGGCGTGCCTTTGAACTGTAATTCTACGCGTCCCATCAGTTCTTTGCGCGAGGATGCCGAATGTATCGGTGATGTGTTCAGTAAAGCTGGTTATGACTGTGCTTATTTCGGAAAACTTCATGCCGATTTTCCGACCCCGAACGACCCGGAACACCCGGGACAATATGTAGAATCCAAACGTCCGGCATGGGATGCCTATACTCCGAAAGAGCGTCGTCACGGATTTAACTACTGGTATTCTTACGGTACGTTTGATGAGCATAAGAATCCTCACTATTGGGATACGGACGGCAAGAGACACGACCCGAAAGAATGGTCACCTTTGCATGAATCGGGCAAGGTAGTTTCATATTTGAAAAATGAAGGTAACGTGCGCGATACAAAGAAACCTTTCTTTATAATGGTAGGTATGAACCCGCCTCATAGCCCGTATCGTTCTTTGGACGACTGTGAAGAGCAGGATTTCAATCTTTACAAGGATAAACCTTTGGATAGCTTGCTGATTCGTCCGAACGTAGACCTGGAGATGAAAAAGGCAGAATCTGCCCGTTACTATTTTGCTTCTGTGACAGGAGTTGACCGTGCTTTCGGTCAGATCTTGGAGACGTTGAAGGATATGGGACTGGATAAGAATACAGTTGTTATCTTTGCTTCCGATCATGGCGAAACGATGTGCAGCCAGCGTACCGAAGACCCGAAGAACTCGCCTTACTCAGAATCAATGAATATTCCGTTTATCGTGCGTTTCCCGGGCAAGATCCAACCGGGAGTAGATGACTTGCTGCTTTCATCACCGGATATTATGCCTACTGTGTTAGGCTTGTGCGGATTGGGTGATTCTATTCCGGCAGAAGTGCAAGGTCGTAACTTCGCTCCTCTTTTCTTCGATGAAAAGGCGGAAATTGTCCGCCCGACGGGTGCGCTGTATATCCAGAATCTGGACGGTAAAAAGGATGAAAACGGATTGGTGCAGACTTACTTCCCTTCTTCGAGAGGTATCAAGACTGCAAAATATACATTGGCTCTATATATCGACCGCCATACGAAGCAGCTAAAGAAGAGCCTTCTGTTTGATGACTTGAATGATCCTTATCAGTTGCACAACCTGCCTTTGGAAGAAAATAAGGAAGTCGTGGAGCAACTCTATCGTGAAATGGGAACTATGCTGAAGGAAATTAACGACCCTTGGTACGCGGAAAAGATTCTGTCGGACAGAATTCCTTATTAATCAGTAGCTGGTTACGGCTTGATTACTTAATAATGATACAATGAAGAAAGATATTTATTTTATACTGCTGTTTCTGTTTGCAACAGCTTCTTCGGCTTTCGCGCAACTCATAGGATTTGAGGACAGTGAAGTGCCCGAAACGTTTAAGACTTCCGGGAAAGGGGAACTGAGAGTCTCTTCTCTTTTTTATAAGGAAGGCAAGAGTAGTTTGGAGTGGAGTTTTCAATCCGGTTCAACGTTGGATGTACAGGTCACTCCCTTATCATTGGAAGGAAAGCAGGAGAGGCAGTATGGCATAACCTTGTGGATATACAACGAGAAGCCGCAACAGGACTCTATCCGCTTTGAATTTCTGAATAAGGCGGGAGAGGTGTCTTATTGGTTCTCTTATCGTCTGCAAGCAGCCGGATGGCGGGCTTGCTGGATTTCTTTCGAGTATATGAAAGGCGACAAGAAAGATAAGGATATAGTTGCTTACAGGCTGGTTGCTCCCAAACGGAAAGGACGTATCTTTCTTGATCGTTTGATTTTTCCGGAAAAGAAAATGAATCTTCGTACAACGCCGGACCAGCAGTTGCCTGCCAATAATGGGTTGGCTAACCGTGACCTCTGGCATTGGTGCCTGGTGTGGAAGTGGGAACAATTGTCGTATGACGCTCCGATAGCGTCCAAACTGACTGCCCGACAGGAGAAAGAACTGAAAACCATCGAGCAACGCCTGACAGATTTTCTGGAAGTGAAGAAAGCCCCCAAAAAGCAAGTTGACGCTGCCTACAAGACTTTTGAAAAGGCGGATATCCGTCCGTCAGCAGCAGGCACAGGGTTTACAGGAACTCCTATAGTCACTCCCGACGAACAGAACAAGAAGATAGGAGAAATGTCATGGAATGATATTGAAACAATGCTTTCCGGCTTTGCGTACGACGTTTATTGTAATCGGGATGAGACGTCAAAGAAAAACTATTTCACGGTGTTCGACTATGCTATTGACCAAGGCTTTGCCTTTGGCAGCGGTATGGGAACCAATCATCACTACGGCTATCAGGTACGTAAGATATACACAACAGCGTGGTTGATGCGGGAGGAAATTTATAAACATCCTCATCGGGATGCTTACCTGTCTACGTTACGTTTCTGGTCTGCTTTGCAGGAAACCCGTCAACCGTGTCCTTTGGAGCGGGATGAGATGCTGGATACCTGGCATACCCTCTTAATGGCGAGATTTATTTCTGCCATGATGTTCACAGACCCAAGAGAACAGGCGCAGGCTTTGGGTGGTCTGTCTCGTTGGGTTTCTTCTTCTTTGCACTATTCACCGGGAACAATTGGTGGCATTAAGATTGATGGCACTACTTTCCATCATGGTGGTTTCTATCCGGCTTATACGACTGGAGTATTGGCTGTGATAGGGCAGTTCATTGCTTTTACAAACAATACGGGGTTTGAACTGACAGAAGAAGCCCGTCAACATATAAAATCCGCATTCATCGCCATGCGCAATTACTGCAACCTTTATGAATGGGGGATTGGTATCAGCGGACGGCATCCTTTCGGTGGAAAAATGGGAAGTGATGATGTGGAAGCATTTGCCAATATAGCTTTGGCTGGTGACTTATCCGGTCAGGGAAACTTGTTCGACTACGGTCTGGCGGCAGATTATCTGCGATTGGTGCGTGACAGGGATACTCCGAATGCGCGTTTCTTTAAGAAAGAAGGTATCAAGCCTGCGCAGGCTCCGGAAGGATTCTTTGTTTATAATTATGGTTCGGCAGGTATTTTCCGCCGTGCGGATTGGATGGTGACGTTGAAGGGATATACTACGGATGTCTGGGGAGCTGAAATCTATACTAAAGATAACCGTTACGGGCGTTACCAAAGTTATGGCTCGGTACAGATTATGGGCAAGGGAAATCCTGTTTCCCGTGCCGGCAGCGGTTTTGTACAGGAAGGATGGGATTGGAACCGCTTGCCGGGCACAACGACCATTCATTTGCCCTTCGAGTTGCTGGACAGTCCGTTGAAAGGTACTACAATGGCTCATTCTAAAGAAAACTTCTCAGGCAGCAGTTCTTTGGAAGGTCAGAATGGTATGTTTGCCATGAAGTTAATGGAGCGTAATCTGGAGAACTTTACCCCTGATTTTGTTGCCCGTAAATCTGTATTCTGCTTTGATAACCGGATGATTTGCCTGGGAACAGGCATAACAAACAGTAACGCGGATTATCCGACGGAAACGACCCTTTTCCAGACCAAATACAATGGAATGGATTCTAAAGTAGGAGAGGATAGCTATTGGTTGCATGACGGCTATGATAATTATTATCATGTCGTAGACGGAACCGTTCGCTCGCAGGTTGCGGAACAGGAATCACGCCATGAAAAGACCCGTGCGGTGACTAAGGGAAAGTTCTCCTCGGCCTGGATTGAGCATGGCAAAGCTCCGAAGGATGGAACGTATGAATATATGGTGTTGATACAACCCTCTGCTACTGATTTGGATGAAGTGCGTAAAACTCCGGCATATGAGGTCTTGCAACGCAATCAGACAGCCCATGTGGTTTATGATAAAAAAACGGGTATTACGGCATACGCCGCTTTTGAAACTTACCAACCCGACGGTGACAAACTGATTTCCGCTATTCCTGCGGAAACGATGGTAATGTATATGAGGGAATCGGATAAAGGTATCCGTCTGAGTGTATGTGACCCTAATCTGAATATCAAAGAGAAGGCTTATACAACGAAGGAACCGAGCCGTCCTATCCGTAAGGAGATACGCCTGAAGGGACACTGGACATTGACGACTCCGATGGATAATGTTCAGTTGGAGCAACAGGGAGAGAATACTGTATTAACGGTAACCTGCCAACATGGGCAACCTGTTGAAATACTCATGCATAAAAAGTGATTAGTGAATATAAAAGAGAACTTATTAAAAAGGGTATTAGTTTACTGTATGTTTCTATGAAAAAAGAGAAGACCGGTTCGTGGTGAGCCGGTCTTCTTTATTTTTAGTTTGTACTGTGAGGTGCGTTGTTTCTCATTCTATTTATTCAATCTCCACTCGAAACCGTCCTTTGTATCTTTTACCTCGAATCCGAGCGCAGTCAATGTATTACGGATTTCATCGGAAGTAGCCCAGTCTTTATTGGCTTTTGCTTTCATACGTTGTTCCAGCAACATATCTACTACTTTGCCGTAAGCTTCTTCGCGTCCGTCGGAAGAACCTTTTTCCTCTTTCAGTCCCATGATGTCGAAACTGAACAGGTGGAATGTTTCTTTCAGCTCTTTCAAGTCTTCAGCGGAAATAGTAGCATTTCCGGCGATGATATTGTTAATGATACGGGCACCTTCAAAAAGTTGTGCGATGACAATAGGAGTATTCAGGTCATCATTCATTGCCTCGTAGCATTTGGCACGCAGTTCTTTTACATTGATACCTTCTGAAGTTGCTACTGAAGGAGTTATCTTTTCCAATGCGTCAATGGCTTCCATCAGGCGTTGCAAGCCCTTTTCCGATGCTTGCAGCGCTTCATTGCTGAAATCGACCGTACTGCGGTAATGTGCTTGCAGGATGAAGAAACGGATAGTCATCGGAGTATAGGCTTGTGCCAATAACTTATGAGTACCGTTGAAGAACTCGTCCAGCGTAATGAAATTGCCAAGTGATTTGCCCATCTTCGTTCCGTTGATGGTAATCATATTGTTGTGCATCCAGTAGTGAACCATATCGTCGCCTTGCGAAGCTACCGACTGTGCGATTTCACATTCGTGGTGCGGGAAAATCAAGTCCATTCCACCACCGTGAATGTCGAAATGCTCGCCGAGATACTTACGTCCCATAGCGGTACATTCGGCATGCCATCCGGGGAAACCGTCACTCCAGGGAGACGGCCAGCGCATGATATGTTCCGGTTGTGCCTTTTTCCAGAGGGCAAAGTCGGCAGGATTGTGCTTTTCGCTTTGTCCGTCGAGGTCGCGGGTGGTATTCAATACGTCATCCAGATTGCGTCCGGACAATTTTCCGTAGTGATAGTCTTTATTGTATTTGGCAACATCGAAGTAGACGGAACCTTCGCTTTCGTAAGCGTATCCGGCATCCAGAATCTTCTGTACCAGTTGGATTTGTTCGATGATATGGCCCGAAGCATGCGGCTCGATGCTGGGGGAAAGCACGTTGAGTGCTTCCATTGCTTTGTGGTAGCGGTTCAGGTAATACTGAACTACTTCCATCGGTTCCAGTTCTTCCAGGCGGGCTTTCTTGGCGATTTTATCTTCTCCTTCGTCGGCATCATGTTCCAAATGACCTACGTCGGTAATATTGCGTACATAACGTACTTTATATCCTAGATGGGTGAGATAGCGGAAGAGTACGTCGAATGTAATGGACGGACGGGCATGTCCCAAATGAGCATCACCGTAAACAGTCGGTCCGCACACATACATACCTACATGAGGTGCGTGGAGCGGTACGAATAACTCTTTCTTTCTATCTAACGTGTTGTAAATGGTAAGTTGATGTTCCATAACATTTTATATTTGTTCTATTGGAACCGCAAAGTTAGTATAAAATCTGAATATGCGCCCTATCTTTAATAGGTTCATTTCTAGTTTCAATTTATTTTCTCTTATTGGAACGAAGTGTTTCTCGGTGTGAAACGGTTGGTTTCTCACCGAGAAACACTTCGTTTCACACCGGGAAACAAAAAGTTTCAAAGCGGGTTGAAACTAAAGTTCCGCAGGCAGAAATTTATTGATTGCTTCGGCTACGCCGTCTTCTTCATTGCTTAGAGTGATATAATCCGCCGCTTTCTTCACCGGTTCTTGTGCATTTCCCATGGCAATGCCTAGTCCGGCAAATTTTATCATCGACAAATCGTTGTAACCATCGCCTATTGCTATGACTTCTTCGCGTTCTACTCCTGTCTCCTTTAATAAAACGGCAAGAGACAGAGCTTTGTCAATTCCCTGCGGGACTAGTTCGAGAAAATAGGGCTCAGAGCGGAATACATTAATACGTCCTTGCAACCGGAGAGAGAGTTCGGCTTCCAGGGGGATGAGCTTGTCGGCATCTCCCACAATCAGGCATTTGGCTACGGGAAGCGTGATGTCCGTCAAGAAGTCGTTTGTTTCCCGGACTGCCATTTTATTCAGGAAAGCTTCTTTTTGTACATACAGGTCTTGGGAGTTCTCGGTTACAATCTCTGCTCCGTCGTAAGTTAATATGCTTAGATGGTGAGTGCGCGCACACTCATAAAGTACAGGAACTACATCATTCGGAAGTACATTCTCGTAAATCATTTCCTGTGTTTCCCAATTGATGATTTCCCCGCCGTTGTAGGACAGGATGAATCCGCCGAATTCATTCATGCGCAATTCGTTGGCCAGCGGTACAATACCATAAGTCGGTCGTCCGGAAGCCAGTACCAGGCGGATACCTTGTTCTTGTACACGTATCAGTGTTTCCCTGTTGCGGGGAGTGATTACTTTTTTAGAGTTGGTAAGTGTGCCGTCAAGGTCGAGCACGATAAGTTTGTATTTCATGCAGTGTCATTTTGTGTGCAAAGATAGAGTAAAAAAGTATTTTAGCAAGATTTCAGGGGAAGTAAGCTGTTATTTTAGCAGGTCCACCCACTGTTCATTGCTCAATGTCGGCAATACTTCGCTTTCTGTGACGAACGTTTCCGCCAGTTTCCGTTTTTCGTCCTGCAGATAGAGAATCTTTTCCTCTATGCTGTTTTGGGTAATGAAACGATAAGCAATCACTTGCTTATCCTGGCCGATACGATGGGCACGGGCGATAGCTTGCGACTCGGCAGCAGGATTCCACCAGGGATCAATGATAAATACATAATCCGCCTGAGTGAGATTGAGTCCCACGCCACCAGCTTTCAGGGAAATAAGAAAAGCTTGTACGTCCTTTTGTTCGGTGAAATGGGCGATTTCGGAAGGACGGTTGTTTGTCGCTCCTGTCAACAGGGCATATTTCCAACCTCGTTCACGAAAAGCTTCGGCTAGAACTTCCAGGTGCTTGACGAATGACGAGAAGATTAAAACCTTATGCCCCTCGCTTCGCAGCGTATCGAATGTTTCGATTATCTGTGTCGTTTTTCCGGACAGTCCGATGAAGTCAGGTAAGATAAGCTGCGGATGACAAGCCAGTTGGCGTAAACGCAGAATCCCGTTCAGTACACTGAACGAATGAAATCTGTCCGTACTTTGTGGATGTTGAAGCAAAGTGTTGCGCAGACTATTCTTCTCTTGCTCATACAAGGTGTTTTGTTCTTCAGTCATGTCGCAGTAAATCGTTTCCTCAGTAAGCGCGGGAAGTTCCGGAGCGACTTCTTTCTTGCTTCTGCGAAGGATAAACGGGGCAGTCAGTTGTTGCAACTGTGTCTCTACACGGGTGTTTCCCTGTCGGAGCGGAATCATGAATTGTCTTTGGAAGTCACTCTCCGTACCCAGTAAGTCCGGTTGTATGAAGTGGAATTGTGCCCATAAGTCTTTGAGGGAGTTCTCGATCGGAGTACCAGTCAGCACAAGCCGGTGATTACTTCGCAACTGGGTAGCCGAACGGAAAGTGAGTGAATCACTATTCTTGATATTTTGGCTCTCGTCGAGTACGATGTATTCGAAATTGTAGGAAGAGAGTATATTGATATTGTTCCGCATCATCCCATACGTAGTAATAACCAAATGAAACTGATCGAAGAATTTCTCCGGGTGTTCTTTGGGTATGGATACAGTATTATTGTATTCTGCCATTGAAAGTACGGTGAAGCGTTTGGTTTCCCGTCGCCAGTTGTGAAGTAGCGATGTAGGGACGACAATCAGGGTAGCAGCCTGCTTAGGTCCATACGGCTTATATATGTATTGCAGTAAGGTAAGGGTTTGCAGTGTTTTTCCAAGTCCCATATCATCTGCCAGGCATGCGCCAAACCCTAATTTGTGCAGATGTACCATCCATGAGAACCCTTTCTGTTGGTAAGGACGCAATGTTGCCTTGAGCGCTTTAGGCACGGCAATGTTGTGTATATGCTTTTGAGACGGAAACTGTTTGAGCGCATTTTCTCCTAAAGCTGTCTGTACAGCACCTAAGAGCGTACGTCTCACACGGATTCCTTTTTCCGTCTGTATCCCCATTTCCAATAGATTCACATATTTGCTGAACCATTCTTCAGGCAGGAGAATCATACGGCCGTCAGGCAACTGATATTCTCTTTTTTCTTCCAGGATATGTTTGCGAAAACGGGAAAAAGGAATACGTAATGTGCCTATAACCACCGTGATATGCAATTCAAACCAATCGACTTCATCGTCACAGCTTTGTTCGATACGTATCTCATCCAGGCAATAAGGCATATTTCCCATACTGCTGATAAGTTGAAATGAAAGCTGTAACATTTCCCGGTGATTGTTAATCCATTCCCCAATCGTTTTTTCCGTAGCTTCGGGCGATAGCTTGAAAGAAGTATCAAATAGTTGTAATCCGGCCTGCATTAAAAGTTGAATTGCTTTCTCTTCTTCGATAACGTTGCGCCGGAAGAAGAAAACACCACCGGACTCTTTCCGATAAACGATTTTCTTCATTTCAGTGGCACTATCCGGTGTAAATACCTGGTCTCCATAACGAAAACTAAGTTGTAGCACCTGCTCGTTGTGAATTGTGTCAAGAGATAACAATGCCTCGCAGCTACATTCCTCTTCAATAATATTCAGCCCGTGAGTTTCAATCTCATGATAGCGTGCAATTGGAATCACAATGTTATCTATATACTTCTCAATTTGGGAAGCATTCACACTAATTGATTTTTTCTTTGTAAAAGGCAAGACTCTCGTACTCTCAATGTGCGGAAAGAAATATAACTCCATACCCAATAGCAGAATTGCGGGCGAGGAAGTCAGTACGGTAACGGGCTTCAGTTCGGTCAAAGAGAATGGCTGTCCTCTATCGTAACATTGTAACTGATAACGAAATGTTTTGCTGTCGGCATGGAAGATTACACGAATCTCAACATCATCAACATGCACCCGATAAGCATGATGAGCATATAGAACCTTACTACCAGCCTGTTTTTGGTAAAAAGGTAGTCCACTTTCACGTATCAACATCAGCATCTCCTGCAACTTCTTCTCAATAAACGGGCGAATATTATTTTTGATCCGTTCGGGATCCTCAGATAACTTATGTAGAAAACGCGAAACGGTCTTTTCACGGGAGTAATTGCTCATCAGATATTTCTCTGTATAATGAGAGGCAATATCAATGGCCTGTCTTTCCGCCTCACTCATCCGTTCCATAGCTTCGGGAGAAGCATGAAAAGCCTGTTCCACTAATTGCAACGTGTCGTCGCTCAGTCTTTCCGCTATGTAAGGAATCAGCAATATGCCGAATACCGGATGTTCTGTAAAAACGATGATGACTTGTCCATTAGTTATTTTCTCTTTCATTCTCTTTAGGCTTTAACTGACAAAGATACGGGAAAATCCTTAATTTTGCAGCATGATAGAAGAAAACAAACGAGTATTGTTAGGTATGAGTGGTGGAACGGATAGCTCTGTTGCCGCCATGCGACTGCTGGAAGCCGGTTATGAAGTAACCGGAGTCACTTTCCGTTTTTATGAACTGAACGACTCGACCGAATATCTGGAAGATGCCCGTAATTTGGCAAAACGTCTCGGTATCCGGCATATAACATATGACGCCCGTGAGATATTCAACGAGCAAATCATCGAATATTTTGTGCATGAGTATATGGCAGGCCATACTCCGGTGCCTTGTACGTTGTGCAATAACTATCTAAAGTGGCCTTTGCTTGCCAAAATTGCTGATGAAATGGGCATTTTTTACATCGCTACCGGTCATTATGCCCAAAAAATAAAGCTGGCGGATACTTACTATATTACGCACGCCGTTGACCCGGACAAAGACCAATCCTTTTTTCTATGGGGCTTGAAGCAAGATATACTTAGCAGAATTCTTCTGCCAATGGGAGAGATTACGAAAGTTGAAGCCCGTGCCTGGGCTGCCGAACGTGGCTTCCAAAAAGTTGCTACCAAAAAGGATAGTATAGGAGTTTGTTTCTGCCCGATGGACTACCGAAGCTTCCTGAAAAACTGGTTAGTCAGAAATGGTCAGACACTGGTCAGAAATGGTCAGCCGTGGTCCGAAATAGTCAGACGAGGAAGATTTGTCGATGAAAAGGGGGATTTTATAGCCTGGCATGAAGGATATCCCTTCTACACCATTGGTCAGAGACGTGGACTAGGCATTCATCTGAACCGCCCTGTTTTCGTAAAGGAGATAAACACTGAAAAGAATGAAGTGGTATTATCCTCCCTCTCTGCCTTAGAAAAAACAGAAATGTGGTTGAAAGACTGGAACATCGTGAACCGCGAACGTATCTTGGGACATTCTGATATTATCGTGAAGATACGATACCGCAAACAAGAAAACCACTGCACGATTACTATTACGCCTGACAACCAGCTCCATGTACAACTTCATGAACCCTTAACCGCCATTGCGCCTGGGCAAGCCGCCGCATTCTATAAAGACGGTTTACTACTAGGTGGCGGAATTATAATTGAATCCCGATAATCATCTCAGTGTCCGCAGCGAACACCCCGCATGGTTTCCCGGCCTCGTTTTTTCAGCGTCAAGCGCAGGTGTTTTCTTCAGCGTTAAGAAGGGCAGACTGTTTGAGCGTAGCGAGTTTCTGCCCTTTAGCTGGAGAAATCACCGGAGTAGCTGAAAAAACGCAGCCTTGATTCTTTCTTTTTGGTTCTTTTTCTTTCGTATCAAGACGAAAGAAAAAGAATATTACCGATTCAACGGCAACATCCCCTCAATATACTCCCTCGTATTACTTAACCTGGGAACTTTGTGCTGCCCACCTAATTTTCCTTTTTGCGCCATCCAATCATGGAACAACCCTTGGCGAGCAACAATTACCTCCAATGGTTGCAGCGCAATGTCTTTCCACCGTTTTGCCTCATAGTCAGAATTGACCTCTTTCAGAGTAGCGTCCAGTATTGCTGCAAACTTCTCAACAGAATCCGGCATCTTGGCAAACTCTATCAGCCATTGGTGACGGCATTTTGCGTTCTCATCCATAAAGACCGGTGCCGCAGAATACTCACAAACCTGTGCTCCCGTTTCTGCGCAAGCCTTGGCCAGTCCCTTTTCCGCATTATCAACAATTAATTCCTCACCGAAGGCATTGATGAAATGCTTTGTTCTTCCCGTGATAACAAACTTATAGGGATTCTTGCTCGTAAACTTCACCGTATCACCAATCATGTACCTCCACAAACCGCAGGAAGTAGAAATCACCATTGCATAATTCTTGTTCAGTTCCACCTCTTCAAGGCAATATGCCCGCGGATTTTCCTTGTCCACTTCTTCCAGTGGAATAAATTCGTAGAAGATTCCGTAGTCAATCATCAACAACATAGCAGGATCAGAAAGATCATTCTGTGTACCGAAATACCCTTCAGAAGCATTATAAGTCTCTACATAATGCATTTTAGGCGACTGAATCACCTGCTTATACTGTTCGCGGTAAGGAGTGAAAGCCACCCCACCATGGAAGAACACTTCCAGATTAGGCCATACTTCCTCCAATGTATGTTTTCCGGTTTTCTCAAGAATCCGTTTGATAAGCACCAGCGTCCAAGACGGCACACCGGACAAGCTCGTTACATTCACCGGAATAGTACTGTTAGCGATTGCTTCTATTTTAGTTTCCCATTCGTTCATCAATGCAATCTTCTTGCTTGGCACACGAATGAAATTAATAAGCGGATTTACATTTTGAATTAAAATAGCCGACAAGTCCCCAACCAGACTGTGATTAGAATTAAGATTCGGACTGTGGCTACCACCCATAATCAACCCCTTTCCGGAAAAGAAATGACTATCCGGATTGATACGGAAATAAAGGGCCGCAGCATCTTTCCCCCCTCTGTAATGAATATCCTCCAATGCTTCCTTGCTGACAGGAAGAAACTTGCTCTTATCATTAGTCGTACCGGATGATTTGGCAAACCAACGTATTTCCGACGGCCAAAGCAGGTTCTGTTCTCCTGCCCGTAAACGCTCTACGTAAGGCTTTATCTCTTCGTATGTTTGGATGGGCAGGCGTTTTCTGAAATCTTCATAGCTGCGGATAGAGGCATAGTCGTACTTTTTACCCCATTCAGTCCGGGCAGCCTGCTGCACCAAGCGATCCAATACACGGTGTTGAATCTCACTAGCCTGATTAGCATATAGATCTATTTGTTTTAAACGGGAATCAAAAGTCTTACTAATAATTTTTGTAATATTCATTTCTGCTTTAACATAATAATGTTTAGTCGTGCAAAAGTAACTTATTTATCTTTTTTTTCTATCTTTACGACGGAAATAATCGTTAAAATTGACGAGTTTAATAGAATCCCCGAGTTTTTGACTAAAAAATGCGACAATGAGAATTGGAATCTTAACCTCAGGCGGGGACTGCCCCGGTATTAATGCCACCATTCGTGGCGTGTGCAAGACAGCCATCAATTATTATGGGATGGAAGTGATAGGTATTCACAGCGGCTTTCAAGGTTTGCTGACGAAGGATGTCGAGCCCTTTACAGATAAATCTCTGTCCGGCCTGCTGAATCTTGGAGGAACGATGCTGGGAACTTCCCGCGAAAAGCCATTTAAAAAAGGGGGGGTAATTTCGGATGTTGACAAGCCGGCACTGATCCTTCAGAATATCCAGGAAATGGGTTTGGATTGCGTAGTCTGCATCGGGGGAAATGGAACACAAAAGACCGCGGCCAAATTTGCCGCAATGGGAATAAATATAGTATCAGTCCCGAAAACCATTGACAATGACATCTGGGGAACAGATATCTCTTTCGGATTTGATTCGGCGGTAAGCATTGCCACGGACGCTATCGACCGCCTGCATTCCACTGCCAGCTCTCATAAAAGGGTGATGGTGATTGAAGTGATGGGACATAAAGCCGGATGGATTGCTTTGTATTCCGGTATGGCAGGTGGGGGAGATGTTATCCTTGTCCCTGAAATCCCTTATAATATAAAGAACATTGGCAATACAATTCTGGATAGGCTGAAAAAAGGCAAACCTTATTCCATTGTAGTAGTAGCCGAAGGAATTCAGACAGATGGTCGTAAACGTGCGGCAGAATATATTGCACAGGAAATTGAATATGAAACCGGAATAGAGACTCGTGAAACTGTATTGGGGTATATTCAGCGTGGTGGTTCGCCTACTCCTTTCGACCGTAATCTTTCTACCCGTATGGGCGGTCACGCAACAGAATTGATTGCAAATGGAGAATTCGGACGAATGGTAGCTCTAAGAGGAGACGACATTTCATCTATCCCCCTTGAAGAAGTGGCCGGAAAACTAAAACTAGTTACAGAAGAACACGATCTGGTGATTCAGGGTCGTCGTATGGGAATTTGCTTTGGTTAGATTCCGAGGACACTTCCGCTATAGCAACTTCGCCGTTGACAGATTGGTTCTCTTCTGACATATTTTCAATTTCCATTTCGGGGGCTGTATCCGGTTCAGTCTCAGGCTCATCAGTTATTGCTGTTTGCTGTTCCTTAGTCTCGTTAATGGTTGTAATGAATGTCGGATCTTTCACTTTCTTGATGGCCATTTGGGCAGCATTTTGTTGAGACTCTTTCTTGGAATACCCTGTACCTGTTCCGGCAGGAAGACCTTCTATGCGTACTTCTGTCTGAAATACAGGGTTACTGTCCTGATCGAGGAACTGCTCTATCAATTCAAAAGAAACCTCCATCTTACTTTTCTGACTCCATTCGATTAACTTGGATTTGAAGTTGACCTCTTTGCGGGATATTTTGTCCAGGTCAATATACCGGTTGATGATGCGTTGCTCCATAAACTGCTTGCAACGTTCATATCCCTGATCCAGGTAAATAGCTCCGATAAATGCTTCAAAAGCATTTCCGTACATATAACTGTTGTGAGAAGAAGAGCGGGTAGAATACTTTATGAGCTTGTCCAACCCAATCTCGACGGCCAGCTTATTCAAAGTCTCCCGTTGTACGATCTTGGAACGCGTATTAGTCAGAAAACCTTCCCGTTTCCCTTCAAAGCGCTTGTAGACAATATCTCCTACGATGGCGTCAAGGATGGCGTCACCCAAGAACTCCAAGCGTTCGTTATTTAAAGGGCGTCCTTTTTCCGAACGGAGCGAAGTTGACTTGTGCAGAAGAGCCTGCTCGTAAAGCTGGATATTACGCGGATAGAATCCGAGTATCTGATAAAAACAAAGATAAGACTCTCTGTCCTTGCGGAACAAGAGCCTTATCTTATCTATTTGGTTACGTAACACGATATTACTCAACGTATTTCTTGAAGATAGCGCACGCATTGTGACCGCCGAATCCGAATGTATTGGACAAGGCAACATTAACTTCGCGTTTCTGTGCTTTGTTGAACGTGAAATTAAGGTTATAGTCGATGTTCTCGTCGTTGTCACCTTCTTCATGGTTGATAGTCGGAGGAACGATACCGTTCTTGATGGCAAGGATACTTGCAATAGATTCTACCGCACCGGCAGCACCCAGCAAATGACCTGTCATTGATTTGGTTGAACTGATATTCAACTCGAACGCATGATCGCCGAATACTTCCTTGATCGCTTTTGCTTCTGAAATATCACCCACCGGAGTAGACGTACCGTGTACATTGATATAATCTACTTCTTTCGGATCCATTTCCGCATCTTCCAGTGCATTTTTCATCACCAGTTTAGCTCCAAGACCTTCCGGATGAGAAGCTGTCAAGTGATGTGCATCCGCAGACATACCTACACCGGCAACTTCTGCATAGATTTTTGCACCACGTGCTTTAGCATGTTCCAGTTCTTCCAGAATCAGGCAACCGCCGCCTTCACCCATTACGAAACCGTCACGGCTTGCGCTGAACGGACGTGAAGCTTTGGAAGCTTCGTCATTGCGGGTTGACAGAGCGTGCATAGCATTGAAGCCACCCACACCTGCAGGGAAGATAGCTGCTTCCGAACCACCGGATACGATTACATTTGCTTTCCCTAAACGAATCAGGTTGAAAGCGTCTGCAATGGCATTGGTCGAAGTAGCACATGCCGAACAAGTCGCATAATTAGGACCGTGGAAGCCATACATGATAGAAATCTGTCCGGCAGCAATATCCGAAATCATCTTTGGAATGAAGAACGGATTAAACTTCGGGCCCATTTCCTGACGAGTATAGTAGTTGCCCACTTCCTCTTCAAATGTATGTATACCACCAATACCGGCGCCAAAAATAACACCGATTTTGTTCAAGTCTTCTTTTTCTGTGTCAAGCCCTGAATCTTCTACCGCTTCTTTGGCAACAGCGATGGCATACTGAGTGTACAGGTCCATCTTTCTTGCTTCCTTGCGGTCGATGTATTTTGTAGCATCGAAGTCTTTCACTTCGCATGCGAATTGGGTCTTGAATTGCGACGCATCAAAATGAGTAATAGGTCCTGCTCCACTAACCCCGTTCACAATGTTTTCCCAAAATTCAGGAACGTTGTTGCCAACGGGAGTAATGGCGCCAAGACCTGTTACTACCACTCTTTTTAATTCCATATTGATGAAATCGAATTACTTAGCGTGTTCTTCGATATAAGATACAGCATCACCTACAGTACCAATCTTTTCTGCTTGGTCATCAGGAATAGAGATACCGAATTCTTTTTCGAATTCCATGATAAGTTCTACAGTGTCAAGAGAATCTGCTCCCAGGTCGTTAGTGAAGCTTGCTTCGGTTGTAACTTCTGATTCTTCAACGCCTAATTTATCAACGATAATCGCTTTTACTCTTGATGCAATTTCAGACATAACTTTAAGTTTTTAATTAATAATTAGTTTTATTTCTTTAAATTTGCGGTGCAAAGGAATGAATATTTATCGTTTTGCGCAAATATTTGACTAAATAAATGCAAACTTTTGCACATTTTTCACTGTTTTGTGCATCGAATATGAGAGTTATGAAGAAAAACATCGCAATTTTCGCTTCCGGTTCCGGCTCTAATGCCGAGAATATTATCCGGTATTTCCAAAAAAACGATTCCGTTCAGGTTTCGTTGGTACTTTCTAATAAGAGTGATGCCTATGTCTTGGAGCGTGCGCATCGTCTTGGAGTGCCCTGTAACGTATTCCCAAAGGAAGATTGGATAGCCGGAGACGAAATTCTGGCTGTTTTGCAGGAGGCCCGCATTGATTTTATCGTGCTGGCAGGCTTCCTGGTTCGTGTGCCCGATCTGCTTTTGCATGCTTATCCCGATAAAATAATAAATATACATCCGGCTCTTTTGCCTAAATACGGCGGAAAAGGAATGTATGGTGATCGTGTTCATGAAGCAGTAGTAGCTGCCGGTGAAAAAGAAAGCGGTATCACTATACATTATATTAATGAGCATTATGATGAAGGGAACACAATCTTCCAGGCAACTTGTCCCGTATTTCCGACTGACTCTCCTGATGATGTCGCCAAGAAAGTACATGCTTTGGAGTATGAACACTTTCCTTTAGTTATAGAAAAGCTGTTGAGCGGGAAATAAAAATAAGGTAATAAAGGCATAAGGAATAAGGTGTTGCTTATTCCTTATATTTAATAGTATATGCTTTCTCCTCTCTTCTTAACGGATAATCTCCGCGTAAAGTCTCAAATAGTTCCGGTTGGCTTTTCAATCGGTCGCTGTCTTCGGCTGGATTATACATTTGAAGGAGTGCGTCTTCGTGACTTTTTGCGTGGATAACAGGAGAAGCGGGTGCCGGTGCTTTGATTTCATAATTTCCATCTATATGAAAGAAGTTGCAAATAGCGTCCAGTGACATACGTGTTGCGTTGGCTTTCCCGTCAGCGGAGTAGCCGGCAATATGAGGGGTACCAATGATAACTTTCTCCAGCAGTTCTCGATTGATTTCCGGTTCGTGCTCCCATACATCAATAATGGCATCCGAAATAGCCTGACTGTTTAAAGCATTTAAAAGGGCATCCGTTTCGATAACTTCTCCCCGGGAAGTATTAATGATGAGAGGTTTCCGTTTTAGCGAATGAAAGAAGTTCTCGTCCGCCAAATGAAATGTTTTATATTTCCCTTCCTTATATAAAGGTACGTGAAAGGTGATGATGTCACATTCTTCCGCTATTTTATTTAAAGAGGTGAAAGATTTGTTTCCTTCTTTCTCTTCCCGTGGTAGGTCGTTCAATAGAACGCGCATGCCGAAGTCCTGTGCGACTTTGGCCACCTTGCTTCCTACATTGCCTACTCCTATGATTCCTATAGTCAATTCATCCAACTTCCTATTTCTGATAGACTTCCATACAAGAAGCGATGATTGTATATATTGGGCGACAGAAGCCGCATTGCATCCCGGTGCATTCGTCCATTCGATACCTGCCTGCTTGCAATACTCCGTATCGATATGGTCGAAACCAATGGTTGCCGTAGCAATAAACTTCACCCGGCTACCTTCCAATAATTTGCGATTACAATGCGTGCGGGTACGGACAATAAGTGCATCAGCATCCCGTACCAGTTCCGGCGTGAAATCCTTTCCCGGAGCATAGATTACCTCATCGGCTATTCCCTGAACCGCCTCTTTTATAGATGGTATTTTATTATCTATAATAATTTTCATATACAATTCATCTTTAATACCCACAAAGGTAACAAATAAAAAAGTAAGAAACGGTTGCTTGTCTGAAAAATATTACATAGATTTGCCCTATTATATACCTATAAGCTAGTTAAGATTATGACATTTAGTAACCTTTGCAACGAGATTTTTTGGAAATCAACCAATGATTACCATATAACGGATAGTGTGGATGCTCAGATGAACAATCCTTACGAGTTGAAGTCAATAGAGTATTATTTGTACCTGAAGAATTGGATTGATGCCGTTCAATGGCATTTTGAAGATATTATCCGTGATCCCCAGATTGATCCTGTAGAAGCATTGGCTTTAAAAAGGAGAATTGATAAATCCAATCAGGACCGTACCGATTTGGTTGAATTGATAGATAGTTACTTTTTGGACAAATACAAAGCTGTTGAGCCGCTTTCTGATGCAACCATCAATACGGAGAGTCCTGCTTGGGCAATCGATCGTCTTTCTATTCTTGCATTGAAAATTTATCACATGCAACAAGAAGTAAAGCGTACGGATACTACCGAGGAACACCGTGCGCAGTGCCAAGTTAAACTGAATATTCTGTTGGAGCAGCAGAAAGACCTTTCTTCTGCTATCGACCAGTTATTGGCTGATATTGAAGCTGGTAGAAAGTATATGAAAGTATATAAACAGATGAAGATGTATAACGACCCGGCATTAAATCCGGTGCTTTATGCAAAAAAATAACGAATGGCGCGTATTCTCATTATCCGTTTTTCAGCTTTAGGTGATGTTGCAATGACAATACCGGTCATACATTCGCTTGCTGTACAATATCCTCAACACGAGATTACTGTGTTAAGTCGTGCTGTATGGCAGCCCCTTTTTCAGGAACTGCCCGACAATGTAAATTTCATCGGAGCCGATTTAACGGGTAAACATAAAGGCTTGTGGGGACTGAATAGTCTTTATTCGGAACTGAAAGCAATGAACTTTGACTACGTTGCGGATTTTCATCATGTGCTTCGTGCCAAATATTTGTGCTTGCGCTTCCGGTTTGCCAACATACCGGTAGCCTACATTTGTAAAGGACGTGAGGGTAAGAGGAAGTTGGTTCGTCGGCGTCATAAAGTAATGGAAAGCCAAAAAAGTTCTTTCCGCCGCTATGCTGATGTGCTGGAAAAACTCGGTCTTCCGGTTTTGTTGAACTTCTCTTCTATCTATGGAGAGGGGAGAGGAAATTTTGCGGAAATAGAACCCGTTACCGGTCCGAAAGAAAATCAGAAATGGATCGGTATCGCTCCTTTTGCTAAACATGCTGGTAAAATTTATCCGTTAGAATTACAGGAACAGGTTGTTGCCCATTTCGCGGCTAATCCTGGGGTAAAGGTCTTTCTGTTTGGTGGTGGAAAAAACGAACAGGAAATTTTTGATGCATGGATTGCGAAATATCCTTCTGTCGTTTCCATGATAGGTAAGCTGAATATGCGTACGGAATTGAATCTGATGAGTCATTTGGATGTGATGCTTTCAATGGATTCCGCTAATATGCATTTGGCATCTTTAGTAAATATTCCAGTTGTCTCCATATGGGGCGCCACTCATCCCTATGCAGGATTTATGGGATGGAAACAACTGCCGGTTAATACCGTGCAACTTGATTTGTCATGCCGTCCCTGCTCGGTATATGGACAGAAGCCTTGTTGGCGGGGAGATTATGCTTGTTTGAGGGAGATAAAGCCTGAGCAGGTGATTGCGAAAATTGAAGGAATCATAGATTAATTTATAATGATTTTGAATGCTAATGAAAGAGTATGATTATTTGGTAGTTGGTGCAGGGTTGTTCGGGGCAGTGTTTGCCCGTCAGGCGGTCGATGCCGGGAAGCGGTGTCTTGTTGTTGATAAACGTAATCATATTGGCGGAAATATCTATTGTGAAGTTGTAGATGGTATTCATGTACATCAATATGGCGCACATATATTTCATACGGATAATAAGGAAATATGGGATTATGTAAATCATTTTGTGTCATTTAATCGCTATACGAACTCTCCATTAGCTAATTACAAAGGCACATTATATAATTTGCCTTTTAACATGAATACTTTTAATAAGTTATGGGGAGTTAATACTCCGCAAGAGGCTAAGGCAAAGATTGAGGAACAGCGTAGCGAATATGCACATATTCAAACTCCTGCCAACTTGGAAGAACAGGCTTTGACGCTTTGTGGAAAAGATATTTATCAGAAATTAATCAAAGGATATACAGAAAAACAGTGGGGACGCCCTGCTACGGAACTTCCTGCTTTTATTATAAAAAGACTTCCTTTCCGTTTCGTTTACGATAATAATTATTTTAACGACGAATATCAGGGTATTCCCAAGGGTGGGTATAATAAATTGGTTGAAAGTTTGCTCGAAGGGGCTGAATTACGTTTGGATACGAACTATTTTTCTGCTCGTGGAGAATTGGATTTACTTGCAGATAAAGTATTGTTTACCGGATGTATTGATGAGTATTACGATTTTTGTTTCGGACACTTGGAATACCGAAGTCTTCGTTTTGAACATGAGCGTTTGGAAATAGATAATTATCAGGGTAATGCAGTTGTTAATTATTGTGAAAGCGGAGTTCCTTATACACGTGTTATTGAACATAAACATTTTGAGTTTGGTAAGCAGCCGTACACAGTCATTACTCGCGAATACCCTTCTGTGTTCACTCCCGGTGATGAACCTTATTATCCGGTGAATGACGAGAAAAACATGAATCTTTTAAAGAAATATGAAGAATTGATGAATGGCTCGTTGAATACTTTATTTGGAGGGCGTTTGGCGCAGTATGCCTATCTTGACATGGATGATACTGTAGAGACTGCATTGAAATTAGCTAAAAAAGAATTAAAGAATTGAATTATGATTTGTTATCTATCAAGAAACTATAAAGGGATTAATAATGCCGCTAATAAAGCTAAAACAGATATTGAATCTGTTATGGCAACTCAAAGTTTTCGGAATGTTGGAGTGAAGCAGACACGTTATACGAATATTGTCGCGGCTTTTTTTATGACACTATTAAGTGTTTTGAAATGTGGCTTTTGTTTGCATCGAAATGATGTGTTGATATTGCAATATCCATTGAAGAAATACTATACATTTGTTTGTCGTATAGCACATTTGCGTCATTGTAGGATAGTTACTCTAATTCATGATTTAGATAGCTTTCGGCGTCAACGTTTAACTGTATCGCATGAAGTTTCAAGGTTAAATCATTCTGACGGCATCATTGTTCATAGTGAACGCATGAAAAAATGGTTACAAGATAATGGTGTAAAGGCTAACATGGAGGTGCTTGGCATATTTGATTATTTGTCGGATAAACGGCCTACTGAAAAGGCTTTATCAACCTCCCGTTGTCGTATTCTGTTTGTTGGAGCTTTGTCCCCCTTTCATAGTGATTTCTTATATAAACTAGGATACTCTTCCCGTTCTTTCGATATGGTACTTTATGGGAATGGTTTTGATTCCGATAAGTTTGAAGGACAAGTGGATTATAAAGGATATATTAAATCTGATGATTTGATTGCTACTGCCGAAGGTGAGTATGGATTGGTTTGGTATGGGTCTTCTTTGAAAGGCGGTGTTGGTCCAGAGGGAGAATATCTTCAGTATAATGCTCCTCATAAATTGTCTCTTTACATTCGTTGTGGGCTACCTGTTATTATTTGGGAAAAAGCAGGTTTGGCTTCATTTGTAGAGGAGAATGACATAGGTATTTGCATTTCCTCCTTATTAGAATTGGAGACTGTTCTATCTCGGATTACTGAAGAGCGCTATAGAACTTTAAGGGCGAATGTATCCAGAGTGAATGAGCGGATTTCTCAAGGATATTATTGTATGGAAGCTATTCGGAAGGTATGTGCTAGTTTATGTGTAGAAATAAAATGAGTGTATTTACACCGGAATGTAATTTGATTTGATTATCTTTGCAAAATATTTATTATGTAATGTCTGTATGGGCAGGATGTGATCATTTATATAAATTAATAATGTATGAATATATTAGTAACTCATAAGGCAGTGGATGTTGCAACCTATAAGATGTTGGGCGAACTGTCACATAATGAGTTTTTTAAAATTTATCAGACAATTCCTTTCGCTGCTGATGCGGCGAAAGTAGAAGGAAAATGTATTCCTTTGATTATACCTCCTATCACATCCAAAATTTCATGGAAGAGCATCAAAGCACTTCGTTTATATGTCAAGAAATATAATATAGATTTAATTTTTTCTCCTAGTACATCCGGGTTATCTAATGCCTTGATTGCAACTATTGGTACATCTGTTAAGAATGTAGGTTATCGAGGAACTCAAGCAAAAGTGAAAAAACTTGACCCGACATATTATATGGGATTATTAAATCCACGGGTATCTCATATTGTCTGCGAGACGGAAGATATTCAGGAATATCTGTCTCATTATATTGATAAAAAGAAATTGTCTGTCAGTGTAAAGCCGTTTGATACGGATTGGGTTGCAGATGCTTGTCTTCATCCTAAACAAGTAGATGGAGTGCCTGAAGATGCCTTTAAGTGCATTTATATCGGTACAACAAAAGGGCGCCCGTTCAAAGGATTAACTTACTTGATTAAAGCATTTCAGATATTGAATGCCCCAAATGCTCATTTGGTCGTTATCGGTGATTATGATAATAGCGATTATGAGTTGGCTCAAAAAGGAGCAGGGGCAGAACGTATTCATTTTTTATGGAATAGGGAAGATGCAATCTACTTTTTGCCGAAGCAGGATTTGTTTATTTTGCCTGCTTTGCGTGATGCTTCTCCCCGTGTAGTCCGTGAGGCGATGGCGTGTGGGGTACCTTGTATTGTGACGGATATTCCCGGAGCCCGTGACTTGATAGTGGATAATGAATCCGGGCTTTTAGTACCTTCGGCTTCTCCAGATAAAATAGCGGATGCTATGCGTTTGTTAATGAATGACCGGGTGAAATTGCAAAAAATGGCTAAGGCATCCCGTGAACGTATTATTAATGAATTTAGTGTGGAAGCATATGTGGCTTATTTTGATAAGCTTTTTGCTAGTTTGTCGTAAATCTTATATTATATAATAATGAAGCATATGCAATCGCGTAAAATCTTATGGTTGTTTATTGGGTGTCTTTTCTTTAAGTTTATTTTATTTGATTTGGATTGGTGTCTGAATACCACCTTTTCATCATTCTCTTTTCCGCAAACTTATTTGGTTAAGTTTTTGTTGGCGGTTTTATTTGCAATACCTTTTCTTTACATACGTTCTCGATGGTATTTGGTTGTAATAGGTACTTTGGTTGATATTCTGTTGATTGTTAATTTGATGTATTTTCGGACCTATTATACTTCAATTCCATGGGATAGCTATTTTCTTGCTGGCAATTTGGCTGATTTTACTGCAAGCGTGTTTGATTCGCTCCGGTGGTCGGATTTGGGCTTTCCGTTGTTGACTATTTTGTTTCTGATATTGACTCGCAAACAGAATTTGGCAATATTGCTCAGAGAGCAAAAAAAACGAAGTTTTAAGTTCTTGATGTGGTGCGTCTGCATACCGTTAATATCATTAGGCGGAATTTTAGCTTACTATGGTGGATATAAGAAGGCTTACGATGCTTTGCTTACTGACTATCAGACTTGTGGTACTCCTATATATACGATTTTCGGTTCTCTTTATTATGAGCATATACAAGATAAGCCAGAGTATACTCCTCAGGTGAAAAAAGAAATAGAAGATTGGTTGAGTAAACAGCCGGTGAGGCAATCGCTTCCTTTTCAAATTGAGGCTCGTGATAACTGTATCATTATTTTGGCAGAATCTTTTGAAAGTTGGGTGTTGGAAAAAACTGTGGAAGGAAAAGAAATTACTCCTAACCTAAATCGTATGTTGAAAGAAGAGAATGTGCTTTATGCTCCTTATGTACAAACACAGGTTAAAGGAAGTCGCTCTATTGATGGACAGTTGTTGTTGCATACCGGACTTCTGCCAATAAATTATGGAGCTTATAGTGCTCGTTTTCCTCATCATACATATTATAGTATTGATAAGGCTTTTAAAGAAAAGTATGAAGGCGGTGGGACTTGTTGTTTGACTGTAGATAAGAAAGTTGTCTGGAATGTTGCAATAGTTGCCCAGGATTTTGGCTATGATAAACTGTTGGACAAACCTTATTTTGTGTTGGATGAGAAAACGGGACCACGTCATCGTTTAGGAGATTTGTCATTCCTTAGGCAGTGTGGGGAGAAATTGGCAACAGAAGAGTTATTTCCTACTGGCGGACATACTTTAGTTCAATGTGTTACTTATTCAGGACATTCTCCATTTGTTATTCCAGAAGAAAGCAAGCGCATAAACTTTTCGGATAATTTGCCCGAGCGATTGAAAAATTATATGGTTGTGGCTAACTATACCGATTATGCGATCGGACAGTTCATTTCTTTTTTGCGTTCACAAAAGAAATTTGAGAATACGATGATTGTAATAACTGGTGATCACGAAGGGTTTGGCTTAACAAGGAAGCCGCTTTATGAGCACCCTTTGGGAAAGAATATTATATCTCCAGAGCGTTTTACCCCACTTATTGTTTTAAATTCCCCGGTTCATCTGCGCTATGAAAAAGTAATGGGGCAGGTTGATATGTATCCGACATTGCTCGATTTGATCGGAGCGGATACTTATCCATGGAGGGGATTGGGACAGAGTATATTTTCGCCTGAGAAAAGAGCTTTTGCCATATCGCCTCAAATGGAAATTATAGGTGACACAGTTGGCGTCTCTGCAGCAGAAATTCACCATGCTAAAGATGCGTGGCGGATATCTGATTTAATCATTAGCTGTGATTATTTTGGGGAAGAGACGCTGCCGGAATTTAAATGATGTCGATAAAAGAAGAAGATAAATTCGTATCTTTTTCTTAAAGGTAGAAGAATTGTATTACATTTGTACGGTGTATCCTATTTATAAAGTGAAGTATGAAAATAGTAGTAAATCCTACATATGAGTATTTGCGTAGATTTATAGAACATATTCCAAGCTCTTTTGAAAAGGAAGGTCGGGTTATCTATTCCGGGAGAAACCTTATCAAGGTGATGGAAGTGGACGGAATAGAGATAAATGTGAAGCGTTATGGAATTCCGGCTTTTGTAAATCGGGTCGTTTATTCATTCTTTCGTGTTCCTAAAGGAAGACGTGCTTTTGAATATCCTCAAATGTTACTACAAAAAGGTTTTGAAACACCGGTGCCTATTGCATATATAGAACAAAGAAGATGTGGATTAATAGATTATTCCTATTTTGTTAGTATGCAGTCTCCTTATCAGAGAAATTTTTATGAGTTCGGCAATGCGGATGTAGAGCATTGTAAAGATGTGGTCATAGCGTTTGCGCGTTATACGGCTAAATTACACCAGGCTGGTATTATGCATCGTGATTATTCTCCAGGCAATATTTTATTTGATAAGATTAATGGTGAATATCATTTTATGTTGGTTGATATTAATAGGATGAGTTTTGGAAAGATAAGTGTGGAGATGGGGTGTGCGAATTTTGCCCGTTTATGGGGTCAAAAGGCTTTCTTTAGGTTGCTGGCAAAAGAGTATGCGCAGGCACGTCATGCTGATGAGACATATTGTGTAGAACGTGTATTGTCTTGTCGGAAGAAATTTTGGACTTATTTTGCAAAGAAACATACGGTTAAATATAATTTGGAGTTATAGAAATATGCGTATTGTATTGTTTTGTGAAAACAAATATGCTATTGATATATTATATCCGATTTATCAAGAAGCAATGAAGTCGGCAGAGAACCAATTATTATGGTATGTTCATTTGCCGAAGATTCCTGTATTTCCATTACAGGAGGAAGTAAATTATACGAGTTCTATGCAGGCAGTATATGATTTTTCTCCTGAAGCGATATTTGTTCCTGGTAATATTGTGCCCTATTATTTGCCTGGGGTGAAGATACAGGTTTTCCATGGCTATGCTGCCGAGAAGAAAGATCATTGGGTTATCCGTCGATATTTTGATACATATTTCACGCAAGGACCGTTTTTTACCAAAAAGTTTAAAGAATTGTCTGTAAAATATGGCGATTTTGAGGTTGTCGAGACCGGATGGCCCAAACAAGACTGGATTAAATCCCATTGGCATGATTTTGATATTGAGCGCGAAGAATTGTTAAAAAGGCATGGTAAAACACAAATAGTCTTGTATGCACCTACGTTTTCACCATCTTTAACATCTATCCCTGCATTAAAAGAAGCTTTGTTGCATTTAGTAAAAATGAGGAATATTGTCCTCCTATTAAAATTTCATCCATTGACTCGTAAAGAATGGGTTGATGAATATAAGGAATTGGCAGAGCAAGAAGAACATATTGTGTGGGTAGATGGTTTTAATGTCACTAAATATCAGTTAATGGCTGATGTGATGATAAGTGATACTTCTTCTACTGTATATGAATTTCTGCTTCTAGGACGTCCGGTTATAACTTATCGCACAATTGCGAAAGAGATTTATTGGACAAATATTACGGAGGTTGGCCAGTTGTTGGAGGCATTTGACCATACCTTATATGATGAAGAAAATATAGCAAGGCGGCGCTGGGTTGTGGATAACTATGACCCTTATTTGGATGGAATGGTTTGTAAGCGGATGTTGGTTGCCGCCGCAGATTACATTCGTAGGCACGGTGTACCTAAGAAACGTAAGTTGAATTTATGGAGAAGATACACTAGTATTAAAAGATTTGGCAGGATAAAGAAGAGGTGAATGGGAGAAAGATGTTGAATAAATTAATTAAGTAAACTATGAGGTCATACGTTTTTCCGGGAAATATAGAAGACTCAATCCTTCAGATTGGAGGTAAGCCTTTTCCTTATATGCGTACAGAGCAATTCTCTGAACTTGTGAAAGATTCAGAGAAAATGCTTTTGGATTTGATGCACTGTCCAAGTGGTCGTGTGATTTTCTATACGGCTTCAGGAACAGGTGCTATGGATGCTGTAGTGGCGAATTATGTTTCTCAATGCAAGAAAGCATTTATTATAGCTGGCGGTTCTTTTGGTTATCGTTGGAAAAGTCTTTGTGAGTATTACCATTGCCCGAATGAAGTCTTTGCGGTACCTTTTGCTCAGGATATTGACTATGCGCAATTGGAAGAGGCCGTTGCGGCTTCACGACCCGATGTGTTCTTGTGCCAGCACCATGAAACATCTACCGGGCAACTTTATAATATAGAGAGAATCTCAGAGATTTGTAAGAAATACGGTGTTTCTTTGGTTGTGGATGCTATTAGTTCTTTCCTCTCTGACGAATTGGATATGGAAGTATTGGGCATTGATATTTGCATTACCAGTAGTCAAAAGGGGTTAAATATAGCTCCAGGACTATCTTTCCTGTTTTTATCCCCAAAAATACTCGAGACTACTTTTGCACACAGATCCTATTATTTCGATTTTGCAGAAAATTTAAAAAATCTTGAACGTGGTCAGACGCCTTACAGTCCGGCCACTACTATATTTCTTCAGTTGCATGCTCGTTTGAAGATAGATATATCACTTGGCGTCCAGCAAATAATAGCTTCTGTACGCTCAAGAGCTCTTTATTTTCGTAGTTTGTGCAAACAGAATGGTTGGGAAATGCCAGTAGAAGTTCCTTCCAATTGTATAACTGGTTTTTTTGTGAGAAAAAACGGGGATATTCTTTTTAAGGAGTTGTTAAAACAAGATATCTATATTATGCCTGGAGGTACTCCCGGTTATTTTCGGGTGTCTCATCTTGGTGTTCAAACCACAGAGGATTTGGATGATTTGGCTAATCGTATTAAAGATATTGAGAACCGTTAAATCTATATAGTATGGAAGAAAAGAAGATAAGAGTATTTACATCAGGCAGTTTTGATTTGTTTCATATCGGACATCTCAATATTTTGGAACGGTCGGCTACATTGGGCGATGAACTTATAGTGGGTGTAAGTACAGATGAGCTCATACAACATTATAAAGGAATGCCGCCGATTATTCCTTTTGAACAACGGATACGGATTGTGTCCTCTCTTAAATGCGTAACCAAAGTAGTTAAGCAGGTAAAGTTGACGGAAGTTGCACAATTGAAAGAAGAAGATATAGATATTGTAACGATAGGTGATGATTGGGAAAATAAATATTTAGAAGGACTAGAATGGATGAAACAGCAACCAGGAAAGGAAGTTGTGTATTTTCCATATACTCCGGGTGTTAGTACGACAGATATTAAGAAGAGAATTATAGAGAGTACAAATGAGATTATTGCTGCTGCATTGCAGCGTGAGGCTGAGTTGGATTATAATTGGCCGGAAGATGAACAGAAATAGTGAAAGTTTAATTTAAATCTTAATGAAATGTTAGTCTCATTATTAATATCCACATATAATTGGAAAGAGGCATTGTCTCTTTGTCTTTATAGTGCTTTTGCTCAAACGGTGAAACCTTATGAGATTCTGATTGCAGATGATGGTTCCCGTGATGATACAAGGCAGCTTATAGATAAGATGAGGGAGAAGACGGATATTCCGATAGTGCATATATGGCATGAAGATAAAGGTTTCCGTCTCTCTGCTATTCGCAACCGTTCTATAGAAAAAGCCAAGGGGGATTACATTATCCAGATTGATGGAGACATAATTTTGGATAGGAATTTCATTTCTGATCACTTGGAATTGGCTGAAAAAGGTTATTTTGTTTGTGGTAGCCGCGTACTTTTAGGAAAAATGTATACTGCTCGTCTTTTGAGAGGAGTGGAAAGATATCCTGCCACGCTCAAACAAGATTTAAGGTTTATGTTAAATGGTTTTCGTTCCCGTATCCTCCGACATTACTTAGCAGATCGATACGCTAAACACAGTATGTTGAGCATAAGGGGATGTAATATGGCTTTTTGGAAAGGAGATTTATTGCGAGTGAATGGATATAATGAGGCACTGGAGATGTGGGGACAGGAAGATGTGGAGATCTCTTATCGGTTGATTCATGCAGGTGTTCAGAAAAAGCAATTGAAGATGGGAGGAGTGCAGTTTCATCTTTATCACAAATTTGCTTCTAGAGAAAATTTGGAATATCATGAGAAAGTGTTGCAAAAAGTTATAGACGAAAAAGCTATTTGGTGTGAGAATGGGATACTAAAAAGAAATTCTTAATTTAAATTATTAATGAAAGTACCTCTGATAAGTGTAATTATTCCAGTTTATAATGTTGAACAGTATTTGCACCAATGTTTGGAATCTGTTATTGGGCAAACTTATAAGAACCTGGAGATAATTTTGATAGATGATGGTTCTACGGATAATTCTCCAAGAATTTGCGATGATTTTGCGGCTAAAGATAAAAGGATAGTGGTTATACATCAGCATAATGCAGGCTTAAGTAGCGCTCGCAATGTAGGCTTGGATATGATGACAGGCGACTATGTTAGTTTTGTGGATAGCGATGATTGGATTGAGAAAGATATGTTTGCCACATTATTAACAGTCTTGGAAGGAGAAGAAGATACCGAAATTGTAGTTTGTTCGTATTATTGGGTACGTGGCGAACGTTGTATGCCTGTTGATAATTCAGGGAAAAAAGTTATTTATACTAGGGAAGATGCATTGAAAGAACTGTTTCGTGATAAAATAATAAGGAATTATGTTTGTGATAAATTTTATAGACGAGAGCTTTTTAAAGATATAAGGTTTCCTGTAGGTCGATTTTATGAAGATATAGCGGTTACATATAAGATTTTTGATAAGATTAATAAACTTATTTTGGTGGGTATTCCTAAATATTATTATCGAATTCATGAAGATAGTATTGTTGCCAAGGAAAATCCAATGAAAGGATACCATTTCTTTTTAGGAATGTATGAACAAGCTTGCTTCGGGATAAGAGAGAATTTGTTTGCTAAAGGATACTCTACTATTGTAAAAACAGGTATACATTTGATTAATCATATTATTGCTTTAGATTATTCATGTGATGTAGCTGAAGTATTGAAGAATACCCTACTTATATTACATAAGTATGATACTTATGGGGTTAGAGAATTAGGCTTTGGTGTTTGTTTTAGACGCTATCTGATTTATCATTTTTTTACACCATATTGTTGGTGTTATAAGCAATATAGAAAAATGTTTAAGCGTAGAGGTCGGGGGTGATAGGAGAATAGTATATAGATAAATTAATATAAAATAGATATGATACCTAAAATTATTCATTACTGTTGGTTGAGTGGTGATCCTTTTCCGAAGGACGTTCAAGATTGTATAGATACTTGGAAGAAGCATCTCCCTGATTATGAGTTTAAGCTATGGGATCTCTCATGTTTTGATATTGAGTCCTCTCGATGGGTTAAAGAGGCTTATATGTTTCGTAAATATGCATTTGCTGCTGATTATATCCGCATCTACGCTTTGTATAATTATGGGGGGATTTATTTGGACAGTGATGTGGAAGTTCTAAAGTCATATAACGATTTGTTGCATCTTCCTTATTTCATAGGACGTGAAAGAACAGATGAGGAAGGGGAAGTTGCAATAGAGGCGGCTACCTTGGGGTTTGAGAAAGGGCATCCATTGTTGAAAGATATATTAAGCTACTATGACAGGCGGAAATTTCATCTTAAAGGAAGGAAATTCGATGTTCGTACTCTTCCGTACATAATGTTAATACATATTCAGAAAAACTATATGTGGAAGCGGGTTAAGTCTGTTGACGACTTTGATTATGATGAGTCTATAATCTCTCTTCTTCCGGAAGACTACTTTAGTCCTAAGACTTGGTGGAATCAAGATTTAAAAGTAACGTCTAATACATATTCAATTCATCATTTTGCTGGTGAATGGAAGAAGAAAAAGAGATGGGCTGATCGAATGAGAGCTTGGCGTTTTCGTTTTTTGGGTTTGTTTATGGACAAATATAAAATATAATGAATATAGTTTGTTCTATAGATAATAATTATGTACAACATTGCGGTGTTATGTTGCTCTCTTTTTTTGAAAACAATAAGGGAAGTAATCATTGTGTTTATTTGTTGACAGAAGGGCTTGCTGAAGAGAATAAAAAATGTATTCAGGATTTGGTTGAATCATATAATGGAAGTTTCTTCTACTATCTTGTTGATCATAAGGCACTCACTTTATTCCCAATTCGGGTGCAAGATCACTTAACTATTGCAACATATTATCGTTTATTGATGGCCGATATTCTTCCTGTGCATTTGGATAAGGTTATATATTTGGATTGTGATATTGTTATTAATGACTCTGTTCAGGAATTGTGGAATACTTCATTAGATGGGTATGCTTTAGCTGCGGTTGAAGAACTGGGATGCTCATTGCCAGATGTTTATGAGCGGCTTGGATATGATGAAAAATATGGTTATTTTAATGCAGGGGTATTGCTCGTAAATCTAGCATATTGGAGAGAATTTTCTTTAACGAAACGTTTTTTTGAATATGTGGCCGGAAACTCCATAAAATTAAAGTCGCATGATCAAGATGTTTTGAATGCTTTGTTGCATGATAAGTGTTTGCATATCCCTTATAAATGGAATGTTGAAGAAGCTTTCTATCATTATTCGGTAATAAAAAGATTAAAGTTTAATCCAGAATTATCGTTTGTTTTACGTCATCCTAGTGTTTTGCATTACACGTGGAAGCCTAAGCCTTGGGAATCTTCTTGTAACCATCCATTTAGAATAAATTATTTTGTTTATTTGCAAAAACTAGGAAAATCGACTTTTACGTTTAAAGAAAGATTGATGGCTTCTATAGATAAATATATCTTTTGTTTTTTGCTAAGAATAAAAATGAGAGGTCACCAATATTATAAACTATGATTCTAATAACTTGAAGCATGGAAAATAATAAAATAATATCTGTTGTAATTCCTTGTTATAATCAAGCGGAATTTTTACCAGAGACTTTAGACTCTTTAATTGCTCAAGATTATGGAGGCTGGGAAGGTATTATTGTAAATGACGGTTCTTTAGACAATACAGAAGAAGTAGCCTTGGCATATCTAAAGAAAGATCACCGTTTAAGATATATAAAGAAAGAAAATGGAGGACTTTCGTCTGCACGGAATTGTGGGGTAGAACACGCTTTGGGAGAATTTATCCTGCCATTAGATTCTGATGATATTATAAAGCCTGAATATCTCTCCAAGGCTATTGAAGCTTTTGAAAGAGAACCACGATTAAAATTAGTTTATTGTCTAGGTTATTGTTTTGGTGTTGTTGCAGAATTGTGGGATCTTGTTTATAAAGATTATAGTTCTTTGTTATTGCAGAATTCTATCTTTTGCTCTGCAATTTATCGAAAAAAAGACTGGCTGCAAATAGGTGGATATGATGAGGGGATGAAAAAAGGATTTGAAGATTGGGAATTTTTTATTCGTCTTTTAGATGATGATAGTTTGGTTTATCAAATACCTACTCCTCTTTTCTATTATAGAACCAAAGAAGTTTCTATGGTTACAGCTACTCGTGCAAAAGATGTTCGTATGGCTTTAGAGGATTATATCTACATGAAACATCGTGATAAATATGAATCACATTTTGGTGGTTTGTTTGATGTGCATCGTGAGATGGTTAAGTTAAAAAGAAAAAACGATAAATATAAGAATAAATGGTATCGCCGCTTCTTTTATAAATATATCAAATCTAATTTGAGGAAATTTTAGGCTTGTAATGATAAGAGTAATACGATAGTTTAAAAAATGAAATTGTAAATGCGGCTTTATTGTGTGTAAATTGTTATATATAAGGATAAATAGTTGAATATAGATTAAGGGAATATGCCACGACTGACTATAATAACGATTAATAGAAATGATGCTGAAGGTTTGGAGAGGACCTTGAGAAGTATCTGGGAGAAGCAAACGTTTGGTGATTTGGAGCACATTGTTATTGATGGAGCTTCGACTGATAATAGTGTTGATGTTATAAGAAAGTATGAACGGAATTTGGCCTATTGGGTATCAGAACCAGATGGAGGAGTCTATAATGCTATGAATAAAGGTATTGTTAAATCTGGGGGAGATTATTTGCTGTTCTTAAACTCTGGTGATTGGCTCGAAGATGATGTCTTGGCGCGTGTGTTTAAAAACGATTTTTCTGAGGATATAGTTTATGCTGATTTATATTATTATCGTGAAGCTAATGATGTAGAGCTTGGTTCCTATCCAGATAAATTGACTCTTCCATTTATATTCACTCATTCTTTAGGACATCCCTCCACTTTTATAAAAAGGGAACTGTTTAAAGATATGTTATATGATGAGAAATATAAAATAATATCCGATTGGACATTTTTTGTGAAACAGATACTGCTGTATAACCGTACAACAAAACATCTAAATGTTGCAGTCTCATATTTTAATGTTTATGGGATAAGTTCTGATCCTAAAAATAAGGATTTAATTTTGCAAGAGCAGTCTGATTTTTTTAAGAATGGTTTTCCATGTCATATTAGTGAGTTTTATCAAGAATATACTGTGCTTCGAGAAAAGGCTGGAATTCAAGAACAGGCGTTGGATATAATGTCAAAACATAGGATCCAACAATTACTGGATTCTGTTTGGATTCAGAGAAAAGCACGACAGTGTATAAAATTATTATTTTGGTTGAGGCGAATATTTGATTAGAGCATACTTTAGGGTTGATAGGCTTTATCTCCTCATGAGGTATTTGGATTATACAAACAAAAAAATATACTATGTTAGAGAAGCGATTGTGTTTTTATTTCTTGTTTACTTTGTGCTTTTTTATTTCATTAGGACAACTTTGTCATATACTAGATATTTATGGCTCTAATGATTGGATAGCCCAAGTATGTCGGCTAGGTGATGCGATGCTATTATCACTTCCTTTGTTCTGCCGAAAAAAAAGAATAATGTTATTTTATTTATTATTTATAAGTTTTTTTCTTTTATCTATAGTATGGTATTTTCGTACTTATTCAACGATAATGCCATTAAGTTCTTATCTGCTATTGGTAAACTTGAAAGGGCTCGGTGGAAGTATTGTTGCCTTAATAAGATGGGAAGACGTTCGCGTTGTTATATCATTTTGGTTAGTGTTTGTTTTTTATTGTTGGGTGGATAAGAAATATCAAGATATAGGTCGGGAAAAGATAAAAGGAATTGTAGCGTTTTCCCTTGTAGGACTAATGGTTATATTTGTGATTATACCTTATTTCCCTAATAGACGTTCGGTGGAGAAACAGCCTAAATATATATATCCGCTTGATGCAGCAGAGGGATTTAAGGAATTTGGATTGGTTAATTATTGGATTTATCAGTTCTCATTGTTTCATGGTGTTTCAAATGATGAAAAAATATATGCGGATAAATTTATAAAAAAGAATGTTTATGAAAGAAAGGCAAGTGCTTCTGATTCAATAACTCATAAATACAAGAATTTGATTCTTATATTAGTCGAATCTTTTCAAAGTTGGCCTATTGGTTTGGAAGTTGATGGGATTGAGGTCACTCCATATATTAATAGTCTTGTGAATAGAGATGATTGCCTTTATTTCTCTAATATGATGCCGCAAGTAAAAGATGGGCGTTCTAGTGATGCTCAACTTATTATTAATACAGGACTTTTGCCGTTAAGAGTTGGAGCTGCCTCTAGTCTATGCTCTACGAATACATTTCCTTCTCTTCCCAAAGCCTTAAAAGAGAAAGGGTATTGTACAGTTTCTTTTGTTTGTGATGGAGCAAATTATTGGAATCAGGGAAAAATGTCTTCTGCTTATGGATTTGATCATCTTTATGATCGTATGAAACTCAATGCTGCGTGGAAAGCGGCAGATGAGGTTTTATTTGAGCGAAGTATTCCGTTGTTGAAATCATTAAAGAAGCCTTTTTATGCTCAGATTGTAACAATAGCAAGTCATAGTCCATATAATAAACCTCTTTTTTCTAATACTCCTTTGTTATGTCAAAAGTTTGAAAATGAAGAGGTCAAGTATTATTTGAATGCCTTGCAATATGTTGATCATTGTATTGATGAATTTATAAATAATCTGAAAAAAGAAGGCTTGTATGATAATAGTATTATAGTTATTACTGGTGACCATGAACAAGTTTCTTTGAATATGTATGAAGGACGTAAACAGGTAAAGGGCGAAGATTATTTTATACCTTTTATAGTCTTGAATACTTCTTTTAATTCTAAATTTTCAGATAAGGTAATAGGACAGATGGATGTTTACCCTTCTTTATTGGAGTTGATGGAGTGTTCTAACTATTTTTGGAAAGGATTGGGAGAAAGTGTTTTTGGGGATACGATTAGTGATTTTGCTACTTTTCGTACCGGTATACCTGCTGGTGGTAGGGTTGTTCCAGACTCAGTGAAAGAATATAGAAAGGAGTGTTGGCGGATTTCGGATATTCTTCTCCGGATGGATTATTTTAAAAAAGAATAAAGCTAAAATTCTAGCTTTATTCTTTCAATAAGTTACCTGTTATTGTAAATTATGATGTGTATTTATATAACGCAGTGGCTTTTATTTTATGATTTTGTATATAGGTCTAAATAAGAATCTTCTGTGTTGTTCCAAATAAGTTCCTCTTTTGTCTTCATCATTTGATGGTGAGTTACTAATTGGAGTTTGCCAATCTTTACCATACCAAAATTCAAGCAGCTTTATGCTGTGGTTGGGAATTTTAAAGGTTTCACCTAAAAAAATCATCTTTTTAGTACAACGAAAATATTTTCGAGGTATGATACGGTAAAGGTATCTTACGTAAAAAGGGCTTATCAAGCCTTTTAGTTTGTTTACAATATACACGTCGATGTATACATTGTTTCTAATAAATGAATAAATCACATTCTTTTCATACCGACATAGCTTTAGCCCTGCTTGAGATAATTCCGGAATAACTTCTACTAACTTTTCTTCTTCAAACGTACAAGTGTCGATGTCAATATCGTGTTTGATGAATTGTTGTTCGCGAATAGCTCCTAACAAGGTTCCATGCATAAGTAGAAATTTGATGCCTCTCTTGTCTAGGACTGCTTTAAAATCTAATAGATTCTGTTTTGCGATAGAACTGTCTATTATGATAGAATTTTCATAAGTGAGATCAATCTCATCAAAATGAAAAGGCTGCTCTTTTATTATTATTTGTCCCATATTAATCTTTGTGTTATAAAAATTTGTGCAAATATATATAATATTTTTGGTTCTTCGTCAAATTTGGTGGTACTTCTTCTACTGTGAATAAAGGTAAGCGAACGGTCAACTCCGTATTGTAGTCAATAATAAAATCCTAAGATTTCCTAATTTTATGTGGAGATTTTCCCTTATCTGGTGGATGTCGATGATTTCATAGTTTTCGTGGATTTAAAGGATTTCAAAGTAGTCCTACTGCTTTCAAGTTATCAGGAAGCAAATCTGCTATATCCTTGGTGTAGTCTTCATCATAATCATGGACATGGTCCAAGAAGTAAATCATCCACGTTCTGAAGTCTACGCCGGCAGCTTTGCAGCATCCCATAAAACTATAAATAATAGCCGTGCTTTCTGCTGTATCGTCATTTTGACAGAATAAGTAGTTTTTTCTTCCCACGGCAACGGGTCTTGCCGCATTTTCAATCCCATTATTATCAATATTATATCTACCATCCAAATGATAACGGGATAACTTGTTGAAGCGGTTGTAAGTATATAAAATAGCCTTTTCGATGGGACTGCCTTTGATGACCCTGGCATGTTCGGCGACCAACCATTTTTCAAACCGGACCATAATAGGATACGCCAAACGTACTCTTAGTTTTGCCGCGTCTTCAAACGAAAGAGCCTGATCTTTAATCTGTCGTTCTACCTCATAGAGTAATTGGATTTGCTCCAGGGCGCTTTCCGCACGTTCCTTGTCATTCTTAATCGCGTCAGAGAATTTTCTTCTGGCATGCGCCCAGCAAGATAACAGGATAACCCCTTTCTTCCCGTCCAGTAATTCATATCGTTCATAACCATCGGTTTGGAGAGCGCCTTGATATCCGCTAAAGAGCTTGAGAACTACTTCTCCACTTCTGGAACCTTTATCCCAATAAAAATACTGTCGCCCGCACATAGGATCCCGCACAAGCCAGAGATATCCTTTTACTGTCTTGTGTTTATCACTGCGTACCACAGGAAGTGTGGTCTCATCACACTGCAAATAATCGGTTTTCTTCATTAACTCCCATAATCGGAAGTGCAAGGGCATGAGCAGGCCGCTTACTTCCTGGAACCATCCTAGGATAGTAGGCTCCGGGATTTTTATGCCTGAGCGCTCAAACTGTTTGTGTTGCCGGTAGAATGGTATGTGGTCAACGTACATATCTACCATAAGGTCAGCAAGCAAGGATGACGAGGCATAACTCTTTGCGATTGGTTTGACCGGGCAATCAGCCATAACAATGACATGGTCCGCTTTGCGTATGGCTTTATGACGATAGGTGCGAAGTACATAGAACTTTGCGGGTTCTTTTATCAGGACTTCTGTGTACAGTGGTTCCTTCCCATCCAGCAAATCCCATTCTTCCGGGTTGTAACCTTCCGGATATACATGCTCGATTTTACGTTCCAAGTTTTCCGGAAGAGCTTTGCGCACAGCGGTCTTCTTAGCTTTCTCCATGCGCCTGGCCCTTGCCTCTTTACCTGACCTTATTTCTTTCTCGGCTTTGGCAGCCGCTTCCTTTTCTCCGGGCAACAGGTCAACACCCTCAAAAAGTTCCAATTGGCGTGCCTGGGGATCCGGATTGATGTAACGCTCCGATTTCCCTCCATACAGTTGACGTTTGAGATAGTCCACTTGCTTTTCCAGTTGGGCAATGCGGGCCTCCTTTTTCTCGAGTAATGCCTCTTTCTTGTTGATTATGGTGTCTTTTGCCGCCAATTGCTCCTTGTAAGCCTGCTGTGCTTTTTCAGGAGTCATGTTTTGAGATGACCGTAACCGGCTGTTCTCTTGAAACAGCCGGTCACGGTCAGCCATTAATTGGCGTATAAGTTCATCCTTGTCAATGGTGTTTTCGAGCATGAGCCGTTTGTTTTAACGATATAAAGATACAAAAATAAACGAAATTGCCCGGACATATTTATGACTATTTTCTATTATTCTTTTGATTTTGAAGTTATATCTTATTTTGCTGGAATCCATCTCTTCCGGCGTTTGACTTTCTGCGCATCTATCCCTTGGACCATTAAGACCAGGTCACTCCAAAGGGTTTCATGAGACACTGCTTTACCCTCCTGGAAATCTATTCGGGGCAGGGAGAAATGACCTATGGATAGTTTCATGTGGTAAATCACCAAACCGCCATACTCCATGTGAAGAATCTTCATTCCAGTACAAAGCTTATTGATAAAAATAAACGCATCGCCATCTTAAACATCCATTCCCATCTGATTGGTAACGATGCCACTAAGAGTATAGAAACTTTTGCGCATATCCGTAGGATAAGGGTATAAATAAAATCGGTCTGAGGCTGTAAGACTAAACATGGGGGTAAGGTTTTAAGGTGAGTAAGTGCTTAAGTATTTCTAAATCACAGACACTCTCCAGTTGTAATATGACGCCGTTAGAGTAGGTTATCTTTATATCCTGGGGCTTAAACACCGGTTTTTTCATTATTGGTTCAACCGGGGAACCGGTAAGGCAGCTAACCGCCCCGGGGCTTATGGGAATAAACTCTCTTGGAGTATCCAAGGAGGAAACGGCTTGCACCTTAAGGGTTTTAATCCAATAATAGAACCTATTCTCTTGAATACCGCGTTCTCTGCAAAATTCACGAACACTTACACCCGAGGAGGCGTATTCATTGTAAAGGTGCTTGAAATAATCTAATGTCCAATATACCATAATATTCGGTTTGAACGCAAAGATAGGAACCATGAACGATTATTTATAGACGCAGTTGACCGATCGCTTACGTTCATATGGCGATATAGTTTGAGATTGCAGAACAAATATAGGCATAGAACAACACAGGAAAAAAGGTTTTATAGGTTTTTCAGAGAGAAGATGAAAAAAAGTCAAAACTATGTAGAGATTATTGAGCGGGTGCCCTGGTTTACAAATTGAATTCAGCACCTACTAGAAACGATTTTTCATTTTCATTTCTCATATTCTCATGATTTTGACATAAGTAATAGATAATGAATGTAATAAACTATGAGAAATGCTTTCCGAAAATGGCATTTCTCATAGTTTTCTTCGCAAAATGACCCTAATTTTGCTTATTTCTCATACTCATTGGAATCATTTCTCATAGTACCCCGGACCCGGTACATAGATAGGTTGTGTTGGTTTTCCGATATTTTGCAACTTGCCTTCTGCTTTCAATCTGCGTATTTGTCGGCTGGCCATACTTTGAGTGAAGCAGCAAATTGACTGCATATTAGTACGGGTTAATACGGGATTCGTTGCAAAATATTCAGTGAGTTCCCGGTCGATCTCTTCTTCTGAAAGAGATGCGGAGTGCGGTTTATATTTTGAGCGTCGTAGGTGTGTGTCCATGCACGAACTCTTTAAATCTCTGTCAGCTTGGAAGTTGATGGATTTAAATTTCACTTTGTCGGCACGGGTAGTAAGTGAGTGTATGGGTTCGGTGGCTTGCAATGTGATTTGAAAATAACCGATTCCATCCAGATGTACTCTTTCTCCTTCTCGAAGATGATTGCCCATGCATCTGCTCAGTTCCATTAACATTGCTTCTACTTCTGCTTTTCCGAAGGTAGTTGCCATGTGGATTTCTCTTGCCAGTCTTTGAGTGGTGACATGTTGAAAATTAACCACCCGCGGGTGATAACTTGGTTCTTCCCCTTCTTTTTCCGGTTGGGGATTCTTATAAAACTCGAATTGTATTGCCATTGCTTTTTTTATTTAATAGTGATTGATATGTTATGTTACTTATGTTGTTGTTACATCTTGCTTTCATTATTTTATTTTCCTATTGGCATCTTTATCGTTCCACTCCAGTAGATAGGGCCTTGCACTCCAGTAGACAGAACTTTTTACTGTAGTGAACAGGCCTGTGCACTCGAGTGGGACGGTTGGGATGTCCTTTCAAAGATACAACAATATTAGGCGAAAAACAAGTAAATCCTTAGTTGTTTACACGTAAATAATAGCTTGATTCCATATTAAATAAGGTTGACCGGCATGCAGAAGATATAGTTGTGCTGACTATGAGAAATACCCTGAAATGCTATGAGAAATGGGCGATTTTGAATCAAAAAGTGGGAAAAAGTATGAGGAATGCCATTTTTGAAAAGTATTTCTCATAGTGTATCTGTTTGATTGACTATGCTTTATCCGAAAACTATGAGAATATGAGAAATGAAATTGAAAAATCGTTTTTAGTAGCGAAGTGCGGAATAGTGCTTTTGAAATTTGTTTGTATGGAATATTTACAGTACTTTTGTGTGTGGTAATAATCGCCCTACACAAACATGCAGGACAAAATAAATAAGTAATGAGAATAACACAAATCAGAGACGACGGCAAAGTGAACACTCTGCGGACGTTAAAAATCGAACAGCTCGTAGAGCTAATGAAAGTGGAAACCAAAGCGCAACTCGTCTCAGGAATGAGAGAAGTCCTGCCTTATATACTTCCAGGTGATAAAAATGATTATGTACAGAAAGTGCCGAAGCTGCTTCCTGCAGCGGCCTTCGTCCGCAAGAACGGAATAATGACAATGGATGAGTACAATGGGGTTGTGATGATTCAGGTGAATAACCTGTCTGGGCTTATGGAGGCAGATGAAGTGAAAGAACGCGTGAAGGAGTTGCCCCAGACTTACCTTGCTTTTACCGGTTCGTCCGGAAAGTCGGTAAAGATATGGGTGCGCTTTACCTATCCCAACGATCTTTTGCCTGCTGACCGCGAACAAGCGGAACTTTTTCATGCGCATGCCTATCGGCTTGCCGTGAAGTTCTATCAACCTCAGCTTCCTTTCGACATTGAGCTGAAAGAACCTTCGCTGGAACAATATTGCCGTTTGACTTTTGATCCGGACTTGTATTTCAATCCCGAAGCAATGCCTATTTATATGAAACAGCCGATGACTATGCCGGGAGAAACGACTTACCGCGAACAGGTACAGACAGAAGCTTCGCCCCTGCAACGGCTTGCACCGGGATATGATAAGCATCATGCGTTATCTGTGCTTTTTGAAGCGGCTTTTGCACGTGCGCTGGATGAGCAGGGCAGCTATTCTCCGGGTGATGATATACATTCTCTGTTGGTTTGCCTGGCCGGGCATTGTTTTCGTGCCGGTATTCCTGAAGAGGATACAGTGCGGTGGGCTCGTGCTCATTATCGTTTGCCGAAAGATGATTTGTTGATTCGGGAGACGGTGAAGAATGTGTATCGCACTTGTGAAGGATTTGCCGATAAGAGCAGTTTGCTGCCGGAACAGCTATTTGTGATGCAGATGGATGAGTTTATGAAACGGCGCTATGAGTTCCGCTTCAACCAATTGACCTCACAGGTGGAATGTCGGCAACGGAACAGTTTTGATTTTTATTTTCGTCCGGTAGACAGGCGGTTGATGGCAAGCATTACGATGAATGCGCAATACGAAGGACTTAAACTGTGGGACAAAGATGTGGTGCGTTATCTGAATTCGGATCGCGTGCCGCTCTATCAGCCTGTTGAAGAGTTTCTTTATGAACTTCCTCCCTGGGATGGAAAGGATCATATCGGTGATTTGGCCAAGCGGGTTCCTTGCGACAATCCTTATTGGGCGCAATTGTTCCGTCGTTGGTTTCTTAGCATGGTGGCTCATTGGCGTGGAATGGGTAAAAATCATGCGAATAGCACTTCGCCTATATTGGTCGGCCCGCAGGCTTACAGGAAATCTACGTTTTGCCGTTTGATTCTTCCGCCGTGTTTGCAGGCGTACTATACGGATAGTATTGATTTTAGCCGGAAACGGGATGCGGAGTTGTATCTGAACCGCTTCTTGCTGATTAATATGGATGAGTTTGACCAGATTGGTATTACTCAGCAGCCTTTCCTGAAACATATTCTGCAAAAACCGGTCGTTAATACGCGGCGTCCCAATGCTTCGGCTGTGGAAGAGCTTCGCCGGTACGCTTCTTTCATCGGGACAAGTAATCATAAGGACTTGCTGGTGGATACTTCCGGCAGCCGTCGTTATCTTGGTGTTGAGGTGACGGGGGTGATTGACGTTGTCCGTCCTGTCGACTATGAACAGCTTTATGCGCAGGCAATGGCGGCATTGTATCACAATGAGCGGTATTGGTTTGACGAAAAGGAAGAAGCTATTATAATGGAAGCCAATCAGGAGTTTGAACAATCACCGGCTATAGAGCAGTTGTTCCTTGTATATTATCGGGTTGCGGAAGATGATGAGGAAGGAGAATGGATGCTTGCTGCGGATATATTGCAACGGATACAAAAGGCGAGTAAAATGAAATTTTCTCCCGGACAGGTGAATTACTTCGGGCGTATCCTGCAAAGATTGGGAGTGCAGTCGTACAGGAAGACGCGCGGGGTTTATTATCATGTAGCGGCTGTTGCTCAAAAAAAATAGGTATGCATATAGACTTTATTATTTTATAATAATTATCTTTGCGTAATAACGTGCGAATGTATGAAGACTATGATAAGAAACCCCTTTATAACAAGCGGATATGTATCTGCTGATTATTTCTGTGATCGTCGCCAAGAGAGTGAACGGTTGGTAAGTGAAGTGGTGAATGGGAATAATCTGGCCCTTGTCTCTACCCGGCGTATGGGGAAAACGGGGTTGATTCGACACTGTTTTCAGTTTCCTGAAATTCAAAATAATTATTATACGTTTTTCATCGATATATATGATAGCCGCTCGTTGCGTGACTTGGTATTTGCACTCAGCAAGGAGATTCTGGAAGTGCTTAAACCTGTCGGAAAGAAGGCTTTGCAGAGTTTTTGGGAATGTGTGAAATCTTTGCAGGCCAGTATTTCTTTTGATGTGAACGGAGTTCCTTCCCTGAATTTAGGTTTGGGGGATATACAAGCACCTGCCAATACGCTTGACGAGATTTTTAGATATTTGGGACAGGCAGACAAGCCTTGTCTGGTTGCAATTGACGAGTTTCAGCAAATCACCGGATACGTGGAAGAAAATGTGGAAGCTACTTTGCGTACTTATGTGCAGCAATGCAATAATGCCCGTTTTATTTTTGCAGGTAGCCAGAGGCATGTAATGGGTAACATGTTTCTGACTGCTTCCAGGCCTTTTTATCAAAGTGTGTCGATGATGCATCTGGAAAGTATTCCTTTGGAAGAATATATCACTTTTGCCTGTATGCATTTTGAACGGGATGGTAAGACGATAGAGAAAGAGGCTGTTTCTGTGATTTATGAACAGTTTGAAGGGATTACGTGGTATATGCAAAAGGTCTTGAATGCACTTTATGATATGACTCCGGATCGGGGGACATGTGAAGTAGGAATGGTGGCGGACGCTATCCGGCAGATTGTGGATTCATTTAGATATACTTACTCGGAAATCCTTTTTCGATTGCCTGAAAAACAGAAAGAATTGTTGATTGCCATCACCAAAGAAGGGAAAGCCAAGGCTATTACTTCGGGGGCTTTTATAAAGAAGTACAGGTTGGCTTCTGCCAGTTCGGTACAAGCTGCATTGAAAGGCTTATTGGAGAAAGACTTTGTTACTCAGGAAATGGGCATTTATCAAATATATGACCGCTTTTTGGGTATTTGGCTGAAAGAAAGTTATTGAATAAAATGTTACCTTCTTGGATTTTAAAGATGTATGTTAATCACTTTCTTAGAAACGCTTTCCGATAAATCGCGTTAATAATTAGGTGAAACTGCTGTCAGTTAATCAGTTTTATTGTATCTTTGCGGTCTTAACTCATTTTATCATAAATAATGAAGGAATTTCTACAATTGATGCGACGTTTTGTGTCGCCTTATAAGAAGTATATCGGCTGGGCTGTTTTGCTGAATATCTTGTCTGCTGTATTCAATGTATTTTCATTTACTTTCCTGATTCCCATCCTGAGCATTCTGTTTAAGACGGAAGGTGCTGATAAAGTATATTATTTCATGGAATGGGGCAGTGCCGGAATAAAGGAAGTGGCTGTGAATAACTTTTATTATTATATATCCCAGATGATCGTGGATAACGGTCCTACTACGGCTCTTATCTTTTTGGGACTGTTCTTGATGATAATGACATTGTTTAAGACCGGTTGTTACTTTGCTTCTTCGGCTGTAATGATTCCGTTGCGTACGGGAGTGGTACGTGATATTCGTATCATGGTGTATGCTAAGGTGATGCGTCTGCCGATGTCGTTCTTCTCGGAAGAAAGAAAAGGGGATATCATAGCTCGTATGAGTGGTGACGTCGGTGAGGTGGAGAACTCAATAACCAGTTCGCTGGATATGCTGATGAAAAGTCCGATTATGATTATCTTGTATTTCGCAACGTTGGTCGTGACGAGTTGGCAGTTGACTCTTTTTACTATCGTGGTATTGCCGGGAATGGGCTGGTTGATGGGCGTGGTAGGACGAAAACTGAAACGTCAGTCGTTGGAGGCACAAGCAAAGTGGAGTGATACGATGTCGCAACTGGAAGAGACGTTGGGCGGTTTGCGTATTATCAAAGCTTTTATTGCAGAAGATAAGATGATTAACCGATTCACCAAATGTAGCAATGAGCTTCGTGATGCGACAAATAGAGTTGCTATCCGTCAGGCGATGGCGCATCCTATGAGTGAATTTCTAGGAACGATTCTGATTGTAGCGGTGTTGTGGTTTGGTGGTACGCTGATTTTGGGAAAGAATGCGACAATAGATGCTCCGACATTTATTTTCTATATGGTGATTTTGTATAGCGTAATCAATCCGTTGAAGGATTTTGCGAAAGCTGGATACAACATTCCGAAAGGGTTGGCTTCCATGGAACGTGTGGATAAGATTCTGAAAGCTGAGAATAAGATTAAGGAGAATCCGAATCCGAAACCGTTGAAAGGGCTGAATGATAAAATCGAGTTTAAAGATATTTCTTTCAGTTATGATGGCAAGAGAGAAGTGCTGATGCATGTAGACCTGACGGTGCCGAAGGGACAGACGATTGCATTGGTTGGACAGTCGGGTTCCGGTAAGTCTACTTTAGTGGATTTGTTGCCGCGTTATCATGACGTACAGGAAGGTGATATCACTATTGACGGGACAAGTATCCGCGACGTACGTATTGCCGATTTGCGTAGCTTGATTGGTAACGTAAATCAGGAAGCTATCCTGTTTAATGATACCTTCTTCAATAACATAGCTTTTGGTGTGGAAAATGCAACGATGGAACAAGTTGTGGAAGCAGCGAAGATTGCCAATGCACACGATTTCATTATGGAGAAGCCGGAAGGATATAATATGAATATCGGTGACCGTGGTGGTAAGTTGTCCGGCGGCCAGCGCCAGCGTATCAGTATCGCCCGTGCTATCTTGAAGAATCCGCCGATTCTGATTCTCGATGAGGCTACTTCTGCTTTGGATACCGAGTCAGAACGTTTGGTGCAGGAAGCGTTGGAACGTTTGATGAAGACACGTACGACGATTGCTATTGCCCACCGCCTTTCTACAATTAAGAATGCCGATGAAATCTGCGTGTTGTATGAAGGAGAGATTGTAGAGCGTGGCAAGCATGAAGATCTGATTGAACTGAATGGTTACTATAAACGTTTGCATGATATGCAGCAATTGTAATTTTTCGATATTGCAATGATATTATTAAGTTTTGATACAGAGGAATTTGATGTCCCCCGTGAACATGGGGTAGATATCCCGTTGGACGAAGCAATGAAAGTATCTGTTTATGGTACAAATAAAATATTGGACTGTCTGAAAAACAACGGGGTGAGAGCCACTTTCTTTTGTACAAGCAATTTTGCTGAAAATGCGCCGGAAGTCATGCGGCGCATTATGGATGAAGGACATGAAGTTGCCGCACATGGATGCGACCATTGGCAGCCCCAGGCTTCTGACGTCAGCCGTTCAAAAGAGATTCTCGAACGTTTGACGGGCAGAACGATAAAGGGCTATCGTCAGCCGCGAATGTTTCCTGTATCGGATGCGGAGATTGAACGGATGGAATATATATATAATACTTCATTGAACCCGGCATTCATTCCCGGGAGATATATGCATCTGTCCGAACCGCGTACTTGCTTTATGACGGGGAAAGTACTTCAAATTCCCGCTTCCGTGACTCCATGGATTCGATTCCCGCTGTTTTGGCTGTCTTGTCACAACTTGCCGATGTGGCTGTACCAGCGTTTGGTAAACCGGGTGCTGAAACATGACGGATACTTCGTTACTTACTTTCATCCGTGGGAGTTTTACCCATTGAATGAACATCCCGAATATAAGATGCCTTTTATTATCCGCAATCATTCCGGCCGAGGAATGGAAGAACGCCTGGATATGCTTATCCGGGAACTGAAAGAAAAAGGGTATCCCTTTATTACTTACTCTGAATTTGCAGATATTAAACTGGCTGAACTGAATAAACCGGACGAAAAATGATTAAATTGGCTATTGTGTCTCCCTGTTACAATGAGGAGGAGGTGTTGGAAGAATCAGCCGGCCGCTTGACTGCCTTGTTTGACGAGCTGGTTGCGAAGGAGAAAATCAGTGCCGATAGTTTTGTGCTTTTTGTGAATGATGGCAGCAAGGATCGTACCTGGAGCATCATCAAGCAGTTGCATATGACAAATGCGTATATCAAAGGTATGAATTTGGCACGGAATGTGGGACATCAGAACGCAATCATGGCAGGTATGATGACCGCTAAAGACTGGAGTGATGCCGTTATTACCATTGATGCCGATTTGCAGGATGACCTGAATGCGATTGAGGAAATGATTGATGCCTATACTGAAGGATATGATGTGGTATATGGAGTGAAGGTATCCCGCCAGGCAGACCCGATGCTGAAACGCCTTTCGGCAACCGCTTTTTATAAGTTACAGCGACAGATGGGCGTAGAAACTATCTATAATCACGCCGATTTCCGTTTCCTGAGCCGGAGAGTCCTGCAACAGCTATCTCATTATCAGGAGCGGAATATCTATTTGCGTGGTATTATTCCATTGTTGGGCTTCCCTTCGACGACGGTAGATGACGTGATTCGGGAGCGGACTGCCGGGACTTCCAAATATACACTGAAGAAAATGCTCGGACTGGCTTTGGACGGCATCACTTCTTTTTCGGTGAAACCTATTTACAGCATTGTTTATTTAGGAATCGTATTCGTCTTTATCAGTATTCTGATAGGATTCTATGTTCTTTATGCGTTGATTTCGGGAACGGCGGAGCATGGTTGGGCTTCCCTGATGCTGTCCATTTGGTTTGTCGGCGGGGTAGTTCTGGTGTCCATAGGGGCAGTCGGGGTGTATATCGGTAAGATTTATCGGGAGGTGAAACGTCGCCCGCTCTATAACGTGGAAGAAGTGTTGTACGATGATCAGAATAAGTAAGGCTATACTGGACAAACACCCGGAATGGCGGGATAAATTTTGGCAGTTTGCTCGTTTTGGGGTGGTCGGTACGGTGTCATCGGCTATTCATTATGGCGTGTATTGCCTGGTTTTGCTGGTTGCCAATGCCAATATCTCTTTTACGGCGGGCTATGCGGTCGGATTTATCTGCAACTATTTCCTGACAACCTTCTTTACGTTCCGTTCAAAACCTTCCTCTCATAATGCTATTGGTTTTGGCTTTAGTCACCTTATTAATTATTTGCTTGAGATTGGTCTGCTGAATCTTTTCCTTTGGATGGGAGCAGGTGAGCTTCTGGCACCGATACTGGTTATGATTATAGTGGTGCCGATTAATTTCCTGATTCTTCATTTCGTTTATATTTATAAAGGAAAAAAATAATCCTCATTTCGTTTAATTCATAAAAAGAAAAGGCTATTATGAAACGTTTTCTGAATCTTATACTATATATACTGGCTGTGCATGTTTCCGCTCTGATTATTACAGGGTTGTTCCGACTGGTGCTTTTTATCTCTTCCTATCATCAGTTGACTCCCGAAGCAATGTCGGATAAGGCGTTGGCTCTGCTTGCCTTCATACATGGTATTTGGTTCGATAACGTAATAGGCTGCTATATACTTTTACTGCCTTTGACGATAGCAGTGGTATGCGGAGTCTGCAATTATTACGGGAAAGCATTGTTTCGTTTCTTCACAATCTTTTTCAGTACCTTTTATGGAGTGGTTTATCTGATTAGTGCATCGGATATGCCTTATTTTGCTTATTTCTTTAAGCATATTAATTCGTCCATATTCGAATGGTTTGGCTATGCAGGAACCACTGCGGGAATGATATTGGGGGAAAGTGCCTATTATCTATCTATTGGGTTGTACTTCCTTTTCATGGTGATTTTCGTTTTCTGGATTGTTTTTCTGGCACGCTATTTCCGTAAACGTTGTGCGGGCTTTACTTTGTTCCCTTTCTGGAAGAGAGGAGTCGCGTTTGTATTCGGTGCATGCCTTATCGGCCTTTGTGTTTTTGGAATCCGGGGACGTACGGGATACAATCCGATAAAAGTGAGTGCAGCGTATTTCTGTCAGGATGCTTTCCTGAATCAACTGGGGGTAAGCCCGACGTTTAATCTGCTGACGAGTGTAATGGATGACATGCGGCCCGAAAATAAATACCTGCATCTGATGGATGAACAAGAGGCCATAAGCAAGGCGCAGGCTTTCCTGAACCGTCCGGGGGAAGCTGATATTTCGCCATTGGCTGTGCATAGGTACGCTTCAAAAACGGACAGTATGCAGCATCGCCGTCCTAACGTCGTATTGATTATGATGGAATCCATGTCTTGTGGATTTATGAAGCATTTCGGGCAGTCGGAGTCTTTGACTCCTTTCCTGGATAGTCTGTATACCCGTTCTCTTAGTTTCCGCAATTTTTATTCTGCCGGCATCCATACCAATCACGGTCTGTATGCTACTTTGTATTCTTTCCCGGCCATGATGAAACGGAATCTGATGAAGGGCTCGGTGATTCCCCGTTACTCAGGTCTGCCTACCGTGCTGAAGGAAAACGGTTATCACAACCTTTTCTTCATGACTCATGAAGGACAATATGATAATATGAATGCCTTTTTCCGGACTAATGGTTTCGATGAAGTATTCTCACAGGAAGATTATCCGGCTGATAAAGTGGTGAATAGCTTTGGGGTACAGGACGATTTTCTGTATGATTACGCTATTCCGGTGCTGAACCGGCGGGCGGCTACCGGACAGCCTTTCTTTGCTACTTTGCTATCTATCAGTAACCATCCGCCGTATGTGATACCGCCTTATTTCCATCCGAAAACGAGTGAGCCGGAAACACAGATTGTAGAGTATGCGGATTGGGCTTTGCGCAAGTTCTTTACCGAAGCACGTAAGCAGCCCTGGTTTGACAATACTATCTTTGTGCTGGAAGGAGACCATGGCAAACTCGTAGGAGACGCCGAGTGTGAACTCCCGCAATCCTATAATCATATCCCATTGATGATTTATTCCAGTCAGATTACTCCTGAAGAGATAAACTCTTTTGGCGGACAGGTGGATATCCAGCCTACTGTGCTGGGTATGTTGAACATTGATTATTTGCAGAATAACTTCGGAGTTGACTTGCTGCGTGAAGAACGCCCCTGTATGTTTTATACAGCCGACAATATGATAGTGGGACGCAATGATTCTTTGTTGTTTCTTTATAATTATGAGACGCAGCAGGAGTTTACGTACCGGACAGACAATGGCAAACTGGTTACTGTCCCGATGGATGATGGTTTCTTGCCTTTGAAGGAATATAGTTTTTCCATGCTTCAGTCGGCGGAATACCTGGTGAAGCATGGAAAAACGGTGAACTCGCTGGAAGTTACTCAGAAGCAGATTCAGTAGTCTTGCTTTCCGGGATGACTTCTACTGGTTGTTTTTTTGTAAACCTGTACACTTCGGCAGTCTCGTGAAGTACTGGCTTGGGTGACTGATAGAGCAATTCAAATTGGTAACCTTCTTGTTTAAATTTTGGAAGGTACTTTTGGGCATCATTTGCTCCTATCAATAAAAATCCCTCAATGGGACGATCTTTATAAAAATTATTGATTCGATTGCCTAGATAGAAATTAATTTCAAAGTAGTGAACGGGATCACCTTTAGCCAGTATGCTTCTCTCTATAAACTCATAAAGAGCGCCTTTGCTTGCGGGGGCGACCTCATCTATTTCTGCCGCAACGGCTTTAACAGACTTGGAGTTTAAGATTGGCGGCTGATAGGCTCCATCCAATGCCAGATATAATCCCATGGTAAGCACGACAATGGCATAGAGGAAACGGTTACTTAATGCGTGCTTGCGTTGGTAGAACCACCAGCAGATACCGAGGATGGTGGGTATGGCAATCAATACCAGGGAGCCTATTCCACTGATGTTTTGTATTGCCCTCAGGAAGTTGATATTGTTCTGTGCATGGCGGCCGTGGAAAATGGTTTCGGGGATAAGCCCACACTTCACGACAATGAAAGTGATAAATAATAGCAAGCTGATTACCGCCAGGATGCTGCCGTACACTTTTATCACTTTAGATTGCTTCTTGACCAGGTAGAATAAATATTTGGCCAGGAAATAGGCGATGAAAGGGTAGATAGGCATTAAATAAACACTGCGTTTGCTTTGGGGAATACAATAGAAGACAAATATGATGACGATGCTGGTGAAAGAGAATAAATCCACCGGATCCATATTTTTTATCCAGGAGGTGAAACGCTTCCACCATGCAGTCGGCTGAATGGCGAATTTGCGGTAGGTCAGGCTGAAAAGGGAGAGTACACCCAGCAATATCCAAGGTACATAACCTGCAAATAGCGTAACAAAGTTATAATGCCAGGGATTGACGCAGGAATCGTAGCTCATAGTGTTTGTCATACGACCGAAATTTTCTTCCATAACCAATGCCAGAAATTCTTCTCCCCCTTGTTGATAAGCGGCGATGTACCAGCATATAGGCAGGATAAGCGAAAGCAGCGCCCATGCGGAAAGGAGCAGGAAGGCTCTGAAAAAGTTAACGCCCCGTAGCAACAGGAAAATGCCTGTGACCAGACAGGGGATAATTGTACCTACCGGACCTTTGGTTAGTGTGCCCAAGCTCATAAGAAGGATGGCTAACCATGGGATTCCTTTAAGCCCCTTTTCATACCATTTATAAAAGCAATATAATGCGCATACGGTCAAAGCGGTTAATACCATGTCTACCCGGCAGTTGGCTCCCGCACGATGCAACTCGAAATTGGTCAAGGTGATAAAAGCGGCTAGTAATGCCAATTCTACTCCTTTTCTTTTGGCAAAGAATAAGAAACCGAAAAGAGTCATGGCAATTAGCGCAATGGCGGAGGGCATACGGGATGTCATTTCTGTAACCTGTCCACCATTCAACAGCGAAACGGCCGCTATGGTCCAATGAAAGAAAGGTGGTTTATAAGGAATTTCTCCACCGTTGTTTCTAGGCAGAATCCAGTTGTCGTTTTCCAGCATGGAATAGGATACGATAGACTCACGAGGTTCGCCTTTCGTGTGGTACTCGGACAGTCCGAGGAAAGGCAGGATTGTTACTACGCAAATGACTAATAGTAGCCAGAAAGCTTTGTTGGAAGTCAATGATTTCATATTACTTGTTTTGAATTATATCATTTTTATTTTCTGCCGAAATCTGCCGGAATCTCTCCCCACTCTTTCGTTTCCCATTTCAGGATACGGGTGGTGTAGGTGTTTTCTCTCAGCCATTTTTCCGCCCGTTCTATCAAGAGGAAGAGTTGTTCTGTCTCTGCGGTACGGGGAAGTTTGGTCTTGCATTTTTTCTGGCGCACCCAACTGATGGCATTGACGCTGTCACTGTAGATAGGCATATCGAATCCTTTTTGTTTCAGCAGGGCCAGTCCGTGCACGATGGCAAGGAATTCGCCGATATTGTTTGTCCCTTTCATCGGACCGAAGTGGAAAATTTGCTGTCGGCTGGCAACGTGCACGCCGCGATATTCCATCGGACCGGGATTGCCGCTGCAAGCGGCGTCGACTGCGAGGCTGTTGTCGATCACGCAGGCAGGCAATATATCCGAAGATACTTTTGCTCCGCTTGATTTGGCTTTCGCATTTTTGCCGATATAGGCGTAGGGGGACATGGTGAGTGCCCGTTCGGCTTCCTCACGGGTATCGAATGATTTGTATTTGGCAGCTTCGTATCCTTTGATTTGAAGCTGGCAATCCGTCCAGGAAGTGTAAATCCCGGGCGTGACGCCTTCCCATACTACGTAGAATTTCTGTTTAGCCATTTTTTGACGATGAATTTGTAAAGTCAATGAATTGACGGTGCGAAGGTACAAATATATTCTCTAACTGAACAAGTTAGGGGGACTACTTGTTATAAAAAAAAGAGACTTTAAGAATATGAACTAAAAACAAGAGCTATCATGGAAAAAACTTTTAGCGAGGCTTTAAAACAACGTCGGACTTACTATTCAATTACTAATCAGTCGCCTATACCCGACCAGGAGATAGAGTGTATCATCAATATGACAGTGCGCCACGTACCGTCGGCATTCAATTCGCAGTCTACACGCGTAGTACTGTTGCTGGGAGAATCTCACAAGAAATTGTGGCAGATTGTAAAGGATGCGTTGAAGAAAATCGTGCCGGCTGAGGCTTTCGTAAAGACAGAAGAGAAAATAGATAATTCATTCGCTTGCGGTTATGGAACCGTATTATTTTTTGAAGACCAGAATGTAGTAAAAGGGCTTCAGGAAGCCTTTCCGTCATATCAACAGAACTTTCCGGGATGGTCGATACAGACTTCGGCAATGCATCAACTGGCTGTGTGGGTAATGCTCGAAGATGTAGGTTTCGGGGCATCATTGCAACATTATAATCCGTTGATTGACGACACTGTGCGTCGTGAGTGGAACTTGCCGGAACACTGGCATCTGATTGCGGAAATGCCGTTCGGACTTCCTACCGGCAAACCGGGTGAAAAAGAATTTCAACCATTGGAAGAACGGGTGAAAGTTTTCAAATAATGAATTAAATGACTAATTTTGCTCACAAAATTAGTCATTTATGGTTCGTATCTTCCTTACCGGCTATATGGGTGCCGGAAAAACGACATTGGGCAAGGCTTTTGCCCGTCAGATGAATATATCGTTCATTGATTTGGACTGGTATATTGAAGAGCGTTTTCACAAAACCGTTGGAGAATTATTCACCGAACGAGGCGAGACAGGATTCAGGGAACTGGAGAGGAGCATGCTCCACGAAGTAGCCGAGTTTGAGAATGTGGTAATTTCTACGGGAGGTGGAGCGCCTTGTTTTTTTGATAATATGGAGTTTATGAACCGGGTGGGAAAGACTGTTTTTCTGGATGTACATCCCGATGTGTTGTTCAGGCGCTTGCGTGTAGCCAAACAACAGCGTCCCATTCTTCAAGGAAAAGAGGATGACGAACTGAAAGCGTTCATTGTTCAGGCATTGGAAAAACGGGCGTCTTTCTATCATCAGGCACAATATATCTTCAATGCGGACGAGTTGGAAGACCGTTGGCAGATAGATGCTTCTGTTCAACGTTTGCAACAGCTTTTAGGTTTATAATAGTAGAACTTATTATTGGGAATAGGCACGGATTACACGGATTTCACGGTTTTTTGAGATATGGTTGTATAAGGCAACAGTGAAATCCGTGTAATCCGTGCCTAATTTGTATTCCGGACTTTATCTTTTTTGACTCTCTTGTTTGTTCATTCGGTCAATATTTGTACCTTGCCGCTCGTTACGAGATTTTTTGTTTACTATTAATATAAAAAACTAAGGTAAGGCAATATCATGAAAACATTAAAAGAGAATTTTGAGAGATTATCTGCTGAGATTAAGACTTCAGGGAAGCCTGCCGCTGCATGGTTCCCGCAATACACGACAACTTCATTACTAAATGCTGAAAACTGGTGGGAAGCATTGGCTGTGTGCGAATATGCTTTGGATACCCGGGAAGACGAGACACTGACAGAAGATTTCTTCGAACTGATATTCAGTGCGTTCGACTGTAATGTCGAGGTCGGTCTCAACGAAGAGGAATACGAGTTCTGGTGGGAGAAGGTGATGCAGGTATGCGACCGCGTGGCTGTGTTCAGCGGTGCGGGATGGGCGCAGAAAGGTGCCCAGTATTCCGAAGCCCGTTACGGTAAGAGGGATATGAGTTATTTGTTCCCTTATTACGAAAAAGCTGCCGATATGGGTTGGGCGGAAGCGGAAGCAACCGTTGCCTATTGGAAATTTATGGGATTTTATTGCGAACAGGATAAAGAGGAAGGCGAACGCCGTTTTGCGGCTCTTTCTTCTCCCGAAGCTTTGCTATGGGGAAAGCATTATCGTGCGTTTGCCGAAGAATTCACAGGAAATAAGGAGAAAGCCTTGCAGATACGTAAGGAATTGTTGGAAGAGCTGCCCGAAGGACATCGCTTGCGTGCACATACGTATGCCGCACTGGGAGATTCGCTCGATCGGGAAGAAGGCGGTGTGGCGGAAGAAGCCGCTTATTATGAGAAATCGTTGGAGATAGTTCCGAATTTATATACGCTTAAAAACTTAGGTACACTTTATTTCCGCTATCCGGAACTGAATAAATCAAAAGAACTTGGTTTTGAACTTTGGGAAAAGGCCTGGCATGCCGGCGTGTGGTCTGCTGCCAACTTCCTGGGATATAATTATCAGGAAGAAGAGTGGCTGGATATGCCAAAAGCGATTGAATGGCTGGAGAAAGGAATGCTCTATTGCGAGTTGTACAGTGCGTATGAGTTGGCGTTGATTTACTTATACAATGATGACTATAAGAATGTGGAACGCGGACTGATGTGTCTTGAACGTTGTGTGGCAGGTGATTACGTCTCAGGTATCGAGGGGCTGGCAAACGTTTACTTCAACGGTGACTTGGTGGAAGAGGATATGAACCGTGCGAAGGAGCTGCTGGAGAAGGCGGTTGAACTGGGTTCGGGAAATGCAGCCTATCGTTTGGGATGGATGTACGAGCGCGGCTTCTTGTCTGAAGAACCGGATTATGCCAAGGCGATGGAATATTATGAGAAAGCGGCTTCGATGGATAATGTCGACGGATATTGCCGTGCGGCGCTTTACCTGGCTAATGGGTATAGCGGTGTGAAGGATGCCGTGAAATCAAGAGAATATTATGAAAAGGCGGCTGAAATGGGCTCCTGCTTCGCCATGATAGAATTGTCGTTCTTGTATGAGAACGGTGACGGAGTGGAGAAGAGTTATGAAAAAGCTTACGAACTGTGTACGAAGGCTGCCGGTGAGGGCTATCCTTATGCGATGTTCCGTGTAGGGCTTTATTTGGAGAAAGGCGTTATCGGTGAAGCGCAACCGGAAGAAGCTTTGGGTTGGTATGAAAAAGCTGCCGCAGCAGAGGACTTGGAGGCGCTTTTCGCATTGGGACGTTGCTATAAGCATGGTATCGGTACGGAAGAAGATTTCGATAAGGCGCTTGAGTGTTTCTCCAAGGGAGCGGAAAAGAATGAATCCCGTTGTCTGACAGAGTTGGGACTGGCTTATGAAAATGCTGCCGGAGTGGAAGAAAATCCGCAGAAGGCTGTGGAATATATGACACAGGCGGCGGAACAGGATTATGGATATGCCCAGTTCAAAATGGGTGACTATTATTTCTTTGGTTACGGTTCGTGCATGGAAGACAATAAGAAGGCGGTAGAATGGTATGAGAAGGCAGTTGCCAACGAGATTCCGATGGCTATGATACGTATGGGTGAGTATTATCTGTATGACTACGACAGGCTGAATGAATCGGAAAAGGCTTTCTCTTATTTCAAAAAGGCGGCTGATGAATACGAATGGTACAGCGAAGGGCTGGGTATCTGCTACGAGATGGGTATCGGAGTGGAAGATAACGAGACGGAAGCCTTTAAATATTATACACTGGCTGCGGATAGCGGAAATGTGACGAGTATGTATCGGGTCGGACTTTGCTATTACAACGGAGTAGGCGTGAAGGAGAATTACGCCGAAGCTTATCGCTGGTTTACGGATGCGGCCGGTAACGAGAATATCGGTGCTACTTATTATCTCGGCAAGATGCTGATGTATGGCGAAGGCTGCACACCCGACCCGGAAACAGCTGTGCAATGGCTGATGAAAGCGGCGGAAAAAAATAACGATAAGGCACAATTTGAGCTTGGAAACGCCTATCTGATGGGAAATGGCGTGGAAGAAAATGATGAAACAGCCATGGAGTGGTTTGAGAAGGCGGCTGAAAATGGTAATGAAAAAGCGCTGAAAATCACCGGAAGAAGGAGAAAATAGAAGAGAAAAAATGGAGAAAGAAGGGAATAATTTGTTCCAAGTCAACCTGAAAGGGATGATTGCCCTGTTGTCGGAACATATTTATAGTAATCCGAATACTTTTGTCCGGGAGTTGTTGCAGAATTGCGTAGATGCTATCACGGCGCTACGCAATATTGACGAGAATTATGCAGGCCGTATTGATGTCTTTCTGAATGATGACAAGACGGTGATATTCCGGGACAATGGAGTCGGGCTGAAAGAGGAAGAAGTACATCGTTTTCTTACTATTATCGGAGAAAGTTCGAAGCGGGATACGCCCGATGCGGATGATTTTATAGGCAGGTTCGGTATCGGGCTGCTGTCTTGTTTTGTGGTGACCAATGAGATTTTGGTGGAGAGCCGTTCGGCAATGGGCGGGCAGGCTGTCCGCTGGTGTGGGAAAGTGGACGGCACATACGAGCTGACTTTATCTGACGCGGAACAACCTATCGGTTCACAAGTGGTGCTGCATCCCAAGAGTGACTGGATGCATCTTTTTGAATATGAGATGTTCAAAAAGATACTGGTTAATTATGGCGAGGTGCTGCCTTATCCTATTTATCTGCATTATCAGGGTGAAGAGGAGTTGGTGAATACACCGTCGCCTGTCTGGCTCGACCCGAAAGCGACTCGCAAGGAGTTGCTCGATTATGGGGCAAAGACTTTTCAGTCGTCCGCCCTCGATGCTTTCAGGATACGTACTGAAAGCGGCCGGGTGGAAGGCGTGCTTTATATTCTGCCTTTCCGTACGCAGTTTTCCGTGCGCAATTCGCATAAGGTATATCTGAAACGTATGTTGTTGAGTGAGGACGATTGCAACTTGTTGCCGCCGTGGGCTTTCTTTATCCGTTGCCTGGTGAATGCGGACGGGTTGCTGTCTACCGCTTCGCGGGAGTCTTTGGTGAGCAATGATTTGCTGAAAGATGCCCGGAAGGAGATTGGGGCGGCTATCAAGGATTATTTGCGGGGATTGGTGCAGAATAATCGTGAAGTGTTTAATAAGATTCTGGATGTTCATCACTTCCATATTAAGGCGATTGCTTCGGAAGACAATGAATTGCTCCGTTTGTTTATGGATTATCTTCCTTTTGAGACTAATAAAGGATTCCGTACTTTCGGGAGTATCCGTTCGGCGGGCAATGTGATATGCTATACCCGTAATTTGGAAGACTTCCGGCAGGTGCGACGTATCGCCGGGGCACAGGGATGGCTGGTAGTGAATGCTGCTTATACCTTTGATGAAACATTGCTGAAAAAGTATGCCCGCCTGAATTCGGAACTGACGCTGGATGAAATATCTCCTTCGCGGCTGTTGGAGCAGTTTGGCGAAGTGGAAACCAATAAGGAGTTTCAGGATTTTGAAGCGAAAGCGAATGAGTTGTTGAAACGTTTCGGCTGTATCTGTCGTCTGAAGCATTTCACACCGGTAGATATTCCAGTGATATTCGTGGCGGAGGAGAAGGAAAATACGGTGAAAAGTGCCAACAATCCGTTGGCGGCTGTGCTGGGTTCGGTGAATACCGCGAAGCAGATTCCCCCTACATTGACGTTCAATGCGGATAATGAAATGGTGCGGACGCTGTTGCAGATACAAGGCGACAATAAGATGTTTCAGCACGTGGTGCATATACTGTATGTGCAGTCGCTCCTTCAGGGAAAATATCCGGTGAACAGCGAGGAAATGGAACTCTTTAACCATTCGCTTAGCGAATTGATGACTGCGAAAATGAATGATTTTATTAACTTCCTGAATTAATTGAAAGAATATGAGATACACACTTGAGATACAAAAACTGCTGTTGCAGACTCAAAATGAGAGCTTGCGTCCCCGTGAGAAAGCAAACTTGCTGAAAGAAGCGATTCGCATCGCGGATGATAATGAAGATGTGGAATGGGCTACGGAGATGCGTCTCGACCTTATTTATGAACTGAATCTTCTTTCGGCGGATGCTGAAGAGATTACCGTGTTTTCCAAAATCCTGGATGATTATGAAAACCACAAGGATGTTATCAAGGAAGATGATTTGTTATGGAAATACAAGTGGATATGGGCTTGTACTTTCGACGTTCCTGATATTCCGATGGAACAGGTGAAAGCGGTTGGAGAGGATTATAAGACGCGTATCCTGAGAAATGGATATTCCCTGCGGAGTTATTATCATCGTTGGTCGGTAGAATGTATCTGGATGCGGCAGTATGACAAGGCGAAAGAGTATATTGACAAGATGCTGGCGGAGAAGATTGACGACCAGTCATGCGAGGCTTGCGAATTGAACTTCATGCTGGATTATTATTTGGAGACAGGTCAGTTTGATGAGGCTTACAGCCGGGCGCAGCCGTTGATTACCAAGCAGGTGACTTGCTACGAAGCGAATCTACGTGCTTTTCTGAAACTTTCTTATTATGCACTGAAAGCCGGTAAGCCGGAAATTGCCGCCGATATGTGTGCCCGTGCCGAAGAAGGATTGGCGGGAAGAGAGAAAGATGAATATTTATTGTCATATATGGGGTTGTTTGTTGCCTACAATATGATGACGAAGCCGGAAAGGGGCTGGGAATATGTCGAACGTTGCATCGACTGGAGCTTGCGTACCAACTTGCTGAAGAAATATCGTTTCTCCTGCGATATGGTAGAGACTATGAAGTATGCAGACCGTCAGGAAGTTCGGTTGTCTTTGCCGGAAGAATTTCCTCTTTATCGTGCGGATGGGGGTTACGCTGTCTCTGAGCTCCGTGATTATTTCTATCAGCAGGCTGCGGAACTGGCACAGCGGTATGATGCACGTAATGGAAATAGCGGATATACAGACCGATTGAAAGAAATAATGTCCAATTAATTGGCAACATGTAGATTAATCTGTATTTTTGCCGTCCAATTATTTACTAAAAACACTGAATCACAGAAAAATGAGAAAATGGCGTATTGAAGATTCGGAGGAACTCTACAACATCACAGGTTGGGGTACCTCGTACTTTGGTATTAATGACGAAGGTCATGTTGTTGTTACACCGCGTAGAGACGGAGTGACTGTCGATTTGAAAGAGTTGGTCGATGAGTTACAACTGCGGGATGTGGCATCTCCCATGCTGTTGCGTTTTCCGGATATTCTGGACAACCGTATCGAAAAGATGTCGTCTTGTTTCAAACAGGCGGCGGAAGAATATGGTTATAAAGCCGAGAATTTTATTATTTATCCGATTAAGGTCAACCAGATGCGCCCCGTGGTGGAAGAGATTATCAGCCACGGAAAGAAGTTCAATCTCGGGCTGGAAGCCGGTTCCAAACCGGAACTTCATGCGGTGATTGCTGTCAATACGGACTCTGACTCATTGATTGTCTGCAACGGTTATAAAGACGAAAGTTATATTGAACTGGCTTTGCTTGCGCAGAAGATGGGTAAACGTATCTTCCTCGTCGTGGAGAAAATGAATGAATTGAAGCTGATTGCCAAGATGGCGAAGCAATTGAATGTGCAGCCGAATATCGGTATCCGCATCAAGCTGGCTTCTTCCGGTAGCGGCAAGTGGGAAGAATCGGGAGGTGATGCCAGCAAATTCGGTCTGACGTCCAGTGAGCTTCTTGAAGCGCTCGATTTTCTTGATAGCAAAGGGATGAAGGATTGCCTGAAGCTGATTCATTTCCATATCGGTAGTCAGGTGACGAAAATTCGTCGTATCAAGACTGCTTTGCGTGAAGCGTCACAGTTCTATGTGCAGCTTCATTCGATGGGATTTAAAGTGGAATTTGTTGATATTGGCGGCGGTCTGGGCGTTGATTATGACGGAACCCGTTCGTCGAACAGTGAAGGAAGCGTAAACTATTCCATTCAGGAATATGTGAACGACTCTATTTCTACGTTAGTGGACGTGAGCGATAAAAACGGTATTCCGCATCCGAATATCATTACTGAAAGTGGACGCGCATTGACAGCGCATCACTCAGTGCTTATCTTTGAAGTGCTCGAAACGGCTACTTTGCCGGAATGGGACGACGAAGAGGTAATCGCACCGGATGCGCATGAGCTGGTGCAGGAACTATATGGCATTTGGGATTCACTGAATCAGAACAAGATGTTGGAAGCATGGCATGATGCCCAGCAGATTAGAGAAGAAGCACTGGACTTGTTTAGTCATGGAATCGTGGACTTGAAAACACGGGCTCAGATTGAACGTCTGTATTGGTCTATCACACGTGAGATTAATCAGATTGCCGGTGGTTTGAAGCATGCGCCTGATGAATTCCGTGGATTATCCAAGTTGTTGGCAGATAAGTATTTCTGTAACTTCTCGTTGTTCCAGTCACTTCCCGACTCTTGGGCGATTGACCAGATTTTCCCGATTATGCCTATTCAACGGTTGGATGAAAAACCGGAGCGTTCGGCTACTTTACAGGATATTACCTGTGACTCGGACGGTAAGATTGCCAACTTTATCTCTACACGCAACGTGGCTCATTATCTGCCTGTACATAGCTTGAAGAAAACAGAACCTTATTATTTGGCTGTTTTTCTGGTGGGGGCTTATCAGGAAATTTTGGGTGATATGCACAATTTGTTCGGTGATACGAATGCCGTGCATGTCTCTGTGAATGAGAAAGGATATAATATAGAACAGATTATTGACGGAGAAACGGTAGCGGAAGTGCTGGACTATGTACAGTACAATCCGAAGAAACTGGTACGTACGCTCGAAACCTGGGTGACGAAATCAGTGAAAGAAGGTAAGATTTCCCTGGAAGAAGGAAAAGAGTTCCTTTCCAACTATCGTTCGGGACTTTACGGATATACTTATTTAGAATAGAATTAGGCACGGATTACACGGATTTCACGGTAGCTTCGCATAATTGAATGGTTGCTTTGCGTTCTCACACAACTAAAACCGTGAAATCCGTGTAATCCGTGCCTGAATAAAGATATAAGAAATGAGAGAAAAACTAACAGTAATTAAGGTGGGTGGCAAAATCGTAGAAGAGGACGCCACCCTTCGTCAGTTGTTAAATGACTTTGCCGCTATCGACGGACATAAGGTGCTGGTTCACGGCGGCGGTCGTTCGGCTACAAAGATTGCCGCACAACTGGGTATTGAAAGTAAAATGGTAAATGGGCGTCGTATCACTGATGCGGAGACTTTGAAAGTGGTGACAATGGTGTATGGCGGCTTGGTGAATAAGAATATTGTGGCCGGACTACAGGCACGTGGAGTCAATGCGCTGGGACTGACCGGAGCGGATATGAATGTGATCCGTTCGGTGAAACGTCCGGTGAAAGACGTGGATTACGGCTTTGTCGGTGATGTGGAAAAAGTGGACGCTACTTTGTTGTCGGACTTGATACATAAAGGAGTCGTTCCGGTGATGGCACCGTTGACACATGACGGACAGGGCAATATGCTGAACACCAACGCGGATACCATTGCCGGAGAGACGGCAAAGGCCTTATCTGTCTTGTTTGATGTGACGTTGGTATATTGCTTCGAGAAGAAGGGAGTGCTGCGCGACGAGAACGATGATGATAGTGTGATTCCACAGATTACCCGTGCCGAATTCGAACAATACGTAGCCGACGGCGTTATTCAAGGTGGCATGATTCCAAAGTTGGAGAACTCTTTTGAAGCAATAAATGCGGGAGTGTCTGAAGTGATAATTACCTTAGCGTCAGCGATTAACGGCAACGGTGGAACAAGAATAAAAAAATAATTCAAAAAAAAGTAGTGGGCTACTGTAACTTTTCATATCCTAGCCCGTCATTATTATAGAGATGCAAGAAATCAGCTTCCGAAACGATATTTTGCCACTGAAGGATAAACTCTTTCGATTGGCACTCCGAATTACCCTGGATAGGGCCGAAGCCGAGGATGTCGTTCAGGACACCATGATAAGAGTGTGGAACAAGCGTGATGAGTGGTCGCAATTTGAATCGGTTGAAGCCTATTGCCTGATAGTGGCAAAGAACCTGGCGATAGACCGGAGTCAGAAGAAAGAAGCCCAGAACGTGGAACTCACCCCCGAAATGGAGGAAGAACCTGATGCAAACAGTCCGTACGACCAGATGGTCCATGATGAAAGAATGAACATCATCAATAGGCTGGTCAATGAACTTCCCGAAAAACAGCGGCTTATCATGCAACTGAGGGACATTGAAGGTGAAAGCTATAAAAAAATTGCAACCCTGCTGAATCTGACAGAGGAACAGGTCAAAGTGAACCTCTTCAGGGCCAGGCAAAAGGTAAAACAAAGGTATTTAGAAATTGACGAATATGGATTATAAGGATATAGAACAGCTCCTGGAGCGATACTGGCAATGCGAAACTTCCGTTGAGGAGGAAACAACATTGCGCGACTTCTTCTCAAAAGAAGACGTACCGGCTCATTTGCTTCGCTATAAAAACTTGTTTGTTTATCAGCAGGTTCAGCAGGAAGTGGGACTGGGCGAAGACTTTGATGCTCGTATTCTGGCAGAGGTGGAGCCTGTGGTCGTAAAAGCAAAACGCTTGACACTGACCGGCCGTTTCGTCCCTCTGTTCAAGGCCGCTGCCGTAATTGCAATCATCCTTTCATTGGGGAATGTAGCACAACATTCTTTCTCCGGTGATGACGGAAGTGTATTGGCAACGGATACCATTGGTAAACAAGTAACAGCACCATCGGTTGCTATCTCAAACGATGTGAAAGCGGACCAGGTTCTCGCTGACAGTCTGGCGAGGATTAATCACAAGGTGCAGGTTATGAATGAATAGACATTTTCATTTGCTTTAAACATATAATATAGTTAGTGTGCTTAATTAAAACAACAACGAAGGCGAAACTGTGAAGTTTTCAATTCTCTCAAATTTTTAGATTAAAACTAACTAAATAAATGGGCTACCGCGCGATGCAGTAGCCCTTTTATGCTTTCGAGATGATTGATTATTTAATCTGCCGTATATTTTTTCGTGGAGCATCTATTTCCTGAGGATTTCCCCGGTAGGCTATATCTCCGCTTCCTGTCACACGTGCTATCAATTTCCCGCTGGCATAACAGCTAATACTGCCGGAGCCCGCTGTACTGGCCGATACATTTTCCGATTCCAAGTTGCCGGCTCCAATATTTCCCGAACCTGCAATCTTATACTCGGCATTGAAAGTTTTACCGCTTAGGCCGATATCACCGGAACCTGCAATACTGGCAGTACATTCTTCGCTTTCTATTTGCTGAAGCTTCACATCTCCCGAGCCACTGATGGAAACTGCCATTCTCCGGCATTTGAACTTTTCGCCTTTAATGTCTCCTGAGCCATTGATGCTGAGTGATATATCCTCTTTGGTTTGTATGCCATTGGTGAAACGTATATCTCCCGAACCGTTAATCGTTAATTTATTCAGTTCCGGTGAGAAGACTTTGACTTCCAGTTTGCCTTTCCAGATAGTGACATTCTTTTTATACTTTATAATAAGTGTATTGCCGTCGATATAAGTCTCTAAAAGTGGGATAATATTGTCGGAACCATAAATTTCTATGTAATTTTGAGAACCCTGGTGGTACGTGACATTTGCGCTACCCAATAATTTAATCTCGTTGAAGTGTCCGATTTCCACTTTTTTAGTGAGGTAATTCTTGCTGCCGGTCACGTGTTTTCCCTGTAAGCAGGAGCTTGCGGTTAGTATTAGAAACAATCCGGTTGCTAATAAGGCTAATAAACTTGTTTTCATAATTTTGAATTTCTATGGTGTTATATTGATTAGACGGTTCATGTTTTTATAAAGTTGCATCTTTGGTGAAGTTTTTTAGGTAGAATCTTCTTTTTTATTACTTTTGTCGTAGTTGTTAGGAGATTTATGATGAAGGAGACAGTTATAGAAGATGGCGAACTTGGACGATTAGTGGTGCGTGTTAATCTGCGTGCTAAAAGTCTTGTCTTTCGTACCAAGAGCGATGCGATATATGTTTCGGTGCCAACCGGAGCCGCGATGAAAGAGGTAAAGCAGGCAATCGAGAATTTACGTGGTAAGTTGTTGGCTTCCCGTCGGCGGCTGAACCGTCCGTTGATTGATTTGAATTATAAGATTGATGCGGAGTATTTCAAATTGTCTCTGGTACCCGGTGAGAAAGAACAATTTCTGGCAAATTCCCGGTTGGGCTTTATGCAAATCATTTGTCCGCCTACGGCTGACTTTACCGACGAGAATCTGCAGGAGTGGCTGCGTAAAGTCATTGAAGAGTCGTTGAGGCGGAATGCGAAAAGTATTCTTCCATCTCGTTTAGAACGTTTGTCAAGACAATATGGATTATCCTACGCTAGTGTGAAGATAAACTCCAGTCAGGGAAGATGGGGGAGTTGTTCGGCAAAAAAGGACATCAATTTATCTTATTACCTCGTCCTGCTCCCTTCCCATTTGATAGACTATGTACTTTTGCACGAATTATGCCATACTCGTGAAATGAATCATAGCGAACGCTTTTGGGCTTTGTTGAATCAATTCACGGAAGGAAAAGCGCTCGCTTTGCGGGGAGAACTGAAAAAATATCGTACGGAAATATAAGAAACATAAGAAATATAGGGGGTGACCGATGCTGCTGGACTTTGCCTGTTACTTCGCCAGTTGCTTAATCCCGTCCGCCTCTTTCTCGAATTGATACGTTCCGCCTCTTTCACTAAGGTCGAAAGTGGATACAAATTCAGTTTTATTATCCACAATCAGCAATGCGCTTTGTTCGGCGAAACGACCTACTTCCACAGTATAAGGCTCTTTCGGCATAACTTTATTGACTATAAGGCTGTCATTAACGAACAAAGAGACAGAATCTCCGGCAAATCCTTTTACCAGACTAATCGTATAAGTTTCGATAAAATGTCGTTCTTCCTGTTTATCCCGTTGCAGGCGCATACTCATGTAGATAAAAATAACCACTACAAAGATAACTGCGAAAGCAAGGATTCCATTGCCTAGCATAAACTGTTTATTGGTGTTGAGACGGTGTGCCATAGTGCCTGTTTTTTTAATTGCGGTGTAAAGATACGAAGATAAGACTGTTAATTCATACTTTTTTTCTTTAATGTTTTGTAGTCGAACAGATTATTTATATCTTTGCAACCGGAAACGGATGAAAGGTGGAGGGGCAATTAAGCTCCTTTTTTTGTTCTTATATAGTGAATAAATGATAGAAAAGAAAACAGTTTGTCAGATTGTAGAAGAATGGCTGGAAGGAAAAGACTACTTTTTAGTAGAGGTGACCGTAAGCCCGGATGACAAGATTGTGGTCGAAATTGACCATGCAGAAGGTGTTTGGATTGAGGATTGTGTGGAGCTTAGCCGCTACATAGAGTCGAAACTGAACCGTGAAGAGGAAGATTATGAACTGGAAGTGGGTTCGGCCGGCATCGGACAGCCCTTTAAAGTGCTGCAACAGTATTACATTCACATCGGACAAGAGGTGGAAGTGATGACAAGAGGCGGACAGAAACTGGCAGGTGTCCTGAAAGATGCTGATGAAGAGAAGTTTACGGTATCCGTACAGAAGAAAGTTAAAATGGAAGGTTCCAAGCGTCCGAAGCTGGTAGAAGAGGACGAAACCTTCACTTATGAGCAAATAAAATATACTAAATACTTAATTAGCTTTAAATAGTTATGGCCAAAAAAGAAGAAACAATCAGCTTGATTGATACATTTTCGGAATTTAAGGAACTGAAGAATATCGATAGAACGACGATGGTTAGCGTACTCGAAGAGTCGTTCCGTAGCGTAATCGCGAAAATGTTTGGCACCGATGAGAATTACGACGTAATCGTGAACCCGGACAAGGGTGACTTCGAGATATGGCGTAACCGTGAAGTTGTGGCCGATGAAGATTTGACTAACCCGAATATGCAGATTTCGTTGAGCGAAGCACAGAAGATTGATGCTTCCTACGAAGAAGGCGAAGAGGTGACTGACGAAGTTATCTTTGCGAAATTCGGTCGTCGTGCTATCCTGAATCTCCGCCAGACACTGGCTTCCAAGATTCTGGAACTTGAAAAAGACAGTATTTATAATAAATATATAGATAAGGTAGGTACAATCATCAATGCGGAAGTATATCAAATCTGGAAAAAGGAAATGCTGCTTCTTGACGATGAAGGAAACGAACTGCTGTTGCCTAAAACCGAACAAATCCCGAGCGATTTCTATCGTAAAGGTGAAACGGCCCGTGCAGTAGTTGCCCGCGTGGACAACAAGAACAATAATCCCAAGATTATCTTGTCACGTACTTCTCCCGTTTTCCTGCAACGTCTGTTTGAGATGGAAGTACCCGAAATCAATGATGGCTTGATTACCATCAAGAGGATTGCCCGCATCCCCGGCGAACGCGCCAAGATTGCGGTAGAATCTTATGATGACAGAATCGACCCCGTAGGAGCCTGCGTAGGTGTAAAGGGTAGTCGTATTCATGGCATCGTTCGTGAGCTTCGCAATGAGAATATCGACGTAATCAATTATACATCGAATATTTCATTGTTTATACAGCGCGCTTTGAGCCCGGCAAAAATTTCTTCTATCCGTCTGAATGAGGAAGAGAAAAAAGCAGAGGTGTTCCTCAAACCGGAAGAAGTTTCGCTGGCTATCGGTAAAGGCGGTTTGAATATCAAGCTGGCCAGTATGTTAACTGAGTACACTATCGACGTGTTCCGTGAGTTGGATGAGAATGTAGCTGATGAGGATATCTATCTCGATGAGTTTAGAGACGAAATCGACGGATGGGTGATTGATGCAATCAAGGCTATCGGCATTGATACGGCGAAGGCTGTGTTGAATGCTCCACGCGAGTTGTTGATTGAAAAGACGGACCTGGAAGAAGAGACAGTGGACGAGGTAATACACATTTTGAAATCGGAGTTTGAAGAAGAAGAACCGGAACAAGAACAAGAACAAGAACCGGAAAAGGAACAAGAGTAATTAGGTAATTACGATTGAGATTTTCTTCGCTCCATTTATTCATTAAATTTAAAATATGACGATAAGGTTAAACAAAGTTACAAGAGATTTGAATGTAGGAATCACAACGGTTGTTGAGTTCCTGCAAAAGAAAGGGCATACCGTTGAGGCTAATCCTAATACAAAAATTAGCGAGGAGCAGTACGCTATACTCGTGAAGGAGTTTAGTACAGATAAGAACCTTAGACTTGAATCGGAGCGTTTCATTCAGGAACGTCAGAATAAGGAACGTAATAAGGCATCGGTATCGATTGAGGGCTTCGAAAAACAGCCTGAGAAACCGAAGTCGGAAGATGTGATCAAGACAGTCGTACCTGAGGATGCACGTCCGAAGTTTAAACCTGTCGGGAAAATAGACTTGGATAAATTGAACGGTCGTAAAACAGAAAAGGTAGAAAAAGAACCGGAACAGAAAAAAGAAACTGTTGTGGAACGACCTGTTGTTAAACCTGAAGTGAAGAAAGAACCCGAAGTGAAGGTAGAAGAGGTGACAGCACCTGTTCAGCCCGAACCAGTGGTGAAACAAGCTGAAACAGTAAAACAAGCCGAACCGGTAAAACAAGCTGAACCTGTGAAACAGCCTGAGGCAGTAAAACAACCGGAGCCTGTAAGACCGGAACCTGTGAAACAACCGGAACCTACAGTAGAAAAGAAACCGGCAGAAGTGGAAAAAGTAGTGGAAGAAGTGATTAAAGAAGAGCCGAAGGTAAAAGCTGCACCTGTGAAGGCGGAAGAAAATAACAGGGTGGAAAGACCTGTAAAAGCAGCATCGGCAGAAGTCGCACCGGAAGTATCGGCGGAAAAAGAACCTTCTAAAGACGATGAAGTATTCAAAATCCGTCAACCGGAATTAGGCGCGAAGATAAATGTGATCGGTCAGATTGACCTGGCTGCATTGAACCAGTCTACTCGTCCCAAGAAAAAATCGAAGGAAGAGAAACGCCGTGAACGCGAAGAGAAAGAGAAAATCCGTCAGGATCAGAAGAAGTTGATGAAGGAAGCTATCATCAAGGAGATTCGTAAGGATGATCCCAAGCAACCGAAAGTTGGGGCGAAAGATAATGCTGACGGCAATAAGAAGAAACGGAACCGTATCAACAAGGAGAAGGTGGACGTGAACAACGTGGCAACTTCCAACTTTGCTGCTCCGAGACCGAATGTACAAGGTAAGGGGGGTGCCGGTGGACATGGTGGCAACAACAGTGGTAACGCTGGTGGTGGCAACAACCAAGGCAACAATAACAACCGGAGAAATAACAATAACAATAGAGACCGCTTCAAAAAGCCTGTTATCAAACAGGAAGTGAGCGAGGAAGATGTAGCAAAACAGGTAAAAGAAACTCTTGCACGTCTGACAACCAAAGGAAAGAACAAGACTTCAAAATACCGTAAGGAAAAACGTGAAATGGCTTCCAACCGTATGCAGGAACTGGAAGACCAGGAAATGGCAGATAGCAAGGTATTGAAGCTTACCGAATTCGTAACTGCTAATGAGCTGGCAACGATGATGGATGTTTCTGTCAATCAGGTTATCGCTACTTGTATGAGCATCGGTATCATGGTTTCTATCAACCAACGTCTGGATGCGGAAACTATCAATCTGGTTGCCGAAGAGTTCGGATTCAAGACTGAATATGTAAGTGCGGAAGTGGCACAGGCCATCGTTGAAGAAGAAGATGCACCGGAAGATTTGAAACCGCGTGCTCCGATTGTTACGGTGATGGGACACGTTGACCACGGTAAGACATCTTTGCTCGACTATGTGCGTAAGGCGAATGTAATAGCCGGTGAGGCCGGTGGTATCACACAGCATATCGGTGCATACAACGTGAAGTTGGAAGACGGACGTCGCATTACATTCCTGGATACTCCGGGTCATGAGGCGTTTACCGCTATGCGTGCCCGTGGTGCGAAAGTAACGGATATTGCCATCATTATTGTGGCTGCCGATGATAACGTGATGCCGCAGACGAAGGAAGCAATCAACCATGCGATGGCAGCGGGAGTACCTATTGTCTTTGCAATTAATAAGGTGGATAAGCCGACTGCAAATCCGGATAAGATTAAAGAAGAACTGGCTGCTATGAACTACCTTGTTGAAGAATGGGGTGGTAAATATCAGTCACAAGATATCTCTGCCAAGAAAGGTATGGGTGTGGAAGAATTGCTGGAAAAAGTATTGCTGGAAGCTGAAATGCTTGACTTGAAGGCAAATCCGGACCGTAATGCTTCCGGCTCTATCATCGAGTCTTCACTGGATAAGGGACGTGGATATGTAGCGACTGTGCTGGTATCTAACGGTACTCTGAAAGTAGGGGACATCGTTTTGGCGGGAACAAGCTACGGACGTGTGAAGGCTATGTTCAACGAACGTAACCAACGCATCACGAAATCAGGACCTTCTGAACCGGCATTGATTCTGGGATTGAATGGCGCTCCTGCCGCAGGTGACACTTTCCATGTAGTCGAAAGCGATCAGGAAGCTCGTGAAATCACCAACAAACGTGAACAGTTGGCTCGTGAGCAAGGCTTGCGTACGCAGAAAATCCTTACGTTGGATGAACTGGGTCGTCGTATTGCTTTGGGTAACTTCCAGGAACTGAACATCATCGTTAAGGGTGACGTGGACGGTTCTGTCGAAGCATTGAGTGACTCGTTGATTAAGCTGTCTACGGAACAGATTCAGGTAAATGTCATCCACAAGGGTGTGGGAGCAATCTCCGAGTCAGACGTTTCTCTGGCTGCCGCTTCGGATGCAATTATCGTCGGATTCCAGGTACGTCCTTCGGGCGCTGCCGGTAAGATGGCCGATCAGGAAGGTGTCGACATCCGTAAGTATTCTGTCATCTACGATGCAATCGAAGAGGTGAAGGCTGCTATGGAAGGTATGTTGGCTCCGGAACTGAAGGAGCAAATCACTGCGACTATCGAAATCCGCGAAGTGTTCAACATCACGAAGGTGGGTCTTGTAGCCGGTGCGATGGTGAAGAGCGGCAAGGTGAAACGCAGCGACAAGGCTCGTTTGATTCGCGATGGTATCGTTATCTTTACCGGAAACATCAATGCTTTGAAACGCTTCAAGGACGATGTGAAGGAAGTAGGTACAAACTTCGAGTGCGGTATCAGCTTAGTGAACTGCAACGACATGAAGGTGGGCGATATGATCGAGGCATTCGAAGAAATTGAAGTGAAACAGACATTATAAATTGTACTGAATCAAAAATAAACGGAGGCACAGAGTGAATTATAACTCCGTGCCTCTTTTTTCTTTTTAAGAAGGAATATGGCAACGATTGATATAATAATCCTTATTATAGTGGGCGCAGGGGCGATAGTAGGCTTTATAAAAGGCTTCATTCGTCAGTTGGCTTCTATCTTGGGATTGATAGTCGGCCTGATGGCGGCGAAGGCTTTGTACGCTTCTTTGGCAGAAAAGCTCTGTCCGACAGTGACCGATTCAATGACAGTTGCGCAGGTATTGGCTTTTATCATGATTTGGATAGCCGTCCCGCTGATTTTTGTACTGATTGCTTCGTTGTTGACAAAAGCTATGAAAGCCGTTTCCTTGAATTGGCTGAACCGCTGGTTAGGAAGCGGGCTGGGAGCATTGAAGTTCCTGTTGTTAACAAGTGTGGTGATTGGTGCGATACAGTTCATAGATGGCGATAATAAGTTAATTAGTGCAACAAAAAAGGAGGAATCCTTGTTATATTATCCGATGGAAACGTTTGCGGGGATATTTTTTCCTGCTGCAAAGAATATGACGCAACAATATATATTAGAGAATAAAGATGCAACAAGAAGAACCCAATAAAAAGAAACCCAATCAGAAAGATGAACTTGAAGGGAAGAAGACCGATAATGAGTTTGTCCGGAAGTTTGCGGAAGAGAAATATAAGTATGGCTTCACTACAGAGGTACATACAGATATCATTGAGCGCGGACTCAATGAGGACGTGATTCGTTTGATTTCATCGAAAAAGGACGAGCCGGAGTGGATGCTGGATTTCCGGCTGAAAGCGTACCGCCATTGGCTGACGCTGGAGATGCCTACCTGGGCACATCTCCGTATTCCTGAAATTGACTATCAGGCTATTTCCTATTATGCCGACCCGACAAAGAAGAAAGAAGGTCCCAAAAGCATGGAAGAAGTAGACCCTGAACTGATAAAAACATTCAATAAGCTGGGAATACCTCTGGAAGAACAGATGGCGCTTAGCGGAATGGCGGTGGATGCTGTTATGGACTCTGTTTCCGTAAAGACTACCTTCAAGGAGACGCTGATGGAGAAGGGAATTATTTTCTGCTCGTTCAGTGAAGCGGTGCGGGAGCACCCGGACTTGGTAAAGAAATACATGGGCTCGGTAGTAGGCTACCGTGATAATTTCTTTGCTGCGTTGAACTCGGCTGTGTTCTCGGACGGTTCATTTGTCTATATTCCGAAAGGTGTACGTTGCCCGATGGAGCTTTCCACTTATTTCCGTATCAATGCCCGCAACACGGGACAGTTTGAACGTACATTGATTATAGCGGATGATGACGCCTATGTTTCTTATCTCGAAGGATGTACGGCTCCGATGCGTGATGAAAACCAGTTGCACGCCGCTATTGTGGAAATCATCGTGCACGACCGTGCCGAAGTGAAATACAGTACTGTTCAGAACTGGTATCCGGGAGATGCCGAAGGTAAGGGCGGTGTATATAACTTTGTGACAAAACGCGGTAACTGCAAAGGAGTGGATAGCAAACTCTCCTGGACACAAGTGGAAACCGGTTCGGCAATTACCTGGAAATATCCTTCCTGTATTCTGACAGGCGATAATTCGACTGCCGAGTTCTATTCCGTGGCTGTGACAAACAACTACCAGCAGGCGGATACCGGTACGAAGATGATTCACCTAGGCAAGAATACCCGTAGCACGATTGTAAGCAAGGGTATCTCTGCCGGACATAGCGAGAACTCTTATCGCGGATTGGTACGTGTAGCGGAGAAAGCGGATAATGCCCGTAATTATAGCCAGTGTGACTCTCTGTTGCTGGGAGATAAGTGCGGTGCGCATACCTTCCCGTATATGGATATTCGCAATGAGACAGGAGTGGTAGAGCATGAAGCTACGACAAGCAAGATTAATGAAGACCAGATATTCTATTGCAATCAGCGCGGTATCCCGACAGAAGATGCTATCGGACTGATTGTGAACGGATATGCGAAAGAAGTTTTGAATAAGCTTCCGATGGAATTTGCGGTAGAAGCACAGAAGTTGCTTACTATTTCGTTGGAAGGAAGTGTAGGATAAAAAATAAAAGTGATTATGTTAGAAATAAAAGACCTGCATGCCAGCATTAATGGCAAAGAGATATTGAAAGGCATTAACCTGACGGTGAAGCCGGGCGAAATACATGCAATCATGGGGCCGAACGGTTCCGGTAAGAGTACACTTTCTTCCGTCCTGGTAGGTAATCCTGCTTTTGAGGTGACGAAAGGCTCGGTCACTTTTTATGGAAAGAATCTGTTGGAGTTGAGCCCTGAAGACCGTAGCCATGAAGGTATCTTCCTTAGTTTCCAGTATCCGGTGGAAATTCCCGGTGTAAGTATGGTGAACTTTATGCGCGCTGCCGTGAACGAGCAACGCAAATATAAAGGTCTGCCCGCACTGACAGCCAGTGAATTCTTGAAACTGATGCGCGAGAAACGTGCAGTCGTTGAACTGGACAATAAACTGGCTAACCGTTCGGTGAACGAAGGTTTCTCCGGTGGTGAAAAGAAACGCAACGAAATCTTCCAGATGGCAATGCTCGAACCGCGTTTGAGTATTCTCGACGAAACAGACTCCGGCCTGGACATCGACGCGCTCCGTATTGTAGCCGAAGGAGTGAACAAACTGAAAACTCCCGACACAAGCACGATTGTCATCACACACTATCAACGTCTGCTCGATTATATCAAACCGGATGTTGTACATGTACTTTATAAAGGCCGTATCGTAAAAACTGCCGGTCCGGAACTAGCCCTGGAACTGGAAGAAAAAGGATATGACTGGATTAAGAAAGAAGTAGGAGAATAATGATGAATGCTGAACAACAATACATAGACCTCTTCTCACAGACGGAAGCCATGATTTGCAGGCATAGTGCCGAAGTGCTGAATGCACCCCGTGCCGCTGCTTTTGCCGATTTTGAGCGAATCGGATTCCCGACCCGTAAGATGGAGAAGTACAAATATACGGATGTAAGCAAATATTTTGAACCGGACTTCGGCCTGAACCTGAATCGTCTTGCTATCCCGGTCAACCCGTATGAAGTGTTTAAGTGCGACGTGCCGAATATGAGTACTGCCCTGTATTTCGTAGTCAACGATGCATTTTATAACAAGGCACTTCCCAAAAGCCATTTACCGGAAGGCGTAATCTTCGGTAGTCTGAAAGACGTAGCCGGACAACACCCTGAACTGGTGAAGAAGTATTACGGCAAACTGGCAGATACTTCCAAAGATGGCGTGACGGCTTTCAATACCACTTTTGCACAAGACGGAGTCATCTTCTATGTGCCGAAAAATGTAATTGTGGAAAAGCCCATCCAGTTAGTAAACATCCTGCGTGCAGACGTCAACTTTATGGTAAACCGACGTGTATTGATTATCCTGGAAGATGGCGCACAAGCCCGCTTGTTGATTTGTGATCATGCCATGGATAACGTGAACTTCCTTGCAACGCAGGTCATTGAAGTCTTTGCCGGAGAGAATGCCGTATTCGATATGTATGAACTGGAAGAAACACATACCAGTACAGTCCGTATCAGCAACCTGTACGTAAAACAGGAAGCGAACAGCAATGTGCTGCTGAATGGCATGACTTTGCATAACGGTACTACCCGCAATACAACCGAAGTGCTGCTAGCAGGCGAAGGTGCTGAAATAAACCTTTGCGGTATGGCAATTGCCGACAAGAACCAGCACATAGATAATAATACAAGCATCGACCACGCAGTGCCGAACTGTACCAGTAACGAATTGTTCAAATACGTTCTCGACGACCAATCGGTAGGCGCATTTGCCGGACTGGTATTGGTACGTCCCGACGCACAGCATACCAACTCACAACAAACCAACCGGAACCTTTGTGCTACACGCGAGGCCCGCATGTACACGCAACCCCAGTTGGAAATCTATGCAGACGATGTGAAATGTTCGCATGGAGCAACTGTCGGACAACTGGACGAGAATGCATTATTCTACATGCGTTCACGTGGAATTGAAGAGAAGGAAGCCCGTTTGCTGTTGATGTTCGCGTTTGTCAATGAAGTAATTGATACCATTCGTCTGGATGCACTGAAAGACCGTCTGCATCTGTTGGTAGAAAAACGTTTCCGTGGCGAATTGAATAGATGCCAGGGTTGTGCAATCTGTAAATGATGATAAATCACTAATAAAAATGGATATTCAAAAGATACGTGAGGATTTTCCGATATTAAGCCGTACGGTCTACGGTAAACCTTTGGTTTACTTCGACAACGGTGCAACGACTCAAAAACCCCGTTTGGTAGTTGATTCGTTGGTGGACGAGTATTATTCCGTGAATGCGAACGTGCACCGCGGCGTGCATTACCTCTCGCAACAAGCCACGGAATTGCATGAAGCTTCCCGTGAAACGGTGCGTCAGTTTATCAATGCCCGTAGCACGAACGAAGTTGTCTTTACTCGTGGAACAACGGAAAGCATCAATCTTCTTGTCTCCAGTTTTGGTGATGAGTTTATGCAAGAGGGCGACGAAGTTATCCTCTCAGTGATGGAACATCACAGCAATATCGTTCCCTGGCAATTACTGGCGGCCCGAAAAGGCATCGCCATCAAAGTAATTCCCATGAACGACAAAGGCGAACTGCTATTGGACGAATACGAAAAGCTTTTCTCCGAACGTACGAAGATTGTCAGCGTAGTTCAGGTTTCCAATGTTCTGGGCACTGTGAATCCGGTGAAAGAGATGATTGCTACCGCTCATGCCCATGGCGTACCTTTCCTGGTAGATGCCGCGCAATCTATTCCTCACATGAAGGTGGACGTACAGGATTTGGATGCCGATTTCCTGGTATTCTCCGCTCATAAGGTATATGGCCCGACAGGAGTCGGCGTACTTTATGGAAAAGAAGAATGGCTGGACCGTATGCCGCCTTATCAGGGCGGGGGAGAAATGATTCAACACGTCTCTTTCGAAAAAACAACGTTCAACGAACTTCCTTTCAAGTTTGAAGCCGGTACACCCGATTATATAGGAACCACAGGTCTGGCAAAAGCCCTCGACTATGTGAACGGCATCGGCATGGAAAAGATTGCGAAGCACGAACATGAACTGACAACCTACGCCCTGCAACGCCTGAAAGAAATACCTGATATGCGTATATTCGGCGAAGCCGCCGACCGGGGGGCAGTAATCTCCTTCCTGGTAGGTAATATTCACCACTTCGACTTAGGCACTTTGCTGGACCGTTTGGGTATTGCCGTCCGTACCGGACACCATTGCGCGCAACCCTTGATGCAGCGACTTGGTATTGAAGGAACTGTCAGGGCATCATTCGCCATGTATAATACGAAAGCGGAGATTGATGCGCTGGTGGCCGGAATCGAACGCGTCAGCCGTATGTTTTAAAATATAAATCGCTGTTCCTGCGGGAATGGCGTTTTTTTTATTCTTTAACTAAAAAAAGATGCCTTCAAGTGCAGTGATTTGAAGTTTCAAGCGTCTAATATGTAAAAGGAATATTTGGAGAGTCGTGAGACTATGCTTATATTATAAATTCTCTCTCTTTAACATTAATGGCAGCTATATCGTAAAAAGTTACGGTATAGCTGCAACTTTTTAGGGGTGTTCCCCGTCTAATAGAGGTAGCGGCAGTATGCAGATGGTGACTGCTAACGGCACAGCCGTAAATATTGAGGATTAATTGATTATTATTGTGTGTGTAAAAAAGAAAGGGGAAACGCCAGTAAATGGTGAATCCCCTTTTCTGTTTTTGCCTGTCTGTTTATTCCGCAGTCAATTCAATCACACGACTGAAAGCCTGGTTTGTGGTGAACGCATGGATTCCCACTTTCATCAGATAATCTCCTGAATATGTTTTTTCGTTGGCATCCAGATTTGATTTCCTGTTCGGCATCAGATTGATTTCTTTCACCTTATACATTTTCCCGGCATCCAATCCCTGTAATTTCACAGGAAGCAACTTCTCTGCATAACGCGGATGAATATCGTATGTATAAAGAACAGCCTTATTCTTGTCCGGTGCGGCATACATCACGGACATATGATTACCATCGTAAGGAGAAACTAGTCTGTATTGGTCACCGTCAAGGATTACCTTCTTCAGACGTGTCCAGTTGGCAACTGCGTCCTGGCAATAAGTCAGTTCGTCTGCATTGAGTTCTTTCAGTCCGAGGTCGAAGCCTAATTTGCACATACTGGCTACGTCGGTACGGAATTTCACGCTTGTCTTCTTGTTCCAGCTAGTCACGTGTGCGGACATCGCTTTTGCGGGGAAGATTTGCGAGAATCCCCATTGGATAAACAGACGTTCTATCGGGTCGGTATTATCACTGCACCAGAACTCTGTGAAGTATTTCAATGCTTCGTAGTCACAACGCGCGCCGCCGCCGGAGCAAAGCATCATCGGTGTATTGGGATATTTCTCTTTTACACGTTTCAGTACGTTGTATATGCCGCGTACATGGTCGATGTAAAGCTGTCCCTGTTTGTTTTTCAGATAGGGGGAGTAGATGTTCGTGATAGGTGAGTTACAGTCCCATTTGAAATAGGCGACTTCCGGGTTTTCAGTCAGTATATTGTCTACCACGCCGAAAACGAAGTCCTGCACTTTCGGGTTGCTGAGGTCGAGAACCAACTGATTACGGTAGTAATAAGTTTCACGGTTCGGCAGAGTGATAGCCCAGTCGGGGTGTTTCTCGAACAATTCGCTTTTCGGGTTCACCATTTCCGGCTCAATCCAGATACCGAATTTCACTCCGGCTTCTTTGGCAGATTTCACGAGCGCGGGAATACCGCCGGGGAGTTTCGACTTCATTACTTCCCAGTCACCCAGTCCGGCATTATCACTGTTGCGTGGGTGCTTGTTTCCAAACCAGCCGTCGTCGAGCAAGAACATATCCACGCCGAGATGTTTGGCTTCCTTCATTAGTTCGGAGAGTAATTCTTCATTGAACTTGAAGTAGGTATTTTCCCAGTTGTTCAGCAGGGTGAAGCGGTCGCCTTGTCCGTCTTTCAATTGGTGATTGCGTGCCCAGGCATGGAGATTACGACTGGCTTCGCCCGTACCGTTATTGCTGAAAGTGAACATAAATTCGGGAGTCGTAAATACTTCGTTCGCTTTCAATTCATAATCGGATGCATAAGGGTTGATAGCCGGGATTACACGGAGATTGCCTACATTATCCACTTCAAAAGTAAACTGGAAATTTCCTGTCCATCCGATAGTACCCAGCATCACACGTCCTTGTGTTTCCTGTGCCGGTTGCTCAATACCGAGTTCGAAGAACGGATGCGTGTGCATAGCGGCACGGCTTCCGAGTTTGGTGTCGATTACCTTCTTGCCGAATCGTAGCGGCTGTGTGCTCATCTGTGCTTCTTTCGCCCAGTCACTGCTGAACTCAGTCAGATAATATTCATTTCCGGAGAAGTACAGCATCGTGGAAGCGTAGCGCCACAGAGTGACAGGCTTCTTTTCATTATGCTTTATTTCACTCCATGTTTTGATAACGTTCTCTTTCGGATAAGCGATATAATGCAAAGTCACTTCTACCGGATACTGGTTGTCTTTGAGATTGATAATCGTTTCCGTTCCCCCTGCCACGGCTTTCTGTTCCGAAGACACATAGCGGAGAATCGTACTTGGATTGCCGTCGCTATGAGTGATAGCTACCGCCGGCTCGAAATAATCCTCTGCACCGGAGCCCGGATATACTTCCCAACCGCGTGTAGAAACACTGCCGTCGCTGCCGCCTTTTACATAAGGAGAGAAATTATTAATATCTTGCTTGTTCAGCAATTTGTCACCCAGGTAAGCCTGGTAAAGCCGTCCGTTCGGGGCTACTTGAAGGATTAAATCCGTGTTATCCGTTGAAATCTGGATAACGTTCTTTTCCTGGGCATTCACTTGCGCCAGTGTAAACAAAGCCATTAGTAGTAGAAATAGTTTCTTCATGGTGTTTTGAGTAATAATTATTGGTATTAGTTAGTTTGCGGGCATAAAAATGCCCAAAGATAATGATAATTTATGATGTACAAGTTAGAATTTAATGCCGACGTTAAATTCTACGGTAAATGGGCGTAAATAATTTCCACTCATATAATTTCCGGCATATTGGGCAGCTTCCTCTTTGGTTATCAGTTCCGAGCCGTTGATAGTGCCGCTTGCTCCTTTTTGATTCAGGAAGTTGATGACCGTTGCGCCCAGGGACAAGTGTTTATTTACATTCCAGTTGATGCCCCCGAATGTTTCCCAGCGGCCATTGAAATAAAGCGCTTCCTGAAGATTGGCGTACGTCTTGCCGAAGTAGCGGAAACTGAGCCATAGACGCAAATCCTTCGTAATATTATAACTGGGGTCGAGTTCGACAAGTATCTGCGGAATCTCCTTGACAATCATGCCATTGGCATTGACGGACATTTCCGAGCCGTCATTAAACGTCACGCTCGCGTTGTAATTCTTGTAAACAGGCTTCTGATACGTGAACAAGGCGTGCAGGTGGAAACCTTTGAACGGGTCTATTTCGGCAGAAGTAGTCCAGCCCAGTGTTTCGATGTTGTAGATTAACAATACGGTCTTCCCCTCTTTCGTTCCCGGTTTGGTCAGGTTCTGCTGGTCGATGTTGTTCGACTTGGAGATATAAGTGACCATTGAAGTCAGGTTTATCCAATTGTTCTTGTAGAACAATCCGCCTCGAATCATCGGAATGGTGACACGTTTGTATTGCTCTTCCGTCGGGCCGGTTCCTGCATATTCGTTGATACGTGGGAAACGCGTGGCTACTGTTCCGTCGACAGTCAGTCCGAATGGTTTCGTCATGTTGTACGTCATGCGGAGAGTGGCGGCGTAGTTCAACTTGTCTTTCACCACTTTGGCGGGATGTATATTCCGTTGGGTGGCGATGATATTTCCGGTTTCTTCGTCTTTGCTGAAAGTCTTGAAGTCGCCGATGTGGAATCCGGGGAAACGGGAAGCTGATATCTGGTCTGCACTCATCCGGTAGTATTCCAGACGACCGCCATAGTAGATGTTGAACTTCGGAGTCACCTGCCAGTTGTCCGTAAAGTAGAGGGCGAGCTTATTCTCATATCCTTTGGTGTATTCCGGACTTAATTCATTATAACCGTATGTCTGCACATGCTCGTCGGCAAACGTCTGGTCAAGCGGGTTCGTTGCGGCGGAATGTAGCAGTTGCGGGTAATTCTGTACGCTGGCCATCCACTGCATGGAAGAAGAATGGTAATCCAGGTGATAATACCACTCGTTCAGCCCCAGCCTTAAATCATGGTTGCCGATATTTTTGCTCAATTCGGAAGTGATAAGGAAATTCTTCACCTTACCCACGTGCAACCAGGTGCGACGTCCTTCCACCAAACCCTCATACGGGTCGCCGTTTTGCAGCGTATAGCCGTCGGCAACCGTTGCCTCGCTGATTGTACTGCCGCCGAAGTCCACATAGTTGGCGCGTGGAGCGTCCATATATTTCATGTTGAACTTCCACAACAGGTCATTCTTGAAACGGTAATCGGCTATCAGAGCCACTTCGTTGGCACGGTTCTCACAGCCGTCACCCAGGTTCCACGTTTTCATCTTTCCGTCCATGACGTCCATGTAGCGGAAAGAGCCGCTTTGCGGAACGTATGAGTTTGTCCCCAGTTTGAAACCTTCGGCTTCCTTGACCGACCCGTCGCCTACATAGATAAAAGGGGCGGCATTGGCAAAGTTTCCCGGATTCTCGCTGCGCGAATGTTTGTAGAGCAATGACACCTTCCCACGTCCGTTGTCGAAGAGATGCGTAAGACCGGCATGGTAAATTTCCGTACGGTCGGCATAATTGGTGAACTTCAAGTCGAAACTCCCCGGGTCGAAATTCTGATAAATGCCTGCTGTATAGAGCCATTTCCCACTGATTGCTCCCGACACATTGAAATCAAAGTTTTGCATGCCGAAATGGTTGGTACGGTAGTTCAGGATACCTTGAAAGTCTTTTTGTCCCAATTTGCTGAAAGCGTTCACCGAATAAGCGATATTTCCTGTCGTGATAGCTGATTCCGAAGGAGACAACAGTCCCACTTCTCCCAAGCTGCTGTCGCTGCGCCAATGGGCAGCCAGCTTGTGCACGGCAGACGAATATACGCCAGGAAGTCCGTTCTCATATACATTAACGTCCTCACTGGGCAGTCCGATTTGGATTTCACGGGGCTTGTTGGCATCGGAAGCGTTCAGCATCACATTACGTTCTCCTTCTTCTCCCTCTTTTTTAGAAGCAGAAGCAGGAATAGTGTCCTGTTTCATTTCAGTACGGTTCGTCTTTGCCTTTGCCTTTTGGCTCCGGACGTTCTCTGCATTTCCGTTGACCGGGATTAATTGTAGCATGGTGGTTACGGCAAGGCAACCGAGAGTAATTTTTTTCATATCTGGTATTAATTTAAAGATTCCGGGAGTTCGCGTCGATTTGTCACATTGACGGAAGCAAAGGTAGGGGACGGGCGGATAAGCGGCTATATACGCTTTTGTCAAGATGTGCAAGAAATGTTTCAATTGTGCGGAAGGGATGCCGTGGTGCGACATTTGTAGTATCTGTTGCAATAAATGTTGCATCCCGGAGACGCTTTTTCGTGTAAAAAAACTATATTTGTCGTCATCTAATATCTATTTATGAACGAGAAACTGCTGCTTTTCCTTCTGTCCGTTTGCTTCTTCCTTCCGGTTTCTTCCGCGACGGGACAGTATAACTTTATTCACGTGAATGGTGCGAACGGACTTTCAAACAGTCATGTCAAGTCTATTATTCAGGATAGTTACGGCTTTGTCTGGCTGGGTACGCGCAACGGGCTGAACCGTTACGACGGTGTTTCGATGCAGGTATATCCTTGCTGTGATGAGGCTACCGGACGGGGAAACCAGGTTATCTCCGCACTTTTTGAAGATACTCATCGAAGGCTTTGGGTAGGAACGGATGACGGTGTCTACCTTCAAGACCTCGCGACCGGCAAATTTACTTTCTTTGATGTCCGCACGGCAGCAGGCGAACAAATCACGGGCAACTGGATTCAGGACATCGTGGCAGACCGCTCGGGAAATATATGGGTAAACGTCCCCAACCAGGGAGTTTTTCGTTACCATGAAGCCACAGGAAAGTTGTCCCATTATATCCCTTGTCCGGGAGAAGACAAAAGCAAGGATTTTCCGCAATCCATATGCGTGGACGGAGAAGGCACAGTCTGGATAGGGACATACGGGGCGGGAATCTACCGCTACAACCCTGCGAAAGATACCTATGATGCCGTTGCGAAGGAAGCATTGAAAGGTGATTTTATCTTCACCCTGTGCGATTATGGCGATGAGTTGATTGTCGGAGTGCACGAAGAAGAATTGAAACGGTTCAACAAAAAGACAGGTGAAGTCAGCATTTTCCCGGCACCGGAGATACATCGCAAAATAATCCGCTACGTGACCTGCTTCGGCAACGAGCTCTGGGTAGGAACACAGAATGGCGTATATGTGATTAATGAAAAGCAGAACAGCCTGCAACATATCCCTGCCGATGCAGAAGGAGCGTATGGGCTGGGTGACGCTATCATTGATAAAATCTACCGCGACCGCGAAGGCGGCACATGGATTTGTACACAGTTTGGCGGTGTGAGCTATCTGCCGGTGCGTACCATCGACTTTTCCATTCATCTTCCGGGAAAACCCGGCGCAGCCTGCGGACGTCGTATCAGCGAACTGGCTGAAGGAAAAGACGGGCTTGTATGGATAGGTACGCAGGATGGCGGTGTCTGCTACTGGAATCCTCAAACCGGATTGTTTACCACCGTCCCCGAATCTCCCGACCGCCGGAATGTATTGAGTCTCTTCGCCTCGGATGATTTAGTGGGAGCCGGCTATTTTAAAGGCGGTATCGACCTTATTACTCCCGGTCTTGTCACTCCCGGCCTTACCGCTCCCTGTGCATCTGCCGTTTCTCCCCGTCCTTCTTTCAACGGACGTGTACAGACACTTTATCCCCAACAACTCGGCATCAGTGAAGGCTCCGTATTTGCCCTTCACCGCGACCGTCAGGGAGTAATCTGGCTGGGCGACGGCTGGAATATCTTCCGCTCTGTCGACGGCGGGCGTACATTCGGGAAGATGAAGCAGTTCGGCTATGCTTTTATGCGCGACATTCTTGAAGACAGGAACGGCACTATCTGGGTAGCGACCATGGGAAACGGAGTATTCCGCTATAACCCGGCAACCGATGAAACGGTCAATTACAGACATCTGCCGGGAGACACCACCTCTATCGGCACCAACGAAGTGACCGGCATATCCGAAGACAGCAAAGGCTTTCTCTGGTTTTCCACAGACAGGGGCGGACTTTCCCGCTTCAACCCCGAAACGGCTACTTTCCGCACCTATACCGAAACGGACGGACTGCCCGACGACGTGACTTACAAAGCAGTGGAAGACCAACAACACCGCATCTGGTTCGGAACAGACCGTGGCTTGGTCTGCCTGTATCCCGAAGCCGACAGCTTGCACGTATTTACCCGCAATGACGGGTTGCCGGACAACCAGTTCAACTATAAATCGGCTCTGGCCGCCGCCGACGGCACTATCTGGATGGGTACGATAAACGGGCTCGTCTCTTTCAATCCGCATACCATCCGCCGGAAT